>JAKQKY010000105.1 GCA_029560415.1 Bacteroidota bacterium | reverse complement strand
GCATATTCAATGGGAAGGGACAACGCATGCAAAGGGTTTGGATAGTAAGTAAAACCGGAACGGTGGGAGCTGTAACGCTTTCCGTTGACCAGGCAGCTGTACCAGCGAATACAAAGAATTTATTGGTATCGGCGAATCCAGCCTTTCCGCCGGGAGCAACTACCTTGATCCCGCTTACCGCTGCCAATGGAAAATTATTTGCACCGGTTACATTCAATCACAATGAATATTATAGTTTTTCAAGTGATACATTGATCGTGAATACAGTTGTTACGCACCCGCTTTGTACAAACCCAAACAGTGGGAGTGTAGCCACTACCGTTAGTGGGGGAAATACTCCGTTTACATATTCATGGAATCCATCCGGGCAGAGCACTGCCAACCTGCAGAATGTTGCAGGTGGTAACTATATACTTACTATCAGCCAGGGCAGCTGCCAGTCGCAATACCCGGTTACATTGAATACACCCTCTGCCCCAGCAGCCCCTTCGGCCAATCCCGTTTCTGTTTGTGCCGGTTCAATGGCTACGCTGGAAGTACTTACTCCCAATGCAGCATATACATATAATTGGTATTCGACGCTTACCGGCGGAACGGCTGTTGCGACAGGTGTTTCCTATACCATTCCTGTAGTTAATGGTCCCGTTACATTTTATGTAGAAGCCGTAAACGGAACATGCAGCAGTATTCGTACACCCGTTCCCGTGACCATTACGGCAATGCTGCCGTTGCAGGTAAATCCAGTGAGGGTTTGTGCCGGCACCCCTGCCACACTCAACGTAGTAAACCCGGTTGGTTCATATGTGTATGGATGGTTTGCCAGCAGCAGCTCAACGGTTCCGATGGGAACAGGTACTTCTTTCACAACCCCCAACCCGGTGAATGCCGATACCGCTGTGTATGTGGAGATCGTAGGGACGGGATGTGCAGGGAATCGTATCCGGGTGTTAATAGATACGATTGCTGTATTAATTCCAGCAGCAGCAGCTGCATCCGCCTGTTTGGGACAACCTGCCAGCTTGCAGGTTACCAATCCTCAAACTACCATGTATACTTATCAATGGTATGATGTCGCTACCGGTGGCACTTCTTTATTTACCGGGAGCACATTTCAAACAGCGCCTGTTTCAGCGGCAACAACTTACTACCTGGAAGCTATACAGGGGAGCTGTGCATCTGTTCGTATACCTGTTGCCGTTAGTATAAAGCCGGGACTTCCGGCACCGGTAATAACCACGGGAACCATTACAACCGGAAGCATTGTTTTTAATTGGGTACCAATAACCGGAGCATTGGGTTACCAGGTTTCGGTGAATGGGGGAAATTTTATTGTGGTGGGTACGACTACGAGTTATACCGTTACAGGTCTATCTGCTTCTGAAACCGTGCAGATAGAAGTGATCGCTGAAGGAAATGCGCAATCCTGCGGATTAAGCGCACCGGGGTTGGCTACAGCCACCACTTATGGTACAGGCTTTTATTTGCCATCTGCGTTTACGCCCAACGGTGACCAGGTGAATCCTGTGATCAGGCCACATTTGCCCGGTTCATCTTCCCTGGTATATTTTACTATTTATAATCGCTGGGGCGAACAGGTATTTACTACCCGAACCGAAAATGAAGGCTGGGATGGCAGCTGGAAAGGCAAATTGCAGGTGTCGGGGGTTTATGTATGGATCTGCCGTTATCTTTACAGGGGCAGGCCATTGGATGAGAAGGGGAGTTTTATGTTACTTCATTAATGAACTCATCTGAAAAGCCCGTTTTCAAATTAATCAAACAGATGCAAGCCAATAACGATCTTCGTACGGTACAGGTTACCCGCTATGTTACGCCTTTGCGGGAAGGAGGATCTATGCCCGCCATTGCTGAGGCAGATGATGGATATTTATATGTACTGAAATTCCGTGGAGCAGGACAGGGATATAAAGCATTGATCGCTGAATTGATCGGCGGGGAGATCGCCCGGGCGCTCGGTTTAAAAGTTCCTGAGCTTGTTTTTGCCAGGCTGGATGAGGCTTTTGGAAGAACCGAACCGGATGAAGAGATACAGGATCTGCTCAAAGCCAGTGTGGGACTCAACCTGGCGCTGCATTACCTGTCAGGGGCAGTGAGTTTCGATCCGAATGTAACTACAGTAGATTCATCCATGGCTTCAAGAATTGTTTGGCTGGATAGCCTGCTGGCCAATGTAGACCGAACTTCCCGGAACACCAATATGCTGATCTGGAAAAAAGAACTTTGGCTCATCGATCATGGGGCAGCGTTGTTTTACCAGCATGGGGGCCTGCATTGGGAAGATAAAGCAACCGCCGCTTTTCCATATATCAAAGATCATGTATTGCTGCCCTTTGCATCGGAACTAGGGCAGGTAGATGAACAAATGCGACAGGTATTGAAACCCGAACTTATCAAAAATATTGTAGCATTGATACCGGATGAATGGCTTGAAGATGATAAACATGAACACAGAAATGCCTACGCCCGATTCCTGGAAAACAGGGTAGCCCATTCCACTCAATTTGTAAAAGAAGCACAACATGCAAGAGCAGGACTTATTTGAGTATGCCGTGATCCGCTACGTGCCAAGGGTAGAGCGGGAAGAATTCCTCAACGTGGGGGTGGTGCTGTATTGCGCCAAACAACGTTTCCTGGGTATGTTATTCCAGGTAGATGATAAGAGGCTGCTGGCGCTTTGCGAAAAAACTGATCTTTCCGTATTGAAAGAAAACCTGGAGAGTTTTGAGCGTATATGCCTGGGCGGTAGTGATGCAGGCCCTATCGGTAAACTTCCATTGGCAGAAAGATTTCGCTGGCTAACGGCCATGCGCAGCACCGTACTGCAAACCTCCAGGGTTCACCCTGGTTTCTGTAAAGATGCTGCTGAAAAATTAAATGCACTGTATCATCAGCTTGTATTGTAATGATTGATCACCCATAATCTTTCTCAAAATAAAAGGCCATGAACAATCATGGCCTTTTTCGATTCCTATATTGCTTGTTAATTCCGTCGTAACCTGAACGATCCGGACACTGAATGTGCAACGGATGTACCCGATTCAAGACCTGTTCCACTGAAAGTACCTTCCATAAACTGTCCGATCTGTCCAAAGCTGGTAATCGTTACCGTTGTAAATACGTTGCTGGCATGCACAGCGGTAAGGAAGTATTGATTTATTGAAGTGAAATCGAGGTCAAATGTTCCGGTAGTAGTACCTTCCCAATCCAGATTGATCAGGTAGTTTGGCGTGTTAAACCTTTTTGCATAAATGAAATTATGTGTCAACTGTCCACCTGTACCAATACCTCTCGATGTCATAATACTATCGCCCTGGTCGGATGAAATATGAAAATTCACTCCATCTACCATATAATCGATGTATTCTACATTGGCGGCAATTCCACATGCACGGAGTGTATCTGTATGTACATTTCCGGAAGAGGCAGTACCTGTCCACGTGATGCTTTGCTGTTGAGAATTATTATCCAACACAACTACTTCAATAATACTTGTACTGTTTGAGCATCGGCTGATGGTTACACCAAAATTACCGTTGCTGATGCTGCTGTTATATTGCTGTCCTTCAAAGTAGATCATCGCCAGGCCAGTGCTTACCGGCTCCTGGTTACAATTCAGGGCTACACCCGAAATGGTCAGGAGATTAGATTGGGCAAGGTTTGTATTGATGGCACCCAGGTTTGTATTTTGAGAGAAAGGACCGATGTTTTGTGAATAGCCTGCCTGGTAGCAATTACTCAGTACTTCCAGTAACAAAGGTTCATTGCTGAACACCAGTCCGCCAGCATGCCCTGTTGAATCTGTATACCCGAAAGAAAAGGATCCATTGCTTGTACGGGTGATCTTTACAAGGGTATGGGGCAGGGGGCCATTGGCATTGTTCAGTGTAAATTCAAGGAAAATACTGTTGTTGCCGATATCGTAATTCCAGAAGGAAAAATGGGATACATCGCCTTCATAAAAATTTCCTGTCTTAGTTCCATTGCCTTCTTCTTTCCACAATCCATCAGTTTCATTCAGCGACCACATTGGTATACTGGCAGGTGCTGAAGCCTGCAATGAAGCCGGTATGCTAAGTTTCAGTTTTGCCTTTTTACCGGTTGCGATCTGCAGTAATTCGCCAACTGACCCTTCGAGCTGAACAGCCGCCATTCCAAATGATTGAAGGGTTACCCGGAAACCATTGGCATCGATTGCCTGGAAGCTACCCGGGATGATTTGAGTGATATCTGGAGAAGTAGGATCAATGGCTGCTGCATATACCTGGATGGTACCAGTATAAGCCTGTCCGGTAGATTTTACAATGACGGTATTGGGTTGAAAACTGATAGAAGATCCATTTGAAAGATTTACGGAACCCCCGGCCGATGCATCAATTGATCCGATCATAACCTTTGGGATCAATTTGATCTTTACAAATTCAAGTGAACTGGCTTTGGCGGAAAAAGTACGGAGTCCTAAGAAATAACCATTTTTTTCAACAGTTACCACCGAAGCATATTTATCCAACTGAATGTTATTAAACCGGAATAATCCCCTGCTGTCTGTGGTGGTGGTCTGGCTACCCGATCTTACCGTAGCACCAACAACCGGTAATTCATTTTCATTCAGAACTTTTCCCTGCACAGAAGCCTGTACTGGGCTTGGATTGATGATCTGCCCGATGATCACGTTATCCGGTACGATATAATCCAGGTCCTTCTGGCACGACCCGAGCAGCAAACCAAAGATCAGTAAGCCGGCCAGGTAAAGTGATTTCAACAATTTCATGCAATGATATTTATTCAACAATATAATGGGTGTTCTCTTTGAGATGCCCAAACAGTTCATTTTGTTGCCTGTAAACTATGTTTTTTTACGCAAAAGCCATTGAAACAACCCCCTTATTTGCCAATGGCTGCTTTTTAAAGACAGATTTGATATCGGCTTGAAACGCAACCTGGTAGCGGGTCATGTATAATTAAGCTGGTTGTGTTCATTTAACCTGATGAGTAGGATTCATAAATAATGGACAGTTTATCCACAATCCTTCATAAATACCAACAACCCAAAGGCATATCCCAGGGTACATCCCAGCAGCAGTAATGTAAACAGCCGCCTGCTGGAAATATGGGGTGATTTAAAAGTTGCGATCGTTAACAGGACCTCTATGGGTAACAGGATGAGGCCGGTGACCAGGAGGCCCGACCCGCAGATCCAACCTGGGCGATCATTATCCAATACCAATGTAGAAATGACCAAAACGGAAGTTACTACGGTTAAAGCCACGGTGGCTTGTCTTGTTGTCATTATATAGAGAGGCCTCCGACCGCAAGGTTGTAGATCATAAAGTTGGTAACTAAAATCGTGTTGGGGTATTGATTAATTTAATAAATCTCAATTTTTTTCAAACTTTATTGTGATTTGAATATCACTTTTTTGATTCTCTCCCGGGTTCTACTTCGAAACTACGGGCAGGTGCTTTTTTTCGATATAGAGCCTTTATTAGGCTTTTCACCATTGTAATCGCAAATTATGTTTCCTGATCATTTACAGTTTACAATTTCAAGCTTCTTTTAATAGCTCAACAGATTACATTTTAATAAACTTTCCCTGTGCAATGATACTTGCATCATCATTCATTTGCAGAATATAAATTCCCTTCGAAAGATCTGCAATCGGAATATCGATCTTATCAGCTGACCGTTGCAGGTATTTTGTTGAGCTAAGTATTTTTCTGCCACTTAAATCAGTGATGGTAAATTTCACATTGCCGGTATGGTTTGAATAGTATTTCACGTGCAACATATCACTGGCCGGGTTAGGCGAAATTGTAAAACGGATACCCGACTTAACGATAACTTTTTTCACCTCACTATACTTGCAGTTGCCATCCAGATCCTGCATTTTCAATTTGTAATAATTGACTCCATCGCCTGGCCTGGAATCAATAAAATTATAACGTTGCTGGCTTGCCGAAGTTCCTTTTCCTTCCTGTTCACCAATTATTGTATAGTCATAACCATTCATGCTTCTTTCAATAATAAACTTATCAAAATTTATTTCCTGTGTACTCACCCAATTCAGTTCATTAACGAGATCTTTATTTACAGCCTTAAATTCAACCAGGTTTACCGGAAGTACATAGTTATTCATCAGAAGCTGTATCATGAACCGTGACTGCAGCGTAAAAGGCATACCTCCAAAATTGTTTCCTCCAAGATAACGGTAAACATTACTAAAATCTCCAGGGCGTTTCGGTATCTCATCTTGATAAGAGATTGGAAAATAAGCTTGTGACGCTATCGGTTGAAGTAAGCCCGCTCGTATTGCTGCACTTTGAGTATTAAAATATGGAGGATCAATATTAAATTGAAAATATTTACCGAGGTGGTCTGCTGTAATTGTGAGTGGAGCAGACTGCCATAATACTTGCATGGTACCAAATGGTGAGCCTAATATGGCCCTGACTGTTTTGCCAATACTGTTTACATCATCAGAAATGTGTATTCGAATGGCATTTATATAAATAGAAATTCCAGTTGAAAAATAGGAATACATAAATCCTCCCATATCACTATTGTATCCATAACTACCAGAAGGCGGCGCTTCTTCAGCAAAACTAACAAGGCCTGGATTTACATTCTGTATATAAGTTAGCTGATTATTGGAATTATCATCATCATCGGGTAATGTTACTACAATAGTATTGATCCCCATTGTGTAAGTAGCAAATTCTGCGAATTCAACAAAGGTTGAACTTCCGGGTGCAAGGGAACTAACGGTTTTAACATCCGAAAAATTTGCCGCCCCGGTAATGTTTAAAGTAACAGTTAAATTTACCAGTGGTTCTGTACCTAAGTTGTTAACATTAACGATAATGGTTCTTTTGGTGAAGAACATCGAAAGTGGAATATGCCTGAACGTGTAGACTGGCCCAACCTGTGCATCAGTAATAATTTTATTATTTACAATTCTGTTGTTTCCTGTTCCACAAAAACCACTTGATATTTGAAAAATGAAAACGAACATTAATACTACGTATTGACTGACTCTACAAATGAAATTTTGTTTAGACAATACAATCATAGCATAATAATTTGATTGAAATTCAATGCAACATTTAAAAAATCCTAAATAAATATATAAAAAACTTTCCTAATTAAAATAATATTATAAATTTATTTAATAAACGTTGAGATGTAAAAATCTTACTTTGTATTTTCTTTCCTATCAATCCCACCTACCCGCTTTTCCTACAGACATCCAAATTTTTAATCCATCAAAAAAAATCAATCATGAAAACGTATGCATTTTTAAATTTCAGGTCAGTAATTTTATTTTTTACTTTCTCGTTATTGGTACTTTCTTCTAAAAGTCAAGATCCAATTTGTAGCCCGATTCTATATTCAGATGGCTCATTAGGTATTACGCAAACGGGGCCAACTGGAGAAACTGCAAACGATGTATGGGAAGATGATTGTGTAAAGTTAAAAGTTACTATAAATGATAATCAGACAAATAGCATTAGTTGGTCTTTTACGGATGGTTGTAATAGCATCACTAATAGTGGTTTGGAAGATCTGCAATCAACTAGTGATGTAATAAGCCCTGATGTGGCAATCGTGGTTGATTACAATAATGGCAGTAAAGAATATTACATATTAATTGTTTATTTTGATGTTGCATTAGGAGAATTCAGATTTGATATTTGGAATATAGACAGCGGGAGTCTTCAATTTGTATCTTCACAAACAATATACACCCCATCAAATGTACCCGGGGAAAATGGAATACGTATTGATGCTAATTCCATTGGCGATTTTGTAATTGTCCTTGAAGAAAACGATCCTGCCATTTATTCGCCTTCTCCTCCTAATTCTACAATGCGAACTCTAAAAACAATTGCTGGACAAACCGAAAATACCTTTGGGCCTATACTGTCATCTAACTTATCCGATCTGCCAAACACATATACTTATACACAAGCTGATGTTGCATTATCAGAAGATGATTTTGGTTCTGCAAAAGCATATTTTACTTATCTGGATGTTAGTAAATCTATTCTTGTTGTTTCATGGCAGGATTTTTCAGATATTTTGGGTGGTTCAATTACAAACATTAATGAAATAGATAAGAGAGATTGCACGCCAATAACAGAAGAATTTGGTCGTCCAAGAATAGCTTGTTCTGGTGATATAAACTTTAAAGAAGATTGGACAATTGTTTGGAGATTAACAAACACTGTTTCATCTTATCAGAATATACTTGGCTTAACCTGTCATGATGGAGATTTTTATGATCATAATTACACGAATAATAGCGAAGAAGAGTTTGTTTATGCAAATATCTCGGTTCCACAAAGTACTAATCATGAAAACCCAAATGTTTCATATGGTTTTTACAATGGAATTGGTAATGTAGCTCAAATAGCTTGGCAGGGAAGTTTTACCGGAAGTTTACCAAATGGCACAGGTAACTATATTACAGCACTTTCTTTATCGCTAGATGAATTTGGTCGTGTCACCTATTGCTCACCTGCTACAGAACCCTGTTTTAAATTAGTACCGAGCGGTGCTTTAAATGATGATAACCGTTACCCCACTCTTGCAGGCAAGCATGCTTATGAAACTAATTATATGAATGTCAGCTGGCAAAACAATAACCTTTCAGAGGTTTTGGAGAAAGATTTTCTATGGTGTGATAATTCTTTCCGACAATCAATTAAACCGGGTAATGTTCGTAAAAAAGATAAAATATTAGAAACCCGCAATCCACAAATATTAATTTATCCTAACCCTTCTAATTCGTCAACTACACTATCAATAAAATCGATTGACAATATTTCTCTGCTATCATGTGTAATTACTGACATGTCTGGTAAAATATTTTGGTCAGGCAAAGGAAATAAATTCTCAATTGAACGAGATGGAAGTGTTATTTTAAGTAGGCTAAAAACTGGAGTATATTTTATTCGAATCACTGATGGGAATAATTTTTATATTAATTCAAAAATCATTAGACTTTAACCTCTTGTGCTATTAAAATATTATTTTGAAACACAGTGACACAAAGTCATAGAGAAAAGACATCATTGTTTTTAAAACGTTTTGTGGTTATGTATTTAAAATAAATTCGAATTTCGTTTACAAGGAACTGATGTTAAACTTAGTGCTAAAGCTTAGTCAAGGCTCCTTACTTATACTATACTAATACCGATTAATTTGATCAGGATGGGAAAAGTATGTAATCACTGACCAAATGAATTAGGTCCGGCAATTTTTTTAATGCTACTTTTTTACTTGCCCGAAAAGTGAAGCCGATTTCGATGGAAAAACATAAAGTAACCTTAAATTCACAAAAAGAATTTCAAAGTAATTGAGTGCTTTTTACATTAATCATTGCACAACACATAATTATTTATTGAACAATGATCTTTTCTTTGTGTGATACCCGGTCACCACTTACTTCCACCATATAAACCCCAGCGGGTAAATTTGGCAGGTAAATTTTGCTGTTGCCGGTGAAATGATCAAATGATTTTTTGAATAAGACCGTACCATTTGAATGATAGACCTTTATTTCGTTTACGGGTTCCCGTGATACTTCCAGGTTCAATATACCATTCGCTACCGGGTTGGGATACACGCGGATGCCATTTGTCCGGGTGCCGCCGATGCGCAATATTTCAGAATATTGAATGGCACCATTGTCTTCTTCAATGGCCAGCCGGTAAAACATGTCCTGGACGGAAACGATGTCATGGTTAAAGCGATAGTTACTTCCCTGGGTGATCCTGGAAGCGTTCACTGTTCCTACACGGCTGAAGTTACGGCCATCATTTCCATATTCAATGTGAAAGCGGGCTGTATTGATCTCTGATAACGTTTGCCAGTTCACTGCATTAAAGCCATTCCTGGGTGTGACCATGAAAGTGCCCAATTTGGCAGGCAATACCGTTCCACCCGTTGCGATCACTTTAAAAACTTCATCAGATCCCTGGGATACTGCATACAATGTACCATCTTCTGCTTCACCAAAGGCTACGATAAAACTAACGCCCAGTGCCGATTGTACAGCAGAATCAAATCCACCGCTTCCATTTGGCCACAGAAGAAATACATCACCTGAATACACATCAGATGCAATATAATATCCCCTGAAATTCGGGTATTCGTTACCGCGATAAACATACCCGCCGGTAACAGCCGAAGCTCCCGATGAAGGGTTCGGGTAGTCGTATACGGGAGGAACATAATTTACCGGGTTGCAATCGGCTACGCCGGGAGTGGAAGGATAACCTTCAAAACAACGCCATCCATAATTAACATTACCTGTTGAACCCGCCGGACGGAAGTTGATCTCTTCCTGTGCGCCTTGTCCAACATCGCCGATCCACATATCATTGGTAAGCCTGTCGAAACTCCACCTGAAAGGATTTCTCAAACCAAGCGCCCAGATACGGTCATCAATAGCAGGATCTGTTACGTAAGGATTTTCATTCGGAGCTGCCGGAAGATCATAATTGCCATACGTTATTGAAGTGTTGTCTATATCAATACGCAACATTTTACCAAGCAAAACGGTTCCTGTTTGAGCATTATTGGGTACATCATTGCCACCTCCGCCATCGCCTGTGGCAAAATACAGGTAGCCATCAGCTCCAAAATTTAATTTACCACCGTTGTGATTTGAATTACCCGGGTGTGGTATGGTGATGATCAGCGTGCTCGCCGACACATCGGCTGTATTGATATTCCCGATTGTAGTCTGGTAACGCCTGATGGCTATGTCGCCCGCGAGATCGGTATAATACACAAAGAAATAGCGGTTAGTGACTCCATCATAATCGGGATGAAACGCCATGCTCAACAATCCTCTTTCACTGCCGAGGGAAATGATGTTGGCGCCGGTAGCACCCAGGTTGGCAAAAAGGCTTAGGGTTGTACCATTCCAAACCCTGATATTTCCTGCCTGTTCTACAACAAACAACCTATTGGTTCCATCACCGGCATTCACGAGGTCTACAGGCCCCGAAAGGCCGGTGATCGCAGTTTGGTAGCTTATTACAGGAGGTTGTGCTGCCATCAAAAGAGGCATCATGCAACAGGCAATGATATAAAAAGTCTTTTTGAGCGATAGGTAAAATGTAGTCATGATACATGATTTATTTATTAAATATACTGAATTACTGCGGGCAATCCACCAGCAATGCCAGGTTTATTACTACATGAATTGTACCGGAAACCTTATTGATGCGTTGGAATTTATGAATGAGGATTGTCAGTCCCTGGTGGAACTTCTTTTGTTAACTTTTTGATCGTTTTTTGGGCAGATTCGAGCCGGATGCGTACATTCTTTTCGACCAGCTTTTCAGTAGCCCATTTCTGAAGTTTATGATGTAACGGGATCAACACGCCTGCTATGCAAACGAGGGCCAGTAACATGAGGATCGGGGAGTGATGGGTAATTTTTTCTATGAAAGGATGCAACAATAAATTAAGGAACTCGAACACCAATAGCAGGGCGATCATACCCAGGAATTCAATGATCCTGGTATTGCTGATGTATCCATGGCTAAGCAATAAATATATCATTAAGAAACAAACAATGCCCAATGCAATTAATGCGTACTGTATGTTCTGCCATCTTTTTTCTGCTGCTTCTTCTTTTTCTGCAGCAAGTTCCTGCTGGCGGAGGCTGTTCTCAAAGCTGAGGAGTTGAGTTTGTTGAATGGCTTTTGCATTAAATAAACTGTCATTGGCGATCATGTACATCCTTACGTATTTATAGGCGCTGTCGCTGTTCTTCTTTTCATAGAGTTCTGCCAACAATTTGGCCGGGCGCATACTCATGTTTGAAAAGGCTGTATTGATCGTAGTTTGAATGGCTTGCCTTGCAAAATAAATACTGGTGTCTTCCTGTTGAAGTGAATGGTAATACCTGGCCATGTTGAAATATACAAGGTTCACATATTTGGGCGATCTCAAATGATGGGCTTCCTTCAGCGCCATTTCGTAATAACTTTTCGCAAGGGATTCATTGCCCAGTTTACCATGCACTTTGGCCAATTGCAAACAAATAAAACTGATGAATTCAGGATATTTTATGCTGATACAAAGTTCATAGGCTCTTTGGGAATAGATCAGCGCCGAATCGGTTTTGTTCATGGCGTAATACACTTCGCCAAGGTTCATCAGTGCCCAGCTTTGCACTTTATAACTTTTGGTTTTTGCCGATAAAGTATTTCCTGTTTGATACAGGGCAATCGCCCTGTTATAATCTGCCATGTCTTTATAGTAATGAGCCAGGTTGATGTTAACATACCCGATGAGTTCATCATTGTCGGCCTGTTCGGCAGTGGCCAGTGCTTTTAGATTATAATCAAGTCCATTTACGGTATTGCCCAGGGCCCTGTATGCATAGCCCAATTCCGATAAGGCCAATGCTTCACCAACGGCATCATCGTTATCGTGTGATTGCTGCAATAGTTTTTTTGCATATTCCATATCCTGCAATGGATCCGATTCCTGGTAAGCTTGGAAAAGGGTGATGATGAGGTCGATCCGGCGGCTATCGTTTTTTTCCCCGGCGATTTTTTTCAGCAGGTTCTCTGAAGATGCATCCTGGCCAGAAGCGTTCATGGAAAACATAAAGATACAAAAGGCAAATAACCATTTTTTCATCAGCCGGTCAGTTTTGAATCATGAAACAACGTGGTTCCAGTTTAGTTTGAAAAATACTTTTCTAAAATAGGGAATTCCTATCAATGAGTAAAAAATGGATTGAAAAACGACCGGGGTTGTTCTATAAGTATATTAAAGATAACTCAGCCACCATTTTTCCTTATGTGCCGTTTTGTACTGGTCGTACCAACGGCAGAGCGGGTACAACAAGATCACCACGAATAACCACACCGCATACACGATGCCCAGTGAATAGCCTTCGCCCGGGGCCACAAAATAAAAGGGGAAGATATTGCCGGTGTTGGTTGCATCGCTGAAGCTATGGCCTCTTGAGAGGAATGCGATGGCCGATAAAAGATGAATGAGATAGATGTGCAGGATATAATAAAAGAAAGCAACCCTGCCATAGGTACGCATGATATTTGTAAACCTGTTTTGTATGTTTTCGATCCAGGCCAGTACCAACAAGGCCGGGCCAATCGTCACGCACATATACATCAGCGAAGGTGGATATTTATTTACATTGATAAAAGAGAAGAAAGTAAATAGAATGTTTTTTTGGGTTGACCAGGCCACCGGATCTCCATATAGATTTATGAAACGAACAACAATGAAAAGCCCGATAACGGCCAGGCCTAGCCTTAGCAATATTTTTCTGCGATGCGCCGGCTGCACGGATGAAGTAAAATAGATACCAGTGCAATACCCAAGCATCATAAGACCGGTCCAGGGAAGGAAAGGGTATGCAATAATGGCGGCATGGTTATTCCAATAGGGATACACGCTGAACCTTGAATGGTGCAGCAGGTCCCACCAAAAACCCGCCTGCAGGTTAGGTGCTGCTTCGGGGTAATCGAGCAGGTTGTGGCCGAATACAATGAGCAGCCCGATGGTTAAAATAACGGCATAGGGTAAACGAATGCACAGGCCCAGGATCAACATGCTGATGCCGATCGCCCAGATTACCTGCAGGAAAATGAACTGGTAGTTTGGATTGAATGACCAGGCAAAGGATATCAAAATAAATTCCACTGCAATCAGCCAGAGCCCTCTTTTTATTAAAAAGACAGAAAGTTCTTTTTTGGTTTTACGCAGGCTTTGCAGGTAAATGGAAGCGCCCGACAGGAATACAAATACCGGGGCACAAAAATGGGTGATCCAACGGGTGAAGAACAGGAGAGGTGTTGTTGTATCCAGGTTCAGGGGATTGTCTACATTGGCCCCGATGTGAAAATAATCCCGAACATGATCCAGCGCCATCAGTACCATTACAATACCCCTAAGGATATCGATCGATTCAATTCTTTTCTGTTGACTCAAAATCTTGTTCATTATGCAGATAGTTTGACGAGTAAACGGTTGACCCGAAATACAATTTGATGATTTAAATATATGGAATCCTTTGAACGGGAAGGCATCCTCCGGATTTTTTTACATGGCCGGTTCGGGACATGGAAAATTTTCTCCGGGATACTGATATAGTTTGTTTTTTGATATGACGAATCTCATTTCCTCCTGCTTTAATTTTCTGGAATTTGTGTACCTAATCATTTTTATATGGAGATAAGAGACACGCAGGCACTTTTATTTGACCATAGCACAGATTGCATTTTAACACCGGGCTCCCCGGAGGAGTTGATGCAGTTTGGAAAATTGCAGGCGGAATTTAACCAGCAGTTTGAAAAATTTTTCCCCGATAACCTGGCTTCCAAAACGATCGTAGTGATACCCAGTCTCACCCTGGATGCAGAAGTGTTGTCAAAAATTGATGGGGCTATGTATTACGAAGAAAGATTGCTTTGCCTGTTGATGTTATTAAGGATGCCAAGGGCACATGTTATTTATATAAGCAGCATGCCCATTGATCCCGTGATCATTGATTATTACCTTCATCTGCTGCCCGGCATTACGGGCTTTCATGCAAGGGAACGACTCACCTTGCTCAGTTGCAATGATGCATCGAATATCCCGTTAACACTAAAAGTATTGCAACGGTACCGCTTAGTCGAAAGAATAAAAAGAAGCATACCCCCCGGTCATGTGGTGCATATGGCATGCTTTAATACAACAGATGCAGAAAGAACGCTGGCCGTTAGGCTTGGAATGCCCATTTATGGCTGCGACCCGGTTCTTTCTTATATCGGTACCAAGAGTGGAAGCCGGCATGCTTTTTTAAAAGCCGGTGTACCCATGCCGCCAGGAGTGGAAGACCTGAAGAATACAGAAGAGATCATTCATGCCGTTGTTGCGCTCAAAGAAATGTATCCTCATCAGCAGAAGGTGCTTTTGAAACTAAATGATGGTTTTTCGGGAGATGGGAATGCCATTATCAGGTATCCCAGTCTGCCGGATAAAGCTTCGTTGGAAACCTGGATGCATCAAAACCTGCATAAGGTCATCATACCAGTGGCCAATGGAATGGATGCTAAACAGTTCCTGGAAAAATTTCACCAGATGGGTGGCATTGTAGAAGCTTTTGTAGAGGGTAAGGTCAAATGTTCACCATCGGTGCAATGCAGGATCAATCCAATGGGAGCAGTAGATGTGATCTCTACACACGACCAGGAACTTACCGGTGAGCATGCCCAGGTGTTTGCAGGAGCTCATTTCCCCGCCAATGCCGAATACCGGAATGAGATCGCACGCCTCGGCATGCAGGTGGCGCTTGAGTTAAGGGATAGGGGTGTTACCGGTCGCTTCAGCATCGATTTCGTTTCGGTAAAAGAAGGTACTAACTGGAAGCATTATGCGATAGAAATAAACCTGCGTAAAGGAGGCACCACGCATCCTTTCCTCATGATGCAGTTTTTAACCAATGGGAATTATAATGCGGTTACAGGGTTGTTTGAAACCGCCAATAAGCAAAGCCGTTATTATTATGCTTCCGATAATGTGCAGCGTAATTCCTATAAAGGACTCACTGCCCAGGACCTGATCGATATTGCGATGTTTCATGGATTACATTTTGATGGCGCTACGCAGAAAGGTGTAATGTTTCACATGATCGGCGCCTTATCCCAATATGGAAAAATGGGCATGGTTTGCATTGGTGAATCTGCAGAGGAAGCATATTTATTTTACACAAAGACGATTGAAATTCTTGATGCCGAAACGGCCATCTGATCGATATTCCCGCCATTATCTCAGGATGGGGAATGTATTCCCTGATGTTGTTGTTTGATAAAACAATTCATGAAAATTATAGTCCTTCCATCATAAATATTTATGATTATAATCACAATGAAAATTGATTATGCACAGGTATACCGGGTTGTACCTTTTCTAACTTGGCACCTGATTAGATAATCATCTATACCAGTTCTTTAACAAATTATTTCATTATAAACAATTCAATATGAAACTGCTTCAAAAAATACACATGGTTTATTGCAACCATTGTATTGTCCCTCGGTTATATCAACAGTTGTACTAAAAATGACCAGATCATCGATCTAGGTACAGCGACAGAGAATTCAACTGAATTACAATCTGTAAAAGTAACCACCGCACCTTCCATTGATGGTACCATTGAAGCCGCCTGGGAAAGTGCAACCAAATTAAATTTTAAAGCAACTGTACCTGATCCAGGTAACAATTTATTTTCCGGTTATATTGGAGTTGATTATCCAGGAACACTTCGTTCAATGTATGACGATCAATACATTTATTTCCTGGCTGAAGTTCCCGACAATAATAAAGATGTAAAATCTGCGCCATGGTATTTTAATCCAACTACACAACGTTGGGCACAGGAACCAACTGCAAAAACATTTGACGCAAGTGGCATTTTAACCAGGGAAGGTTTTGGAGAAGATAAACTTGCCTTCCTTTGGAATATTGATAACTCTACGCCTAAATTTATTTCTCAAACCTGTTATTCAAGTTGCCATGTATTCACTCCTTACATGGATTATTCAGTAACCCCTCCTGTAATGAGATCAAATGCCAGTAGTGGTAATCACTACACCAATGGTGTGAACGAGAAAATTGACATGTGGTGGGCACATCCTAACAGGGGTTTTGCTTTTGGAAAAATGGATGATAACTACCAGGATTGGGCTGGTGGTCCGGGTGTAACAAGCCTCGCAGGTGGTAATGGAAATGGACGGCACTTTGATGATCTCGTAGTATCCGGTACATCATCTACATGGCCTTTCCGTCCTTCTTATACTGCTGATGCAACACAGGGATCCATTTCAAACCGCCAGGCTTTACCATTGGATGGTACCGGGTCAAATGTGAATGTTCCAAAATGGATCATACCAAATGCAAGCGATTACGACTTCCTGAAAGCATCTGACACACTTGCCGGCGGACCTGCAGTTTTGGTTACCGGAATAAGTTCAACTGGTGTATTATCATACAATGGTGGTACAATTGATCCGAATGTTGGTACAGATTATCAGCGTATAGGCGATCCTGTTACTGGTGGCATTGGTTCAAAATGTTTCCCTGGAAACATCATCGCACCTGTACTGAATGGTCGTGCAGATATTGATATGAGTGCTGTATATACAGGTACCGGTTGGATATATGAATTCAGGAGGTTATTAAAAACTGCAGATGCACTTAAACAGGATATTGATTTCAGCAGCAAAGTTGATCAGCCTTTTGGTGTAGCAATCTGGAATAAATCAAACTATCAGCATGGTATTAAACCTAACCTGATGCTGACATTCAAAAAATAACAGCTGTTCTTTCTTTCATAAATAAAATAAAGATCATGTCAAAGAAATTAATAGCTATAGTATTGATCCTTTTTGCCTCCTGTTTGGTTGTTGTTACGGGTTGTTATAAAGTAACTACCGTAACCATTCCCAACAATGAAGAGATTACCCGGCAGGTATTTCTTGCCACCGACATCGTACCGGTTTTCAATGCAAGTTGCAGTAAAAGCGGTTGTCACAGTTCAGGGGGTATCAAGCCCGATCTATCAGCGGATAAAGTATACAATACATTAATTAACGGCAACTATATTGACCTGGCAAACCCGGAGAGCAGTTCACTCTATCTCTGGATCACCGGAAAAAAGGCAACTTCTATGCCTGTTGGTGAAGCCAATAACCCTTCCAATATCAATCAACTGGTATTGGCCTGGATCAAACAAGGTGCTAAAAACAATTAAAAAAGAAATTATGAAAAAGCTTCATTGTCATATACCCGTTCTGAGGCGCTCCATCTGCCTGGGCCTGGTAACTTTGTTCTGCTTACAATTACAGGCACAGGATGCAACCTCCGACAGTACTAAACCTGCACCGGTAGCGGTTAAAAAGAAACCGGTTAAAAATACATTCGAAAGCAACTGGATCCAGGATAACCAAAGCGTGATGGTTCCCATCAAAGGAACATTTGAAATGGATATCCAACACAGGTTTGGTGTAGTTAATAATGGTTACAAAGATCTGTTTGGTTTGTATGCACCATCCAATATCCGCATCGGCCTCAGTTATGTGGTCATAGATAAATTACAATTAGGTATGGGATTCACCAAAGACCGGCTGCAATGGGATGTTAATGGAAAATATGCCATCATCAAGCAGGATAAAACCGGTGGCTGGCCTGTGAGCATAAGTTGGTTCAGCAATGTTGTTATAGATACCAGGCCAAAGGAAAATTTTGCAACCGGTGGCGACAGGATATCATATTTTCACCAGTTGCTGATTGCCCGCAAGATCACAGAAAAATTCTCTGCGCAGATAGCACCAAGCATCTCTCATTACAACAACATCGAAGGATATAAAGATGCCGATGGTAAAATTCAACGCAAGATGAAAAATGATCACCTGGCGATTGCATTCATGGGCAGGTATAAGTTGACGGATAAAACAAATTTCATGATCAATTACGATCAACCACTTACTCAACATCCAATGAACAACCCGCATCCAAATGTAAGTTTCGGACTTGAGATGGTTACCAGTGCGCATGCCTTCCAGGTGTTTGCAGGTAATTATCACAACATCATTCCGCAAAGCAATAATTTCTTTAATGAGAATGATATCAGGGATGGACAATTTTGCATAGGCTTTAATATCACCCGCCTCTGGAACTTTTAATAACATGATGTTAGGGGTGGGGTCTGAAAAAAATGACTACATTTAACAACACGAAAAAATGAATAACATGACAACAAAATTAATGGTCTCTGCTGCCGGATTCTTGCTGATCAGCACAGGTTTTATAGCCATGCAGCAACCGGCCAAACCATGGATCGCACCCGATAAAGCTGCCAAAACAGCAAACCCTGTAAAATCAGATGCAGCATCGTTGAAAGAAGGTAAGGAGCTTTGGGTTAAACATTGCCAAAGCTGCCATGGTAAATCCGGATTGGGTGACGGCCCTAAAGCAGCCCAGTTAAAAACTGACCCTGGTAATTTTTCTCAAGCTGCCTTTCAGAAGGATTCTGACGGAGCATTCTTTTACAAAATCTCTGAAGGAAGGGACGATATGCCAAGCTTCAAGAAAAAACTTCCTGAAGCAGAAGATATATGGAACATCGTAAACTACATGCGTAGTTTTAAAAAATAAAGGAATAAATGAAAAAATCAACCAATAAAAAACCGGAACCTAAGTCCCGGTTTTTTTTATGATATAGCCAGGATTTCTTCTGTGATAATTTCATAACGGGGTGGCAAAGACGAAGTTATGGTTACTGATTTTGTTCAACTCTTTAGTTGATTCTTATCAGGAAAATATCATGTCAAAACCATTAATTTAGATAGTCACCCTTCAAACGCTTTCTTTCTTTATTAAGATCATTTACAATTCAACAACATGAGCTCAGATAACAAAACACAAACCCGCCGAAAATTTGTAGGCTGGGGACTTGCTACGGCTGCCGTAGTTTCTGCCGTAAATTTCTTCAAACCTGCTCCACCAAAAAAGCAAACTGTTAAGATGCTTACCCAGGATGGAAAGCTAGTAGAAATAGATATGGCGGCCCTTCCCCCCCAAAAGAAGAAAGCGACTAACCAGGATGTAAAAAACTGGATCAAACGGTAACCGACCATTAAATTAATTTATTATGAAGCAGGATAATTCACGCAGGGCTTTTCTCGCAGCCGGTTTATTAACAACGGTGGCGGTTGCCTGCAATTCAAAAAAATCACCCTTCAACCCGGAAGAGGAAGTGGCTGCATCAGGTGAAAAAGTAAAACTACTATCGGTAGACGGTGAGATCATTGAAGTAGACAAGGCTTTCTTAAAACCTGTACCACATATGCCTTCCTTAAGCAATGCCGAGATTAGGAAAGGGATTGAAGGCAAAAAATTTGTGATGGTGATCGACCTGTCGCGTTGTAAGAATTTAAAGAAATGCCAAAGCGCTTGTAATCATGCTCACCATATTGAAGATGCGCAGAACTGGATCAAAGTATATCCTATGCAGGATTCAGATCTTACGGCGCCTTACTGGCAACCAACAACCTGTTTGCATTGCGATGAACCACCTTGCGTAAAAGTATGCCCGGTAGATGCAACCTTTAAAAGACAGGATGGAATCGTGTTGATCGATAGTGACCGTTGTATCGGTTGCAGGTTTTGCATGGCCGCTTGTCCGTATTCTACCCGCGTTTTCAATTGGGGTGATCCTGAATTACCCGAAGAGATTGCCAGCCAGCCTTATAATGCAGAAACAAGCATGCCTCAAAAAAAAGGCACCGTGAGTAAGTGTGATTTCTGTGCCGACATGACCCGCATGGGCATGTTACCACATTGTGTATCTGCTTGTCCGAATGGTGTTTTCTTTTTTGGTGACCTCAACGAAGATTCCGTGACCAATGGGCCTGAAACATTCCGTTTCAGCGACCTGGTAAAAGATAAATCAGGATATCGATTGATGGAAGACCTGGGAACCAAACCCAGTGTGTATTACCTGCCGCCGGTAAACAGGAATTTTAAATTTGAAGAAGGCCTTCCTAAAGATGAGCCCGCTGCTAAAAAATCTTAAACTAATATCGTGGAAAAGCTGAAAAAATTTTCTCCTGAAAAGATCACCAGTGACTTGCTGCCACAGAAGTTCGGCCGCAGGGGAGTGATCTGGACTATCGTGCTGATCCTTATTTGCGGTATCGGCGCTTTTGCATATATCCGCCAGTTGAAATATGGCCTGGTGGTAACCAACATGGGTGATTACGTTTCGTGGGGCATCTATATTTCCAATTTCGTTTTCTTCGTGGCCATCAGCCTGGTGGGATCATTGATAACCGCCATTTTTCGGCTGGCTGATGTTCCCTGGCGAACACCACTGACACGCATATCCGAAATGATCGCCGTGTCGGCCATCACCTTTGCATCGCTTATCATCATCGTAGATATGGGCCGCCCCGAGCGCCTGCTCAACCTCTTCCTGCATGGCAGAATTCAATCGCCGATCATGTGGGATGTAGTGGTGATCAGTACTTATTTCTGCATCAGTCTATTGTTGTTATACATTACGCTGCTGCCCGATATCCGCATCATGATCAACGCCAAAGACAAACTGGGAAAACCATTTGCAAAATTCTATCGCTGGCTGGGTGGATACTGGAAGGGTACCGAGGGACAGGAAAAAATCAGGAACCGGTCTATCACCACTTTATGTATCGTTATCATTCCTGTTGCATTTTGCATCCATACAGTTACCTCCTGGTTATTTGCCACAACTTACCGGCCAGGATGGGACAGTACGAATTTCGGAGCCTACTTTGTTTCTGGTGCCTTTTTAGTAGGAGCCGGAGGCGTGGTGGTAGCTATGTATGTTTTTCGCTGGGCTTATAAACTCGAACATTATATCACCGAACGTCATTTCGATAAAATGGGAAAGATACTGGTGATGCTGGCATTGCTCTATCTCTACTTCAACGTCAATGAATACCTGGTGCCTGCCTTTAAAATGAAAAAGCCGGAAGAAGAACATTTAACGATGTTGTTCTCGGGTGAATATGCACCCTTATTCTGGTTCGCCATTTTCATTGGCATGATCATCCCGATATTGATCGTGATATTTCCCAAAGGCCGTAAACCCAATGCCATGTTCATTGCGGGGGTGATGGTGGTGATCGGTGCATGGTTCAAACGTTACCTGATTGTAACGCCAACATTGTTGCATCCATTCCTGCCTAAATATGATGCGCCTGCCAAATTCAATCATTATTTCCCCAGCTGGGAAGAGTGGGCCATTGCCATGGGTTCACTGGCGGGTGTGTTGCTCATCATCACCATCCTGGCGAGGTTGTTCCCTGTTATTTCCATTTATAAAACCATCACTGATCATGAAAGCGAATTACCATCATAAATTAATCATAGCAATTGTTTTCATAACCTGCTTCTTTACCGGCAGATCCTATGCACAGGATTCTGCAGCATCTACAACGGTATTGGGTATACGCTATTTTCTGCCGGAAAATAAAGTACCATATATAGAAGTTAGCACGAAAAAGAAAGTAGGCAGGGTGTTTGAACCCGTCAAGGGATTGCCGGTATCAGTTTATATTACCGACACTTCTGCTGACAACTTGCTGGGAAGTACAAAAACTTCCAGCAACGGAACCGGCAGGATTGCCTTGCCGCCTTCTTTCAAAGCAGCCTGGGATTCATTGGGGGAATTTACGTTCGTGGCTTCCATGCCCGCTAACGGTAAGGAAGAAGCGCAGACTGCAGAGATAACTGTCAAAAAAGCCATCCTCGTGATCGATACGGTTTCGGAAGACGGTGTTCGTTCGGTAACAGCACAATTGAAAGAAAAGGTTGGACAGGAATGGGTGGCGGTTAAAGATATTGAAATGAAGCTTGGCATCAAACGTGCACTGGGAAACCTTTCCGTAGGGGAGGACGAAACCTATACCGCAGATACAACCGGATTAGCGATAGCTGAATTCAAACACGATTCCATGCCGGGTGATGCGAAAGGAAATATATTTCTTGTAGCAAGGGTAGATGACAATGATACCTATGGAAACCTGGTGGTAGAAAAAACTGTTCCCTGGGGTAAAGCACACCAGGCCGAATCTCATTTCTGGCATCGGTCCTTATGGTCAACCGGCGGGCGTGCTCCAGTTTGGTTACTTACGATTGCATTAGGCATCATCATTGGTGTGTGGGGAACGATCTTTTATTTGATCAGGCAAATGTTCAGGATCCGGAAATTGGGACATGAATATGAAAAGGATATTGCTGTCTAATTAAAAAAAGGTGAGATTTTTATTCCTTGCACTTATGAATGAATTTTGTAGTTTTTTTGAAACACAAAGACACAAAGACACAGAGAAAGCTTGAAATACCTGGAAGTGTGTAAATCCTGTCCGACTAAAATCGGTTAGGCGGCTTTTCGAGGTTCCTTTTTGGTTTTTACTTTTTACTTCTTACTTATCAGAACCGGCCCCCGTTAGGATACCAGGACATGAAGGCACAGAGAAAGCATGAAATACCTGGAAGTGTGTAAATCTTGTCCGACTAAATTCGGTCAGGCTGGCTATCGAGCTCCCTTTTTGGTTTTTACTTTTTACTTCTTACTTATCAGCACCGGCCCTCGTTGGATACCAAGACACAAAGGCACAGAGAAAGCTTGAAATACCTGGAAGTGTTTAAATCCTGTCCGGTTAAATTCGCTTTCACCTGTTTTTGATGTTGCTTTTTGGTTTTCCCCTTTTTACTTCTTCCTTATCACCACCTATAGATGTGGGGCGAAATAGCCTGACTTTATAACAGGTTATCAACCAACCCTTCGTAAAACCTGGGAAAAGAGCAATATTTTGCTTATTTTTAGTGCATAACAATGAGCCTATGCGCCTCTTTACATTCGCTTTCTTCCTGTTAATCTCTTTTTCATCCCTGGCCCAGCCATGTGGCGGACCCGGCAGAACTGCAGATGCCAGTATTGCCGTTTGTGGAACGCTTGTATTTCCACAAGCCAATGTACCAAGTTGTACAGGACCTAATTTACCTTCTGCCGGATGTATAGATGCAGTGACCAGCAGCAATTCAGTATGGTACAAATTTCATTGTTATCAAACCGGAACACTGGGCTTCATGATCGTTCCGGCATCACCAGCAGATGATTACGACTGGCAATTGATGGATGTAACCGGCAGACCTGTTTCGGATGTTTATACTACCAACCTCGCCATTTCAGTTAACCTGAGTGCTACCACCGGGAACACTGGTTGTACACCTGCAGGAACCGGTAGCCTCAATTGCGCCGGCAATACTCCAGTATTTAACCGCATGCCCACGCTTACTGCCGGTAACGACTACCTGCTGATGGTGACCAACTGGTCTAACTCAGGACTTGGCTATAATCTAACTTTTACAGGTGGCTCCACTGTGCTTACCAATAACCTGGCGCCGGTTGTAGGAAGCGCCGGTATCGTTGGTTGTGACGCATCGAAAGTGAAAGTGAATTTTTCTGAAGACATGCTTTGCAGCAGTTTAACCGCTAACGGATCTGAATTTACCATTACCAATGGAACCCATGTGATCACCGGTGTAACCTCATTATGTTCGGGCACCTCCAGTACTTTTACCAGTGCTACACTTAGTTTGCAAACGCCATTGCCCGCCGGTAATTACAACCTCATCGTCAACAACGGAACCGACCTTAATACAGTATTGGATGTTTGCCAGAACCCGTTGACTGCCGGAACCAGTATACCTTTTACGGTGCCTGTTCAGACAGCTTTGACTATGTCGAATATTAGCTTTACCGGTTGTGCACCTACCATCATAAAAGTGGCTTTAAATAAACCTGTAATTTGCAGCAGCATTTCCGCTAATGGTTCCGAGTTTACCATTACTCCCGGTACCCATTCGATCACTTCCGTTCAATCAGCTTGTAATACAGGAGGCACATATACCGATACCATAAAACTTATATTGCAAAATCCTTTGGCATTTGGTAACTACCAGGTGAGTATCAACAATGGATCCGATGGCAATACACTTACCGATACCTGTGGTATTTCTATGGTTGCTGCATCTACATTGCCTTTTACCATTAACCAGCTAACTACAGCACCGGTTATACAATCTGTGATCTTTGATGATTGCAAACCTAACCGCGTTACTGTAAAATTCGATAAAAACATTGCCTGCAATTCTCTCACCGCCAATGGAAGTGAATTTTCCGTAACACCTGGTGCGTTCACTGTATTGGGTATCATCGGGAATTGTAACGCCAGCGGGTACACGAACCAGGTGGTATTGAACCTTTCGGGCAACCTCCCGGCTGGCAATTTCTCCGTGAGGATTGGCAATGGTACCGATGGCAATACCCTGAGCGATAGTTGTTTTTCATTCATGCCCATCAATGCGGCGCAGGCATTCACTGCCACCCAGGCTCCGGCACCACGGTATGATTCAGTGCAGTACGATAAATGCGGACCATCCACGATCAAAGTGTTTTACAGCAAACCCATTCGTTGCGCCAGTGTGAATGCCAACGGATCAGAATTTTCCATTACGGGTCCTTCTGCCGTGAGCATTGCATCGGTTACCACGGATGCAACCTGTAGCAATGGATATACCAAATGGATACTACTGCAATTAACACAACCCATCAGCAGTTTCGGTAATTATGTATTACACAACAATGCAGGTACTGATGGCAACAGTGTGCAGGATACCTGTTTTGCAGTACAAAATACCACAGAAACCATTGGCTTTAACGTGTTGGGACGACCTTCATCCGTTTTCACCGATGCAGTAGCCTTTGGATGTGTGAGCGATACCATCCGCCTGTCGCATCCCGGAGGCAATGGCATCAATTCCTGGAACTGGACTTTCAGTGATGGAACTACCGGTACCGGTCAAACGATATCGCATACCTTCCCGGTATCTACGGTAACCGCAACGGTGAAACTGATCGTTTCAAATGGTATATGTACCGATACGCTGCAAAGGAGTTACCCGTTGAACAATGCGATTCGTTCCGATTTTAAAACCGATAAAGACACAACCTGTGTGGGTGCCAATATTCTATTTACGAATCAATCTACCGGTCTCAATCTCCAGTATCAATGGTTGTTTGGCGATAATACGCAGTTTGCCGGATTAACACCACCAGCACATTCATACGCATTAGACGGCGATTACCTGGTAAAGCTTATAATCACCAATAATCACGGTTGTACTGATACGGCCCGCAAAAACATCAACGTGGCAGCAAAGCCACAGGTAAGTTTTACAGGATTGAATGCACAATATTGTACCGGCGATAATGTAACACTGGTATCTAACCTCGTGGGAAGTATCAGTCAATATACCTGGAATACAGGGAACGGCACCAGCGTGTCTGATCAGCCAACCATCACATATCCATATACGGCGCCGGGTGATTTCACAGTCACCCTTGATGCGACCAGCCGCTATTGCGGAACCATTCAATCGCAGGGCCTCACCAAAGTGTATCTCGTGCCTACTTTTGAATTGGGTGAACAAAAAACACTATGTCCTGGATTAACAACGCAACTGGGCATTGCTAACGTTCCCGGCTACCTGTATACATGGAACAGTGGGGGAACAACTTCCACGATCGTCACCGGCCCCGAAAGTTTTACTTACAAACTCATCGTAGATAATAACGGCTGCAAGGCTGAAGATGAAGTGTACATCAAAGTGCTCAGCAATTGTCTTATCAAAGTACCCAATGCCTTTACGCCCAATGAAGATGGAGTGAACGATCGGTTGAAAGCCATCAATGCCGACTTGGCTACAACATTCTCTTTGAAAGTGTATAATCGTTTCGGGGAACTTGTGTACAGTAGTATCAACCCGGTAGAAGGGTGGAATGGCCGTCACAAAGGACAACCTGCAGAAGCGGGCACGTACGTATGGCAGTTGAATTATGTAGATCCGATCAGCCGCAAAGTAGTTTATGAGAAGGGAACTTCGATCCTTATACGATAGTAACCAAGGATGCAGTTTATCCTTTTACCAGGTATTTTTTATGCTTCTATTGATTTGCATATAAATTATTGTATTATTAAAATCTTGCCGATCAGCTTTTTAATCGGCTTGTTCAATTGATATAAATTTTTTCCGTGTCATACTCTTAATCCATGTTATCGGTGCATACATCAATATCAATGACATTAACAGCATCCGTGCATCCATCAATACTCATCCACCACTTGCACAATGAATCCATAAGTATAAATCCCCTGTCCCGGAATTTCGGTTAACTTTATAACATCATCCCAGGGAACTACAATCGCAGCAGATGAATGTACAAGAAAAGCCAGAAAAGCAACAGCCCACTTCCAGGATCAAAAAATTCTTCTCCCAACTAGGACCGGGGTTGGTAACCGGTGCCAGTGATGATGATCCTTCCGGTATTGCAACCTATTCACAGGCAGGCGCACAGTTTGGTCCGAAGTTTCTATGGACGGCCATCTTTACCTATCCATTGATGGTCTCCATCCAGGAAATGTGTGCAAGGATCGGTCTCGTTACCAACCAGGGCCTCGCAGGTGTGATCAAACGAAAATATTCCCGCTGGGTGATCTACCTGATCCTGATCGTGAGTTATCCTTCCATAACGCTCAACATTGGCGCCGATATCGCCGGCATGGGTGCAGTAGGTAATCTCCTGTTTCCAAAGATCCCATCCTTCGTGTTTTCCATTTTGTTTACCGTCATACTCATGTACAGCATAATTGCCTGGAATTATCATAAGATCGCAGCCGTACTAAAATGGTTGTGCATCATTTTATTCAGTTATATCCTCATTCCTTTTTTGATCAAGACAGATTGGTGGGTGGTACTAAAAGGAACCTTCCTGCCCAGCTTTGAATATTCAAAAGATTATTTCATGGCGCTGGTAGGAATATTGGGAACCACGATTTCTCCCTATTTGTTTTTCTGGCAGGCGTCGATGGAGGTGGAAGAAATAAGAGAGCGTAGATTGATCGTAGATAAAAGAATACTTCATCAAATGCAAACCGATGTAAAGGGCGGAATGCTGTTCTCCAATATTGTTTTCTATTTCATCATCCTTACTTCGGGTACCGTATTGTTCAATGCCGGTATCCACCAGATCAATACCGTAGAGCAGGCAGCCCAGGCATTAAGACCGCTTGCAGGTGATATGGCTTACGCGTTGTTTTCCATTGGCGTAATCGGAACGGGCTTCCTCGCTATCCCGGTACTGGCCGGTGCTTCCAGTTATATGCTGGCTGAAATATTTAATTGGGATGAAGGGCTCAATAAAAAATTTCATGAAGCAAAAGGGTTTTACATCAGTATCATTATTTCACTTGTCATTGGGTTGATGATTCAACTGCTGGGCATCAGCCCTGTAAAAGCGTTGATTTGGTCTGCTGTTTTATATGGCATCACCGCCCCGATATTGATCGCGGTAATCTTACACCTCTGCAATAGTAAAGACGTGATGGGGCATTTTACCAACAGGCGATTATCTAACCTACTGGGTTTTGCCACATTGCTCATCATGCTGGCAGCAGCCGTTGCATTGATCTGGTTCCTGGTATAATTAAAATCCGGCCATTTCACATTTTACCTGATGATCGTAAGATTTCCCTTAAGCATTACCGTTATGTTATTCGCCTGTTTGTATTCGATCACGTAATAATAGGTGGCGTCCGGCAATGGTTTGCCCTTATACGTTCCTTCCCAGTTATTCTGGTAATTTTCTGTTTCAAATACGGAGCTACCATAACGGTTGAATACTTTCACCCGGGCAGCTGTGATGCAATTGCCATAGGTTACCAGCCATTTATCATTGATGCCATCACCGTTAGGGGTAATCGCTTCCATTGGTTTGGCGCATTCGGGGATCACCTGGATTTCCACCACATCGCTTCCCGAACAGCCTGTGGCATTGGTGATGACAAGGGTATACAGGGTTGTAACTGTGGGTGATGCAACTGGGTTGGGTATGTTGGCCACACTCAAGCTGCCGGCCGGTGCCCAGTTATAATTACCTGCATCTCCACTACCATTTAGTTGAACCGTTTGCCCTGCCGCAATCGTAGTACCAGAACCTGCTTCTACATTCACCGGGGGAGCAACGGATACCAAAAGATTACCATTCACACTGCATAGTCCGGTAGTGGCGGTAATGCTATACGTAGTAGTGGCATCCGGTGATAAAACAGGATTTGCAATCGTTGTATTGCTCACACCTTGTGTAGGCAGCCATTGGAAACTGGTTGCGTTACTTGTGATGATGGGTGTTATAGAAGAATCCGAACAAACAGTTAGACTTGGAGGTATGGTCAACGTTATTTCCGGACTAACGGTAACGGTAAACGTTCTAACGATCGGCGGGCAGGAACCCAGGGTACCCGTTACCGTATACATTGTACTGGGCGCCGTGGGAGATAGCACAGGATTTGCACTGGTTGGATCACTCACGCCCGTGGTGGGTGACCATGAATACGTTGTTGCATTGCTGTTGGTATTGGCATTGAAAGATGCATTATAACAAATGGGCGTATCGATATGGGCTGTCATAAACAGGTTATTGTTGAGGCCGATGGTTACGGGATACTGGCTGATGCAACCAACCGCATCAGTGATGCTGGCAATGTACGGGCCAGTCAGCAGGTTGGTGGCCGTCAGTCCTGACTGAGCCGGAGTGCTATTCCAGGTTACATTGTATGGAGAACCTGAACCAGTTATATTGAGTGTAACACTGCCATTGACCGTGCAGCTGGCAGCAGTGATATTATCGGTGACGGATAGACTAAACGGGATGGCAGATACGGCAAAGAAAACCGCATTGGGATAAGGCGCATTGGAACCAGCCGTGGTCACATTCGCCAGTTGAATTTTGTCGAGGTTCTTTTGGCGATCGATACAAGAGATAGGTATATCGATATAATACATTCTTGGATTGCCGGGGTATGCATCATCCCCGGAGGCAGGCGTGGCACGGGTGCATCGTCCGAAACCAGACAACACTAAATTGCTCGTATTGTTGAACCAATCGCCTACGGAATAATTAGTAAGTGCATTGGTTGTAGATCCATCAGTAAAATGCAACGCCACATTTACCAGGCTGGTTCCTTCTGTAGAAAAACAAAGCAACCTGATCCTGCTATAGGCTGCCGGGGTGGTAATATTTAATTCGCCCGATTGACTCCTTTGAATAAGCATGGCATTGTTACCAGTATAATCGGCCAGTTGGTATGTGCCTGCGGCATCAGTGATCAAACCATTATCTGCAATACCTCCACCGCCAAAACCATTCAGGGTTTTAAACGTGTTCGTATACATCACTTTATTGGAAACCGTAAATCCATCTAATGAAATGGTTGTAGTGGTCAATGAACTAGTGCCTGCTTCCGCAATCACATCATGATTGAAGCCATTAAGGGCAACGGGGGTGAAGGGCTGAGAAAATGTTGGTTGAAAATTTAATGCCAATAATATTGTAAGGGATACCATGGCAGGTAACAGGGAGAATTTCTTCATGTTGGAAGGAGGGTTGAACAGTTATTGGAAATAGTTTTGGTAAATGAATATAACCATTCTTACCATGATTGAATAAGCAGGGAACAAAATATTTTCAACAGACTTTACAGTTTGCTTTACATAAACAGCAGAAGGGAATAGCTGTATAAGTTATGAATAGCCCCAACAAAGGCGCATAGGAAAAGAGAAAAATGGTGGGAATCAGCTAATGAATTGAAGTTGAACCAGGATTTAGAAAACAGCCTTATAAGTCATGCTCACATTGAATTTCACAGGACCGTTCTGGATATCTACGGGATTTAATCCCGACATTCCATCGGTTATATTCACATATAACTTTCCATCTTCCAAAATGGCGATGCTGTAACGGCCGGCAGGCAGGGTGGCCTGGAAAAAGCCTTCTTCATCCGTCATTACTTCTGTGATGAGGTTTGTTTGAAAGCTTGTATAAAAGATTGAATTATTCGTAACGGGCGTTGCCTGGCTTTGTAGCGTGTATTCATAAATTCTCACACTTCTTTTCACCGGGCAATGTTTACAGGTTGTATTGTTTGGATCAATCACCGGCATGCAATTGCCTTCCATCATGGAAACAGTTCCCCAAACACCCTGGGTGATGGTTTGCTTGGTTGCATTGTGTGCATACGCAGCCTGGATATCGCATCGATCATCTTCACATTTATTTTTTTTGCAGGAGAACAGGCTTGCTGCCAGCAGGAATGAAAAGATAAAGCGTTTCATAAAAGTCTTTTGAAAAAGACAGGCAGCTGCATAGAAACGCTGCTTACCCTGGCAAATGCATCCAATCAACCATGAATATCTTCCCGGCCATTTCGTTGATAATCCCAGTCATCATAAAAACGTTCGTCGAATGAATGCGCTGAGGGCTTCCCATTTTTTAGTACGATATAAACCATAAGGATCAACAGGAAAGGGGATAGCAGGTATAAGAATAATATTACCTGTTCCGGCAAGGAAGAAAGAAAGGCTGCCTGGTACAGCAGGGCGAACAGGCTAACCAATACCACGATGATGATCGGTTTATTCACATTGATCCTGTTTGAACTTTTAATGTAGTATAAAGTTAATAACAATACACGTTGATTATTGTTATTGAAACCTTTAAAATCACCGGTTGATTCCCTATAGATCATTGTATGTTAAATACTACTGGTCCCGGTCATATACGGAACCAGTAGTAAAGAGATTATTTTTTAAGCAGGCAGGTTCATTTTTTCTGCCAGGAAAACGAGCAACTTTTCATCACTCATTTTATTGGAAGTTGATTCTTCTGTTTTCGTTTGTTTGAATTGGGGTGTATCTGCCAGGTAATGTATGAACTGTTCCTGCGCCTGGCCTGTACCTGTAATATGGATATTGGTAGCGTTCACTAAATGGGTACAGATTTCTTTAAAAAATTTTGCCTGCACCATTTTTTCGGCGTTATTGCTGTTTTTATCACTTGAAGAGCGGGTAACTTCTTCCCCGTTCACCTGGGCGAGGATCACCAGGTCGGTATTGTCATTGTTTGAAGGACCCGCAATGGTAGCATGATGGGAGTCCATCCACAAGCCGAAATTTTTGTGATTATTCATTTTTAATTGATTTAGTGTAAATAGGTTAGGTCAAGAACCATACCGCATAATCTAAAACCGGTCAGACCATAAAAAATGAAGTATCCACCGGTGAAAAAAACATCCAACCCTGTACATTTTACCGTAAAAGTGAATATATTGTAACCAAATCAATTGAGTCCACGCTATTTAACATACCATATGCAGATTTAAGTGCTAAATGGTTTTTCTAGCAAGGATTTTGCACTTGATGTATTGAAGTATTATTAAACTATTAACCAATGAATATGAAACTCCCTTTTTTTACTGCGCTCATGCTGTTTGTTTTTACTCATTCTTCCCACGCACAATTAAAAGCAACACCAGTTTGTCCAACTTTTTCCATTGATATACTTGATGGCAGTGTAAATAAACTTTATCCCAAAATGGGGTTGGGAGAGATTAAAACAAGATTTCCCTGTTACACGAGTATTGTGGAAGTGCCATCCGACAGTGCCTGTGCGGGTATTTTCTTCAAGGATAAGGGCCTTTACTTTTATACAGACAGAAATTATATTGAAGCTACAGAGAACTATAAAGGAAACATGATCCCGGCATTGATGGGGGCTGATCGTAAGAGTCTTTTTAGTACCCTCGGTAATCCACGTATCAAAGATGCCGGATGGGAAGCATATCAGATGCAATACGGAACACTGGTTTTGTATTTCAGCCCGGCAGGAAAGATAAATAAAGTACAAATCAGCAATAAAAGTGCAGAAACACTGAAACTCTGTAATTGAGCAAACATAAAAGTTTTACACTTCCATATATTTTCAGTTGGCTGAAAGAATATATAAAAACCCCGAAGCTACCGGCATCGGGGTTTTTACATTCGTAGGAATGCTATTTTGTATTTAGAATAATTAGCCGTTAAAAATCTTTTTCTTCCAAATTATTTTAACGTAAAACCCATTTCTTTCAAAATGTTAGTTCCTTGCTCAAGATCTTTCTCCATAACCATTACCAGGTCGTTTGAAAAACTGGAAGTGATCACAATGTCAATACCTTCCTCAGCCATACCTGTGGTAATGGTTGCAATAAACCCCGGGCAATAAAATGGATTGCCACAACGGATATTGAGCAGGCGCCATTTTTCATTATTGGCCTCATAGGATCCTAATAAAGTAAGATTTTCTTCGCGGGTCACTACCGTTATTTCTTCACCATCGCGTACGATCATGAGATGCTTTTCGGGATGATTAACTTCCTGCACACGGCAGTACACATATACTCCTGCTTCGAGGCTGAACCAACTGGCTTTGATCACTTCGGATAATCCTTGCCGAAAGTCTGGCATACTAGACATTATTTTTATTTGAAAATTAAGCTAATGAGGTTTTACAGCCAATTTTAAAACACGAAATGTGCATATATTTTTAAAAAGACAGTAATCGTTACCGGTAGAACATTTACTAAAGCGATCGGGTAACTGATGAAGATACATTTTATTGCGAGCTAAGAATAGGGTTGGTAATTTTCCGAAAGACCAAAAGTCCTTTCAGGTGCTTTATTCTCCAACTGGTGAAAGGCAACTGGTGTAAGCCCGGTAAAATCTTTATAATCCTTGGCCAGGTGCTGATAATCGTGATAACCACATTCGATCGCAATGCGTAGCCAATCGTAATGTGGAAAACTGTTCTTTAGCCTGAATGCCTTATCAAACCTTGTGATCCGGCTATAGTGCATGGGATTTACGCCCGTGCGTTCTTTGAATTTTCTTTCCAGTTGTTTATGACTCAGGCATGCCAGGCTGGCGAGTTTATCCAGCGATATCCTGCTGCCTTGCTGTAAGATGAGCCTGCAGGCTGCATCTGCCAGATCGGGTTTTCTTGCCCGCTTTTTTACCAGGCTTTCAATGAAATGTTCTGCTATATGGATCATGTGGTCATAACCATGGGCATGGTATAATTGTTCATTTACTTCCCTTAAGCTGGTTGAAAAAAACAATTCTGCATCGAGGTATTCATTGGTGAATTCGGTAGCGGGAATACCTGTGAGGCTATATAAGGACCCCGGAAAAAATATGACCTGTAAAACCAGGAATTGATGACCTATATGCCGCTGGGTGACTTCCAGAGGCTGACCATACAGAACAACCGGAATGTTTTCAATGATCCTTCCACTGTTTTCATAAACAACCTTTTCTGTATCGAGTGGATAAAAAGCGAGGCAATGTTCAGGTCGGGGAGGATACGCTTTGAAGGGTACCTCCATTTGTTTGTCAAACGCCAGGTGCACTATGCGGTAAAACTGCACATGATCTTGTGTTACAGGGGATGGCTTAAAATCTTTCAGTAACAAGGATAGACGTTTTTTTATGAAGATATATAATATATCATCACAATGAAAGGGGAGGCCCCATGAGTTTCATGCCATGTTCAAAGTGGATCTTATCCAGTATTTCCTGGGAAGGTCTTTCTTTAAATGTATTCATCAATGTAAAGAACTCTTCCATTTTTCCTGCAGGTTGCAGAAAATAAATAAGTTTACCCTTATCCGTTAGTTGAATCCAAGTATGTGGAATATTTCTTGGTAGAAATATGGTTTGCCCGGCATGCAGCGTATGTGTTTCATCACCTACCACAAAACGGTAAGAACCTTCTGTTACCATGAATATTTCATCCTGGGACAGGTGCATATGTAAGGCCGGACCTGTTTTGCCATAGCCGGTATATTCAAATACAGATAATTGTCCGCCGGTATCTTTACCCGAAATTTTCAGGTCATTTGGGTGAACGCCCAGGAACAATACCACTTCACCAAACCTTGATTTTCCTGCGTCTACCACGAATGGTTTCTTTTCACCAGCTTTCGGTTCGCTTTGTGCGAACGAACTTCCCCACACCAGGGCCGGTATGGCAGCAAGGCTGCTGTATAAAAATTCTTTACGTTTCATATGATCATGATTGAATAGTAAAGATGATGGGATTTTGAGATAGGACAGTGGTAAAAAACAGACATTTTTTCGATGGTCATCCAATAAGATAAGTCAACTCTACAGGTTGAACAGGGAACCAATTACCTGTGTCGTTACCCAATATACAGGTAGAAATGATTGATCATGAAGCAGTAACACATGAATCAAATAATACCTTGCATTTTCCAAAAGAATTTTCTATTTTACAACTTCATTACCTCACCTAAACCTATGAAAAATGACCAGAGCATTCATGGTACCATTGTGTATCATTCTTTCCCAAATCAGTTATGGACAATTAAGATCAACGCCTGTGTGTCCGCCGTTTGCCGTGGATATCCTCGATGGCAGCGTGAATAAGATGTATCCAGAATCGCCCCTGGGTGATGTGATGCTGAAGCTGCCCTGTTATACGCAGGCTGTAGATGAACCTTCTGCCAACGGTTGTGCCGGTGTATTCTTCCGCGACAAAGGCATCATGTTTTACACTTATCGCGATTACATTGAAATCAATGATCAATACAAAGGTGCAATGAGCCTTCCCTTAATGGGAGCCGACCGCAGCAGTTTGTTCAAATGGTTCGGACTACCCCAGGCCAAAGATTTTTCATGGGAAGCTTACCAGATCAGGCACGGGATGCTGGTAGTATTTTTTGACGGCGCCGGTAAGATCAACAGGCTGCTACTAAGCAGCAAGAGCCCGGCCACACTTAAGATCTGCGAATAATTGCGGATACGCGTTTCCGTTTAGGTGATCATACAAAATTTAATTCCATAGGTTGTTTGCAAAAACGATCTATGGATTTTTTATGCCTGTATTAACTTAGTTTCCAGGTCAGTCCTCTTCATTTCCCCTCATCAATTGTAAACAGGATGCATTTATGCCATCAACCTGGATGAACATTTTCATCATTCAAACTCCCGATTTCATACTTCAGTACAAATTAAGATTTACTTCACTACCATTCGTCCAAAAGATAGGCCTGTAGGTGATTTCATGTAGTAACTATGAGATAAAATTCATAGTATGTACAGCAAAGTTGTATCTATTGTTATCTGCTTAATATATCCTGAAGTGTACTGGTTTCAGCCAGGATACTTCTTTAATAGCAGGCCTCCGCCGGGTGTTTACTTACTAATTGAATTGCCATTCATTTACAAAGTATAACCACCAGCCATGCAAAAGCAAACTATCATCTCCGTGTTGTGTATCAGCCTGGGCTTATCAGCCCTCCGGCTTCCACCTGCCAAAGAAAATACTCAACCTCATTATTTCCATAGGCTAATGGACGCCAGACCGGGTCCTGCAAATGTGCCCACCAAATTTTTTACTATTAATTATTTTTTTTCAAATATTCCACCGGCTTTACCGGAAACCGGCGTTTTGACTAACGATTTAGAAGCTGAGACTTATTCGGCATCATTCAAGCTACAGTTCGATATTAAGAATGCTCAAAACAATGTCACGTCAATGACTAATCGCAAATTATTTGAACCGGTTTCAAAGGCTCAATTGATTACGCAATTTTATTTCAATGAGCAATACCAGGATGGATTCCGTGAACTGATCCGTATAAATAAGCCTGGGGCAGGTATTGAATATGCAACTGTTTTTGGCATTGATAAGCAAACTGGTTTACCAAGAGCTTTACCCAGGATCAGTACCATGTCAGGTAATTCTGTATCTCTTAATGGGAATCCTTCCGGCTTGCAGGTTACCGCCATAGCTCATACACACCCTGACAATGTTTTCCCTGCACCATCTGCCGGCGATCTCTATGCTTTTGGAAACTATGCCCGCAGTCACCCGGATTTTCTATATTATGTTCTTGCCGCCAATGGGGCCAATTATGTGCTGGCAGTTACCGATGCACTTCGGTTATCAACTTTCCTGGATGCATATCCGCAACAGCAGCAAATTGCTGCCGACAGTGCCGGTAACGCGGGTCTGGGAGCAGGTTATAACCCGGGAAGCAAATTATATCTAAGTATGCAGACTTTTGCCGCGGGGTTACTTTCAAAAAGCATCGATCCCCAAAATCCAAGCCTGGCCGAGCTCGATGCAGCCCATGAGGCGGTGCAGGTGTATATCCTGGAAAAATTTAATACGGGGATCGGCTTGTTTAAACAGGGGGATGATGGTTCTTTTTATCCGATGGATAACGATAATGGACAAACGAAAGTTAAGCACTTGTAAAGAAGTGCTTAACTTTTGTATAAAAATGAATGAAGGCTATAATATTGAAATAGTGCGGAATAAATAGAAGTTTTGCCTGTATATCCCGATGTTAGCTTGCCATGAAAATTATTTTCTCCTAAGTAGCCTTTGAATCACAAAACCAACTAAAATAATACCAAGCACCAGGAATATCCAAAATTGATTTCCAGGTACGGATAATAAAAAAGGAATCTTCATTGTTATTTGTTTGATTTTAAAAATGCTTCTACCAGTGAGGCATAGGTTGCATTTTTCGTGAGTATTTTCATTTCTGCAACATATGCATCGATAAACGGATTATCATCGTCGGACAAAATATAAAAATCTTTTCCATTTTCCACATTTGATTTATTCAGCATCTTACCTTCTGTGACATTTTTAGCCAGCTCTTTTAGTTTACTGGTAGGCACTTTGTTTAAATCCAGGTAATTAATAAATTCGGAATACTTCCCGCCATAAAAGCGAATGTTCCTGATGGTAGACGATGTTGTGCTTCCACTTCCTGTTCCGGTATTTTCACATTTACAAGCACAGAACCCAAATGCAGTCCAGGAGCCGCAGGAACTACCTGCCTGGCAACAGATGCAACAACTCATAAAGGTTGCATCAGCGGAGCAAATAGAATTTCCAGGGAGGCAGGTACAGTTAGATCCGGTCGTTTTATTATTGACCTGGGCTTTGGATAAAAAACTACCTGCTACTAAGATTAAAAGAAAAACGTATTTCATTGTATATAAATTAAAGATGAATGTTGAATTTCACAAACACAGTTCAAC
>JAKQKY010000101.1 GCA_029560415.1 Bacteroidota bacterium | reverse complement strand
TCTGTTACACCGTTTGGTGAGATGCTGCCGTTAGCACCGGCAGAAGCTGTAATCGTATAACAAGTAGATGTAGAGATCGTATTTGAATGAGCAGAGGTACTGTTTGTACTGAATGCACGAACCCTGTAGTAATAGGTAGTTCCTGCTGATAAGCCTGTTACAGATTGTGACAATCCATTCACTGTTAAATTATCATACCCCGCTACAAAGAAAGGAGCTTTGCCCTTCACTTGAATGTTGTCGATCCTGCTGGTTCCACCGGCACTAACTGTTGCATTGGCTACGCTGGTGTTACTGGTCATGATCCAACGAAGTGATAGAACAGCCTGGTTGTCGCAAGCTGGCGGTAAAGCCAGGTTGGTAACGGTACCAGAAGCCCATCCATCATTCAAGACAGTGATGGTTCCGGATGGTACGTCTGTAAATGCACCTGCGCCTACCCGGTACTGTAATTTAAAGTCACGCGGACCTGTATTCGAAGAAAGTTGTTTAGAGGAAATATTGAGGTCATATAATCCTGTTGCATCAAAATCGATCTGCCAGTATTTGGTACCAGAACCCGATTGCCATGCATTGGCCGAAGGAGCACGGGTAGTGAATCCTGTTGCATCGGTGATAGAACCACCGTTTGTGGTTAGTGTTTTCGTGGTATTGTTGGCGTTAGCTACATCCGGGGTAACCGTTACTCCACTCGATGGGAAACTCCATCCGGCAAATACAGATGCATTCACATCTACAAAATTGCTGCTGGTGCTAACATCGAGCCGGTAGCTATCAGCACCGATAACTGAAAGCCAGTTGGCCGTAAAGCTTGTGGTGGTATTGTCCGATGCTGCGACAGCAACGGGTGCATCCAGGCCAAGTGTAATGAAACTTTGCTGAGATCCATAAGATGTACCGCCATTATTGGTAGCATATGCTTTATAATAGTAAATGGTATTGGGGCTGAGTCCGCTTACAGCAGATGAAAAAGTATTCACATTCAAAACACCTCCCGCAACCTGGGTACCCGATCCTTCGGCAAAGCCGTTGGTAGTACTGTATTCAATTCCATATGCTGAAACAGCTGTACAACCATTGTTTGTAATGGTGCCGTTGAGTGTGGCCGATACCTGGGTAATGCTGGCAGACCCGTCTGTAGTAACTGAAGGAGTTGTGTTGATACCACTTCCCGATGCAGCTACATCTATGCCAGACGCTCCGCCACCGGCTACCGGGATATTGCTGTCATAAGACTGCACCAATGTTGGCGTGAATTTTACATAAACCAGTTCGGAAAACGAACCTCCACCTTGAGAATACGTCAACGAAGCCGTATAGGTGATATCATCTTTCGAGAAACTATATCCACTTAGTGGGCCAACAGTTACATTGGCTGTGCTGAGGTCGGTACCTGTGATCGTAAAAGTATTTGCACCAACTGTTGTATTTAAACAAACGGAGCCAAATGCAGTAAGGGCAGAAGCCGACAGGAAAGGTGAATTGGCTCCAAGAGTTGATAAACTTGTTGTACCTCCAAAAGAAGTCTCTGTATTAGCACCATTCCTGGCTTTCACCTGGAAAGTATATGATGTGCTGGCAGCCAAACCGGTAACCGTTTTGGTACCCCATACACTCGCTGTTTGCCAAACGGGCGCAACACCGAGCGAACCATCTGATTGAACGTAATTGCTGTTATTTGTTTCCTGTATTGCAAATTCTGTGTTCGAAGGATTTCCATTAACCGTTACCGTTACATTCAATGAACTGCTGGTAGCGCCATTAACTGTTGGAGCACCAGGTGCATTGGCCAGGGTAAAGAAGCTGCTTTCGCTGCCATAATTTGTTCCGATGTTATTGGTAGCATAGGCCCTGTAGAAATAAGATGTGTTTACTAAAAGGCCAGAGATGATACTTGTAAAAGGGCCAGTTCCACCTCCGTCCAGTGTTTTGGTTCCGGTTATATCCGGGTTTACACCGATTCCATAAGCTACGCCGCGGACATCTACAGTAACACCGCCATCAGAAGTTACATCGCCACCCGATTCGGCTCCGGATGTAGAAAAGTTTGATGCAGCTGTTGTGGTAACCGTTGGTGCAGATCCTAGAGAAGCCGTAGTTCCGTTCAACTGAACATTCACCACGTTGGAACCAATATCAAATCCTCCCGTACCTCCTGTACCCGTTGCTCCATAACCGTATAATCTAAATGTGGTTGCGGTATTAATATTCGTTAATCCAGTAATGGTAATGCTGTTGGAAACCCCTATGGCAGCAACAGGAGCAACTGCCCCAAGGTTGGCAGCAAATCCATCTGCTGAAGAACGGAGAGCCACATTGATAGGTCCACTTCCCGATCTATCCCAATTAAAAGCAAATGAGGTAGGGGTAAAAGTAAAGTTTACGTTTGGTGTAACAATAAACTGAATATAGTCATTTCCTGCAATGGCTTCTGCAAGAGTACTTGGATTGGTATTACCTGTGTTAAACCACGCCGAACCACCAAACCTATTACCATTTCCAGCAGGTGTAACTCCGGCGCCAAGGGTTAAATTGGACGAACTGATATTTGCATTATTAAATACACTTGGTTCACTGGTTTCTGTACCTGCATTCCCAAAAGTATTCCATTGCAGCAACTGGGCCGAACTCAAAAAGGAACCCATCATAAACAATGCAATAAAACAAAAAGAAATCAGGTAAGATACTGGGCGCTTTGATGTAATCAAATGCTGCCCGGTGGTTGGTGTAGAAAATTCCATGTTAGTTGGTTTTATATTTTTTCAATACAATGTTGCAAATCTATACGAAGCACTACTACAAAACACTAGTTTAATGTTACGAAATCATGAACAGTTATATATCTGCATGTCTTAAATTACAGTTGTTCGCAAACTGAATGCTTGCTGTTTTTCTTGCCAGATGAAGTTAAGAGAGGGAGTTTTCTGTTGTAGGTAAAGGATTATATGGACTGTGAATATAAGAAGTCCTGATGATTTGGAATAAAAAAACTCTGGTCAGTATTTGTATATTTTTTCCAGTTGTTTTCCAGGTCATGAGATAACCTTAAATGCTAAACTCAAACAGGTAGATTCTCCCTACCTGTCAAGCACTTGTTTTCCTTTTTTCAGGCAGACAGGTTGCTTCATAACACATTAAAAAATGCAGTTGTTATTCCTGCTATTCAATACGTTGGATATTTGAAAAAAAAACCACTAATTTGTTTCCCGAACTAAAAATTACCGATTTCAAACAGGTAACATATTACCATTCTGATAAGCATCATTATTTACAACCTTACGGTGCCTGCGATAAGCTTCAACAGGTTTTGCTTTGATCCGAAGGTAAAATACATGTAATACAGTAACCACAGAAACACCTATGGTCATTCCCGAGATAATATCCCATAAAGAGTTTCCGGCAAGGTACATCCTGGAAAAACCCAGTAAAAAAGCGCCCAATATGACCAGCATTTTTTTCCAGGCATTTTTTAAATGCATCATCCAGGTTGTGGCAATTACAAATGCAAAAGCCGTGTGCCCCGATGGGAAAGCATGTGCATTGACCAGGTTTTCTTCTTTTGTAAAAAACAAATACTGGCCCGGTTCAATATACAAATCCAGTGCCCCGTTACTCAGTAGGTTTTTAACTAGTTGTATAACGATAAATGATATTATAAACCCTGACATTAGCAGCAATGATTCATTCTTCTTTTTAAAGTAAAAAAACAGGATCAAAACCAGGCAAATGGCAAATACCCCATCACCTATGAAAGTATAGTTGATAAAAAACACATTTTCCCAAAATGGGTGAGTACTGCTTAACGGGAAGAACACTTGGGGTATATCCATCATCAAATAAAAAGCCATTAATAAACCAATCACTAACAAAAATGCAGTGAGAAGTCGTAATTGATTATGGGTTGTATTGAAGATTTTTTTGGGATGCATGTTAATCCTTTGTACATCAAAATTCTTATCACTATTTAAACCTTTCATGAATTAAAAATGACCAAATTGTTAATTCGTATAAATAAAAAAGCAGGCGATATAATACCACCTGCTTCAAACCAATGTACGTACTTGCATATGAGGAACTCAAAGGTCATATTTCAATAATAAAAAACATAAAAACGGAGATCAATAAATCATTAACATTTTCGGGAGTAAAATCAAATGAATATAAAAAAAGACCAGCGATAAGAATAACGCTGGTTCAAGCATGATTAAAACTGCTATTTGCTTAAGGAAAATTTCGACACTATTTAATTGCGATG
>JAKQKY010000099.1 GCA_029560415.1 Bacteroidota bacterium | reverse complement strand
TTCCGCTACAAAGGAACACTGCATAAAATAATAAAAGCAGATGGGCCGGAAAGAATTGAGCAAGAATGGTGGTTGCAGGATGGAGAGCATAGAGATTATTATGTGGTGGAAGATGAAGAAGGCAAACGGTACTGGCTTTTTCGTTCGGGGCATTATGATGCAGCTAAAAGCTGGCAATGGTTTATTCATGGATTTTTTGCGTAGGATAGATACACGGATCAAGCGGGTAAAACGGATTGAGACGGCTATTTTGCTTGTACAAAAAGCTCTTAAGGTCTAAAACGCCGAATAAAGAAACAATGTAAAAGTGGAAGAACAAAATGCTCATAATAGATTTAAAGTACCGCTCCCTCTACCTCAGGAGAGAGCCAGTCCCGATGTATCGGGAGAGACGGAGGGTGAGGTGAAAGGAGAAGTACCGGATAATATGAAGAAAAAGGTTAATCAAAAATACACCGAACTCCACACCACCACCAACTTCAGCTTCCTCCAGGGCGCCTCCCACCCCGAAGAAATGGTGCAACAGGCCGCTGCACTTGGTTATACAGCCATCGCCATCACCGACAGAAATACCCTCGCTGGTATTGTCCGTGCCCATGCCGCTGCCCGGGCCAGTGGTATCCGCATCATCGTCGGCTGCCGGCTCGATCTGCTGGATGGTAACAGCTTACTGGCCTATCCAACTAACATACAGGCCTATTCGCAACTATCTAATTTGCTTACACTTGGGAACCGCCGTGCAGAAAAAGGAGATTGTCATTTATACAAAGCAGATGTATACAAATATGCGGCAGGCATTCAATTCATCGTGCTGCCACCAGGTGAACTCAATGCACAGTTTGAATTTGATCCATCTTTTACAATCACGTTAGTAGAATATAAACATATTTTCCAGGATGATCTCTATATTGCTGCATCAAGAAAATACCAGGGCGATGATGGTAAATATTTATTCCAACTGGCCAAACTTTCGGCACAATTACAAATACCCCTGGTCGCCACCAATGATGTGCACTACCACGAACCACAAAGACGGCAATTACAGGATGTACTCACCTGCATCCGGGAGAAATGTACCATCTATACCGCCGGCTTTTTACTGCACCCCAATGCTGAACGTTTTTTAAAACCTCCAGAAGAAATGTTCCGCCTCTTCCGGCAATATCCAGAAGCCATTGCCAACACCCAACGCATCGTGGAAGCCTGCAGTTTTTCGCTGGATGAATTAAAATATGAATACCCCGAAGAGATCACTACCGAAGGCCGCACACCACAGGAGGAACTTACGCACTTAGCCTGGTTGGGTGCCAAAGAAAGATATGGAGGAGCACTCTCTGAAAAAACGATTGCCGCCATCAACTACGAGCTGAAATTTATCAAAGAGATGAACTATGCGGCCTACTTTCTCACCGTGTATGATATCGTGCGCTATGCAAGAGAACAAAAAATATTGTGCCAGGGCCGTGGCTCCGCTGCTAACTCCACGGTATGTTATTGTTTGGGTATCACATCCGTTGACCCCACCAAATTC
>JAKQKY010000082.1 GCA_029560415.1 Bacteroidota bacterium | reverse complement strand
GTAGTATTGGTGCGATAAATTTTTAAATGATTAATCACGGTGCCCGGTGTGTGATTATGCACTGTAGAATAACCCGGTATCGCATTTAAAATGGGATTGATATAATCACAATAATCTTGTAATTCCTGTGTGGTTACGTAAAATCTGATTTTATAATTTGCAGGTGATGCTGTAGACGGCGAAGCTGCAAATGTTTTTCGCATGAATAAAGGTGTGCCTGTTAAGTTTGTATTTTGAAAACCTATACCGGCACTCGCATCATCATGTAAAATGGTTTGTGCGGTGAAGGAACCGTGGTCAGTGGAACTGTTATTTTTTATCCAGTAAATAATGCTGTCGATTCCATCTAAATAAAATCTGCTTTCAAATTCGCGTAGATTACAGGTATACGTTTGGTCATCCAGCACCACGCCAAACGGCGTTCTTAGAGAGAGTATCCAGCTTTGATTATTAGCGCTGTTAAAAGTGCCTGGTGTTTCGATAGCGCCTGCTACTGTGGAGGAATCCCAGTTGTTGATATTTCTGAAATCATTGGTGATTTTATTCTCAAAGGTATACGTTCTGAGTGTAGCAGCGGCAGGTGTTGCAGGAAATCCGAAGTATAAAGCATCCGTTCCGTAAATGCTGTAATCAGGATGGTTGGCATGATTCAAATCGCAGGCTCCGCAATCTGAAGATGCCGATTTATTTCCATAAGATAAGCCATGGAAAAAACCACCTGCACTACTGCGAACCTGTATGGCATCGCCGCTGTTTCTGAATTGAATGGTTGCCCAGTCTGCATTGGTATAAACGGCTGGCGTATATTGGTCGTAAGAAGTATTATTTGGCTTTACACAATCCGATGAAAAATATAAATTAGCGGTGGCAGAAGCGCAGCTTCCAAAGCTTTCAATTCCTAACACATACAGATAATCTTCATTGGCATCTGTAGGATCATCAGTAACGGTAATCAATGGATTTTTATCTGAGGCATTGTATAATAAAATAATAGCACCAACCGGCACTTTTTCCCATGTACAGATATCGGAAAATTTAAGATGTCCGGGTGCAATTCCCATTTGTGTGCCATAGCCACCACCGAATATTCCACTGTTGTCATCAATAATCCATCCACGTAAATCTATCGTCGTGCCAGGTGTGCCGGTCACCACCAGTTCTACATATTCTCGTTCACCGGTACCTTGTCCAAATTCATTGATGATAATGCCTTCCGGTGTTTCATTGTCAATTATAGTGAGTGTATATCTGCTGTTGCCAAGCAATGCACCACATTGCGGATCAATATCTAACACAATTAATTCATTCGTTTCTGAAATGGCATC
>JAKQKY010000040.1 GCA_029560415.1 Bacteroidota bacterium | reverse complement strand
TTCCGGTTTTTTGACGACAGTGATGAGGAGATAAAACTGTAATTCAAAAAAAGGGCTCCCTATTTCAGATACTTTCGGTACGGTATAAACGCTTTTTTGTTTTTCACTATAAAAAGGTGATCGAACAAATCTTCGTTACATTACAACATATCTCCCGGACCACGAAGAGGATTAATTTACTGATGCGCCCAGCAATTGAAGCCCTTTGCCAGCTGTTACGGTAATGGTCTTAGACACCCCGTTTTGCTGCAGGGTGATCGTATTTTCGCCGGCGGCGAGTGGAATGCGAACATAACTGATAAAAGCCGGGAGGCTCTGCCAGTTCCGTGTATCGGCTTTTTCAGTAACGGTATTGATCATATTCATCACAAATCCTGCAGCTTCGCCCACTGCCTTTGCATTCTCTTCCCTCTTTTTGCGTTTCTTTTCTTTTTCAGCATCACTGTCTTTATCATCATCGGAATCCTTCTTTTTTGCAATACTTTCTGCTGCTGCCTGTGTTCCCTTTTCCACGAGCTTCTTGGTAAGTTGCCTGGCCAGTGCATTGGCGAGTTCGGTGAGAAACCGTTCTTTGAGAATACTCACTGCCACACTGTTCAGGTTCTGGGCAACCTGTGGCGTATATACATTTCCGTTAACACTGATACTTTTTGAAGCCGGGTTGGGATAATTGACCCTGTACGTGGGTACAGCCACCCTGATGGTACGGATGCTGCTGAGTTTGGTATCACTGATATGATAATCGTGGTGATTAAAAGGGAGACTGGAATGATAACCATACTCATCAGTAAAGTTGAAAAATCCCCCGGTACCTGCATTGCTTAGCATATAACTACGTTCCTCTTTTACAGGCGCCTGTCCCTCTTCCATGAACAGGATAAGCTCCCCCGCTCCTGCCGTTGTTTTTTGCAAGGAAACTTTGAACAATTTTTCATACCTGGCCTGTTCTTCGGTAAATCCCATCGCAGCCGCTGAGCGCAGCAGGTCTTGTTGTAACTGCGCCGGCAATGAAACTCCATAATAACTATTTCCAGCTGCCAGGTAAAGATCGGCCGCATTACGGTAAGCAATAAACGCATTATTCATATCGCCTGCCATTTCATAGATCATGCCCTGCAGGTTAAGAGAAAAAGCATCTTTGCTGTACCTGTTTTCTTTGTTAGCGAATTTATCTGATTGTGCGGTGGTGCTCAGGGAAATGCGCCTTGCTTCCACCACGGCCTCATCGGGTTGCCCCAGCGCCGAATAATTAAGTGCCTTGTAATAATGTAGCATGAATTGTTCAAAATCCTCACCCCGGTAAACCTGGTGCATCGGATTCACGAGATTCCCTACCAACAGGTCTGAAGCAGATTTTGAAGTACTTTCAATAAACTGGTCGGCCTGGTTGAAATAAATATTGCTGGTAACAAAATCGTTCTTCAACCGGTAAATGCGGCCGGCTTCCAGCATATACAGGAGTTTGTTGCGGTCTTTTTTAATGAGATTGTTGCTTTCCAGTTTTTCCAGCGCTTTATCGTACTGGCCCGTACGCATATTATCGTAATAGGCCTGCATGGATTGATTGTAGGTAGCACAGGAAAAAAAAACGGGCATCAACAGCAAAGCCATCCATGCCCGTTTATCAGTAAGTTTCATTTGAAGACTCATTTTATATAATGCTCCATCCTTTGTGAAAATCGTTGAAAGATGGGTGTAGCACAATTATCAGTTCTTTACATACTTAGCGATCTTTTTATCGCCGATCCAAACCACTTCATTTGTTTCGATATTGGTTAGTTCGAGGTTGATCTGGTAAGTGACTGTTTTTTTCTTTTTGAAAGCATCTACAATAGAATTGATAGATCCCTGTAAAATATAATCAGCTCCTTTTTCCATTCCAAATTTTTTCAGGCTGCTGGCTGTTGCATTGGTTTGCTGGTCTGCTTTTTCGGCCCTCAGTTCCTCACGCTTTTTTCCGCTCTGTACCAATCCAACTTTAGATGTATTGATAAATGACCTTTCCAGGTCTTTCATGAAAGTTTCAGCTTCAATGTGTTCATGGCTCTTGTTGGTAACCATGCCTACGATCACTACCGGCTTCTTGCCTTTTGCAGTATTATGATCGTTAAGCCAGTTGGCAGCAAGCACCTGGCTGATCATTTCTTCAGCAGTTAACCGGCTGTCGGTGTTATTCCAGCTTCCGCTGATATCGGGTGTTTCAGCAGGATCGATACGGGTTACTTTACGGCTACAGGCGCTGGTAAACATCAGCAATGCGGCTAATGCGCATACAAATATTGATTTCATTTTTCTTTGTTTGAAATGATTATTGACAGGTTGAAACAATGTGAAGGATCGGCTTACCATCCATGACGCCATCCACGATAACGGAAACGGTTAGGTGAATAGCGGTAAAAGTCGCCATATGGATCATACAACTGGTTGTTGGGGTTGTAATAATACCCATAGTTCTGTAGCCTGTAAAGCCTTCGCTCGCGACGGTCATCGATACGCTGCTGGCGGCGTTCCTGCTTGGCTACATACCAGTCATAGGCTTTATAGGTATCCTGCACCGTGGTATTCATCGTTGCCATCAGGGTTTCCTTCTGGGCGGTGTATTTATCCTGGCTTACTTTGTAATTGGGATTCTGGTCGGGAGAAAGGGTATTTTCCTGTGCCGAGGCAGTAACAACAGCCGTGAAACAAAAAATGGAGAGTAATATTCTTTTCATGGTTGAAAGTTTATTCGCTGATTCAAAAGTACTGCTCATTTTCATTATTCAAAAACATCATTTCATAAATCATTACGATTAACAAAAATTTATACTTAGAAAGTATAATCGCCGTAAGCATCCCTCCCGGCTACAAATCCCTGTCGGGTTTACTTCCACTTACACAGCGTTGTATTTTCAGCCATGTAATTATTGAAATATGGGCATAAAAAAAGGGGCAGACAAGCTACCCCTTATATAAAAATCATGTTTATCAATGCTGGTGATTATGCTGCATAGCGGCCAGTTCATCGGCAGTCACTTTTTTCTCTTTTGGTTTGGTCTGTGATTCCATCCATCCAAAAAGTTTTTCGGTGATCAGCCTGCGATAAGTTGCATCTACCTGCTTTTCGTCTTTCATCATTCGATCAATGTAACTGTCGAGCCAGCTCATGTCTTCGCCCATATTCATCTGGCCGAAATAACGCATCACTTCCAGTTTCATCTGCTCTTTAAGTTCTTCATTGTTTACATCCAGGTTATTATCACGGATGAGTTTATCGCTGATAAGCGTCCATTTCAATTGATTGCTGAAACCCGGGAACTCCTGCTCGGCTTCTTCCGCTGTTTTAGGTTTATCGCCGCCGGTTTGCAACCAACGCTTTAAAAATGATTCCGGAAATTCCATCTTCGTTTCATCTAACAGCAGGTGATACAATTGATCCTGCAATTGGTTGCGGCTTTGTGACGACCAGTATGTTTCCATTTCTGCTTTCAACGCAGTACGAAAATCTTCTGCCGACTGGATATTTTTTCCAGGAAACACTTCGTTGAAAAATGCTTCATCCATTTCACGCTTTTCAACCAGGCCGAGTTTAACAATGTCGAGTTTGAAATATTTCTTAGCCGCCTCTTCATCATTCTTCTCAAAACCCAGGTCTTCGAGCATCATGGCCAGTTTATCTCCTTCAAAAGTTTTATTCAATTGAAATACGATATGGTCTCCTGCTTTTTTACCCTTTAATTCTTTCTGCATTTTAGGCGTGAAATATTTCAGCAATACTGAATTTTCTTTTGAAATGCCGCCTTCTACCGCTACGCCATCTTTATCTGATTCTGTGAAAAGTACATTGAGTACATTTTCATCATTGTCTATCACTTCTGGTTCGGTCATTTTACCTGCCTTCAGTTGCATGCGATTGATCTCTTCATTGAGCATGTCTTCGGTGATGTCTACCAAATGCATGGTCAGTTTGGCTTTCGCCAAATCAGGGATCTCGAATACTGGTTTCAGCCCAATCTCGAAACCAAAATCATAATCAGTAGGATTATTGAGATCGATCTTGCTCATGTCGTTTTCTAACGGCAGCGGCTGAGCGAAAATATCGGGCTTTTCTTCATTGAGATAGCTGTACAATTGTTTTTCAACAGTCTTTAATACTTCTTCGTTGAATATACCGGCGCCATACATTTTCTTGATCATGCCGGCTGGTACCATGCCTTTACGGAAACCAGGGATATTGGCTGTTTTACTGTATTCCTTTAGTTTCTTTTCAAAAGAAGGGAAATAATCTTCCTTCTTGATCTTCACGATAAGTTTATCGGTTAACAGCCCGATATTTTCTCTTTCTACTGTAGGCATTAATATAAATTTTACTGATTGATTTAATAAACAACAAGGAACAGGGAATGATGAACTAAGATGTTCGGAATTCCTTGTTCCTTGCTCAACATTCAAATGTGCGGATGATAGGGGTCGAACCTACATGCCTTGCGGCGCCAGATCCTAAGTCTGGTGCGTCTGCCAATTTCGCCACATCCGCATTTACTGTTTTCCATCTTACAGCACTAAGCCGCAAACGGGCTGCAAAACTAAGGCATTTCTTCCTAAAAACACGCCCGAAATGAACTATTATTTGCCATCCGGCTTCAATCGCCTGTTTATTAGCTTCCTGATTTTTGGGCTTTGGCAAGTTTTAAGCTAAATTCGTTAAACTACATGGAAACAATTGAAACCATACCGGTTTATAACCTTTCGGAAGAAGAAGAACGCAAAGAGATCCTGCGCCAATATCGTGCACTACTAAGGGTTTTAAAGGCAAAACTCAAACCAGGCGACAAAGAAATGTTGCGCCGGGCATTTGAAATGTCGGCCGAAGCCCATAAAACCATGCGTCGTAAAAGCGGTGAACCTTATATACTACATCCACTTGCAGTGGCGAAGATCTGTGTAGAAGAAATTGGATTGGGTATCCGAAGTACAATCTGTGCACTATTGCACGATACGGTGGAAGACACCGATATCACTTTACAGGATATACAACGCGAATTCGGAGATGAGATCGCAAAGATCGTAGACGGGCTCACGAAGATTTCTACCGTAATGGATGCCAACAGCAGCCAACAGGCCGAAAATTTTAAAAAGATCCTCCTCACCCTTACCGATGATCCGAGGGTGATCCTGATAAAGCTGGCCGACAGGTTGCACAACATGCGTACGATGGACAGCATGAAGCGTGAAAAGCAGCTGAAGATTTCTTCAGAAACCGTTTACGTGTATGCGCCGCTTGCCCACCGCATGGGTTTGTACATCATCAAAACAGAAATGGAAGATCTCTCCATGAAATACATGGAGCCTGATACATACAAATACATCGCACAAAAACTTCAGGATACCAAACGCGAACGCACCCGGTATATCAATGATTTCATCAGGCCATTGAAAGAAAAGCTTGATAAGACCGGGCTGAGATTTGAAATTCATGGAAGGCCTAAAAGCATCCATTCTATCTGGACTAAAATAAAAAAGAAAGGCGTGGCTTTTGAGGAAGTGTACGACCTCTTCGCCATCCGCATCATCGTGGATGCGCCACCGGAAAAAGAAAAAGAAGATTGCTGGAAAGTATACAGCATCATCACGGATGAATACAATCCCTCACCCGAACGCCTACGCGATTGGTTGAGCAATCCTAAAAGCAATGGCTATGAAGCGCTGCACACCACGGTAATGGGGCCACAGGGCAAATGGGTTGAAGTGCAGATACGTACCCAACGGATGAACGAGATCGCCGAAAAAGGATTGGCAGCTCACTGGAAATACAAAGAAGGAAAGGAAGATGAAAGCCGTTTTGATAAATGGTTTCACCAGATAAGGGAAGCGTTGGGCAACCAGGATTCCAATTCATTGGATTTTCTGCAGGATTTTAAAACTTCGTTCCTTGCCGAAGAAATTTATGTATATACCCCAAAGGGAGATGTTAAGATGCTGCCCATTGGTGCAACAGCTTTGGACTTTGCATTTAATGTACATACAGCAGTTGGTAGTAAATGTATTGGTGCCAAAGTGAATCATAAACTGGTACCGATCAGTTATAAATTGCGCAGCGGCGACCAGATAGAGATCATCACCAGTGCCAAGCAAAAGCCCAACAGCGAATGGTTGAATTTTGTGGTTACAAGCAAGGCCCGCTCGAAGATCAAAGATTCGTTGAAAGAAGAAAAAAGACAGATCGCAGAAGATGGCAAATACATCCTGCAACGCAAACTGGAAGCGATGGGGGCTGTGGTAAATCAAACGAACACGGAAGAGATCGCCAATTTTTATAAACTCAACAGCAGCCTCGACCTGTTGTATGACATTGCCATTAAAAAAATTGACCTTAAGGAACTTAAGGAGTTTACGGTGCATGGCGATAAGATCATTCCGCCGAAACCGATTAAACCGGTGGAAGAAAAGCCTGAATTCCACGATAGCAAGCCACACAGTAAAAAAGATGCCGAGCTCATCATATTCGGTGAAAGCAGCGATCGCATCATGTACACATTGGCCAACTGCTGCAAGCCGATCCCCGGCGATGATGTATTTGGTTTCATCACAACCGGTGAAGGATTGAAGATTCATCGTACCAATTGTCCGAATGCTGCCAGGTTATTATCCAACTATGGTCACCGCGTGGTAAAGACAAAATGGGCCAAGAATAAGGAGATTTCTTTCCTAACAGGATTGAAGATCATCGGGCTTGATGATGTGGGGGTTATTCACAAGATCACCAACCTCATCAGTGGAGAATTGAGGGTAAACATTTCGGCCATGACCATTGAGGCCAAGGACGGTGTGTTTGAAGGCAATGTAAAAGTTTTCGTACACGATAAAGAAGAGTTGGATGAGCTGGTGAATGCTTTGCTGGCATTGCCGGGCATTGAGCGGGTGGACAGGTACGATACGGAGTAGATGGGGGGTGGTTGAGATCTCGGGAGATGTCAACCCAAGAGATGTCAACTCGGGAGATGTCAACTCAAATAATCAACATACAAACATTTCATAACAGTAAAAATCAATCACAATGCAGGAACTCATCACACGCCTCACCGAAAAGGCAGGCATCAGCGCCGAACAAGCCGGCAAAGCCATCGACACCATCAAAGATTTTGTGAAAGAAAAATTCCCAATGATGTCGGGAGCAGTAGATAACCTATTTGCAGAACAAAGCCCGGCGACCGCAGCCATCCACGCCAATGCAGGCGCAACCGGCAACATCATGGATAAGATCAGTGATGTTATTCCCGGGCAGGCAGGCGAAAAAGTGGAGGAATTTGCAAAAAATATGGCCGATAAGGCAGAAGACCTGTTCGATAGTGCCAAAGAAAAATTAGGCGGTGTTTTCGGTGGAGAAAAAAAAGCTTAAAGAAATATTTTTAGGAAACACCTGCTGTTGGCAGGTGTTTTTTTGTGCCTGGTTATTGGCCTGCCGTTGCACAATATTGAAGGATCGCATCAATGTCTTTATCTGTAAGATCGGGGAAAGGTAACATTGGCGCTTTATTCCATTTATCAAACAACGCTTTTGCATATTCATCACTAACAACGGATGCCTGCGGGTTACGAACAAATTCATACAGGCGTTTTTTATCGGGCCAGCGAGTTTCCGCTCCCTTCAGCATGGGACCGGTAAAATCCTGGGCAGGCTTATGACATTGGGCACATCGAACCTTAAATAGCTGCTCACCGTTAACGTTAGTATCGGATTTGGCAGTAGTGGAAGCTTGCTCATTACAGGCTAACAGAAATGAAAGAAGTACAAATAAAACAAGAACCCTCATGAAGGAATATTTTTATTGAATGAAAAACCCGGCTTTACAGCCGGGCAATAATATTTGATTTTTGTGAAACAGAATCATACCTCCCTTCATTATTTCAACACTTCCCTGCTGATCACCAGTTTCTGAATTTCACTGGTTCCTTCACCGATGGTACATAATTTACTATCACGGTAAAATTTCTCTACCGGGAAATCTTTCGTGTACCCGTAGCCGCCAAAGATCTGTACGGCATCGGTACTGATCTCTACCGAAATTTCACTTGCATAGTATTTTGCCATGGCTGCTTCCTTCGTCATGGGCAGCCCTTTCATTTTAAGATCACAGGCCTGGTTGATGAGTAGCTCAGCCGCTTCTATCTTCGTTGCCATATCGGCCAGTTTGAATGCGATACCCTGGAAGTTTGCGATCGGTTGATCGAACTGGTGACGTTCTTTGGCATATTGCACAGAAGCCTGGTAAGCACCTTTGGCTATACCCAGGCTAAGTGCTGCAATGGAGATCCTTCCGCCATCCAGGATTTTCATCGCTTGCTTAAAACCATCTCCTACTTCTCCTAAACGATTCTCATCAGAGATGATGCAATTATCAAAGATCATTTCGGCGGTCTCACTGGCCCGCATGCCTAATTTATTTTCCTTTTTGCCCGCACTGAAACCAGCGGTACCACGTTCAACAATAAACGCAGTTGAATTATTTTTTGCACGCGGCTCACCGGTACGGCAAACCACTACGGCCACATCACCCGATTTACCATGGGTGATCCAGCTTTTTGTGCCATTGATCTTCCAGTTGTTGCCATCTTTCACCGCAGTGGTCTTCATATTACCCGCATCACTGCCGGTATTGGGTTCTGTAAGTCCCCAGGCTCCAATGAATTCGGCGGTGGCCAGTTTGGGAAGATATTTTTGTTTCTGTGCTTCATTGCCGAAGGTCATGATATGACCAGTACAGAGTGAATTATGCGCTGCAACAGACAACCCGATAGAGCCGCAAACCTTGGAGATCTCCTGTATCACGGCGCTGTATTCAAAATAACTTAAACCGGTACCCCCATAGGATTCGGGTACCAATACGCCCATCATCCCCAGCTTACCCAGTTCTTTAAATATATGTACGGGAAATTCCTGTGATTCATCCCATTCCATCAAATGTGGTTTGATATACTGTAACGCAAAATCACGTGCCGATTGGGCCACCTGCTGGGTTAGTTCATGTTGTGCAAATTCCATAATAATACAATCGTTGAGGATGCAATTTAAGAAAATAAAAATACGAACAATTGTTAGTGTTGCTATTTATTCCACCGACAGGTAAGGAAGCAGCCTGGTATAGGTAGAATCGGGCAGAATCATGATCTTTTTGAGGTCTTCTGTTTTCTGAAAAGCACCATGCTGTTGCCGGTATTGCACAATGGCCCCGGCCAGGCGATAACGGATGTATGGATGTGCTTTCAGCTCATTTTCATCCGCCGTATTGATATTTATCTTCCTCACCGGTCCGCTTACACGCAACAAAGGTTTAATATGTTGAAACACCGAATCGGGCAACCCATAGGTTTCTGCCACCTGTTCTACCGAATAAAATCCACCAAGTTTGTTTTTGAACTGGCTGATGCGCCGGGCAAAACCGGGACCAATACCCGGCAGTGACACCCAGGCCAGAGAATCTGATTGGTTGATATCAATCGGCTCCCTCGTTTTAAAATCTTTCCGTTCATAGGTTTTTGATGGAAAGGCTGGTTTAACCATTTCGGGTTCGGCCGAAATTTTTACAAAAGGCATGAGGGCTTCTTTTTCATGCGGCCGTAAACCCCAGATTTTTTCAAGATCACCGGCCTGTCGAAAACGACCTCCTTTTGAAATATAGCGCTGGATCGTTTCGATGGTTTTATCCCGGACCCCCAATTTTTTCCATCCTTCTGCTGATAAAGTGTTTGGATCGAAATAAAACAAAGTCCCCAAGGATCGGTTTTCTTCATTACGATTTGTATAAGCCCGGTGTTCACGATTTCCGGGCACTAACTTCTTCGCATAGCCGCTATCTGGATTTACCTCCTCCAGGATATCCAAGGCCGCAGTTACATCAGCATACTGCGGGTAACGATCGGGCCAGATCCGATCATACACATAAGGGAAACCCATGATGATCATCATCAGGATGAGCCAGGCAATGATGCCATTCTTTTCGGCACGTGTAAAATATAAAAAATGATGGGTAGGCTTATTCGGCATATCGCCAAATTAGCATTTGTGCCTTACCGTTGCAATGGAATAATACCAGGATTTTATGAGGAAAAAACCTGCAGCATGTCATGGGAAAGCTGCATGCCTGACGGAAGCGTTGCGTTGATATCGGTGTGCTTACCCAGCTGGTGACTGATGTGCGTGAAATAGGCCTCGGGCACCTGCAATTCCTGCACCATGGCAATGGCTTCTTCGAGGTTAAAATGAGATATGTGCTTGTCGTGACGAAGTGCATTTAATACAACCTGTTTGCTCCCTTTGATCTTTGCTTTCTCTGCATCATCGATCCGGTTGGCATCGGTGATGTAGGTAAAATGGCCAAACCGAAAACCCAGCACGGGCATCCGCAGGTGCCATACCAGGATGGGAATAACAGGAATGTCGCCAATCATGAATGCTTCCTCGCCGATCTCATGCAGGCTGATATCAGGAATGCCGGGATATTTATGCTCGGCGAAAATATAGGAGAACTCTTTTTTCAGTGCATTGCGGGTAAGCTCATTGGCATACACTTTCATCGGCTGCTGCTGAAAATAATTATAAGCACGGATGTCATCAAGACCGGCGAGGTGATCTTTATGCGGATGAGTGAATAATACAGCATCGAGTTTTGTTACTTCGGCCCTTAACATCTGGTACCTGAAATCGGGTGTAGTATCCACCACCAATGCAGTGGTATCCGATTCTACCAATATGCTGCTGCGAAGCCTTTTATCTTTTACATCCTCCGACCTGCAAACCGGACAACTGCATGCGATCATGGGTACGCCACTGCTGGTGCCTGTGCCAAGAAAAGTTATTTTAAGCGGGGGACAAAACATCAGGAATAAGAAATAAAGAATGCAAAAGTAGAAATAAGAAAGGTAGGGATAAAATAAAATTGAACCGCGATGCCCAACGGTTCCTTATTCCTTATTTATTATTTTCTACTTGGAAGCTTCTGCATGCATGATCTCATCATACAGTTTCTGGCTTTCGTGCGTGAGTGCATCGAATTGTATATCGAGTTGTGGCATCAGATCGATGAGGGTATTGATCCTGCCTTCAGTTTGGAAGAACTTGTTCAGCACCACCACTTTCTTTTCCTGCAAAATACAATAGCCGCTCTGGAAGGTTCCCCTTTCATAACGGATCACGTAGCCGCTCTCCTCGATAATCCTTTCTATTTTATCCAACGTGGTTTGTGTGTATTTCATACCTATACTGCTCCTTGCTGTTAACATTTGTTATTATGCTGCAACTTCCCCCAATTCATGGGTAATAAAAAAAAACCTTCTCCACAAGTTGTGGATTAATAAAACATAGCATTTGCCGAACTGTAAACCAATGCCTTCGGCACATAGGATAAAAAAACTTCATGCCGTTTCTTTACTTGCTCGACATCCTGATCACAGGGATGATCATCTCTTCCAAACTAACGCCCCCATGCTGAAATGTATTGCGATAGTAATTTACAAAATGATTGTAATTATTCGGATAACATAAAAAGATATCTCCTTTTGCAAAAATAAAACTTGAATTCACGTTGGGCACGGGCAAACCCGCTTCCCTGGGATCGCGGAAGGCCAATACATCCTTCGCTTCATAATTCAGATTCCTGCCATGTTTATACCGGAGGTTGGCAGTAGTTTGTTTGTCGCCGATCACTTTCGCCGGAGTTTTAACCCTTGTACTTCCATGATCCGTGGCCACGATCACATTGATGTTTTTTTCGGCGATCTTTTTCAATGCCTGGTGCAACGGACTGTGTTCAAACCAGCTTTGTGTAATGCTGCGATAACTGATCTCATCACCCGCCAGTTCCTTGAGTACTTCCATTTCTGTACGTGCATGACTGAGCATATCCACAAAATTATACACGATCACATTGAAATCGTTTTGCAGCATGTTGTGAATATTGTCTACCAGCTTCTGCCCATCCTGGTTATTCGTGATCTTGGTGTAAGAAATTTTTAGATCATTCTTTCCAAGCCTCTTCAGGTTTGCCCGCAGGAATTCTTCTTCAAAAAGATTCTTGCCGCCCTCTTCATCATCATTCTTCCACTGCGTGGGAAATTGCTTTTCGATGTCTACCGGTAACATCCCCGCGAAGATGGCATTCCTCGCATACTGGGTAGCGGTAGGTAAGATCGAATAAAAAGTTTCTTCTTCATGAATGCGGAAACTTTCTGCAAAAATGGGTTGTATGGTTTTCCATTGATCGAACCGAAGGTTATCGATGAGAATAAAAAACAATGATGTTCCTTTTTCCAGGTGCGGCAACACTTTATACTTAAGCAGGTTATGGCTCATGATGGGCGCATCGGTGCTTTTAGGTGATACCCAGGAAGCGTAATTCTTTGAAATGAATTTGAAGAATTCGGTATTGGCTTCCTGTTTTTGTGTTTGAAAAACTTCCTGCATTTCGGGACTATCACTCTTTTCCATCTCCAGTTCCCAATACACCAGTTTTTTATATAGATCCATCCATTCGTTGTAATCGGGATTGCTATTCAGGGTCATGAAAAGGCTCCTGAATTCCTGTTGGTAGGCAGAAGTGGTTTTCTCAGCTACCAGGCGTTTATTGTCGATGATCTTTTTCAGGCTTAACCAAACCTGGTTGGGATTCACTGGCTTTATAAGGTAATCGCTTATCTGGCTGCCGATAGCTTCATCCATTAAATTCTCTGCTTCATTCTTCGTGATCAGCACCACAGGCAGGTTGCTTTTTATCTCCTTGATCTGCTGCAGGGTTTGCAATCCCGTGATCCCGGGCATGGTTTCATCCAGCAACACCACATCCACAATATTATCTTTTACAAATTCCACCGCATCAAAACCATTGGTCTTGGTTTGTACTTCATATCCTTTGTTTTCCAAAAACATGATCTGTGAATTCAGGCTATCGATCTCGTCATCTACCCAGAGAATTTTTGCAATATTCATTTTAAAAATCTTTTATCGCGTTAATAGAAAACAAACTTATACATTACCGTTTGTTATTTCAAAAAAGCCGGAGGAATTATGGTTAAACCAGGGAGGCTCTCTTGCAAATGTAATTTTTTAGAAGGATGCTTTGTAGCTTTGCGGCACTTTGTATATCTTTTAACATTAAACCGGCCATCACGCTAATTTTCATACATGAGGTTTCATAAGATCATCAACGACCCTGTTTACGGCTTTATTACCATCGATGATGAACTCATCAGCCAGATCATTGCCCATCCCTATTACCAGCGCCTGCGCAGGATTCACCAGATGGCAATGGCGCACCTCGTGTACCCGGGCGCCGTGCATTCCAGGTTGCATCATTCACTGGGCGCTTACCACCTCATGCGTTGCGCATTGCAGGAACTCATCAGCAAGGGTATCGACATCAGTGCCGAAGAACAACAGGCTTCCAAGATCGCCATCCTGTTGCATGATATCGGACACGGACCTTTTTCCCACGCGTTGGAACATGTATTGGCCGAAGGCATGCATCACGAAGAAATATCACTCCTGCTTATCCAGGAACTGAATAAACAATTTGATGGAAGATTGCAGATGGCGATCGACATTTTTACCGATGTACATCCAAAAAAATTCCTGCACCAACTTGTAAGCGGACAGTTGGATGTTGACCGCATGGATTACCTCACCCGGGATAGTTTTTTTACCGGCGTAAACGAAGGCGTGATCGCCTACGACCGCATCCTGAAAATGCTCACCGTGAAAGATGGTGAATTAATGGTAGAAGAAAAAGGCATTTATTCGATTGAAAAATTTCTTGTAGCCCGCAGGCTGATGTACTGGCAGGTATACCTGCACAAGACCGTGCTAAGTGCCGAGCAGATGTTGCAACGCATTATAAAAAGGGCGAAGCTCATTCATGCCGATTGCCCGGAACCGCTGAATAGTTTCATCAACAAACCACTGTCGGGCGCCAGCCTGGAACAATTTTGCAGCATTGATGATTATGATGTGCTGATGGCCATCAAAACCTGGACGAAGCATGAAGACGTGATCCTGGCCACGCTTTGCAAGGGACTGATCGACCGGCAACTGCTGAAAGTGAAATATTATTCCGAACCGGTAGATGAAGCGCTGCTAGACGAAAAACGCCGTGAAGCCTGTGAAAAAATGTCATTAACGGATGCGGATGCCCGCTGGCTGGTATTTACCGGCGAAGCATCGAGCAGCACCTATAATTTTGAGAACGAACACATCCATATCCTGTTTAAGGATGGTACGGTGAAAGATATCTCGGAAGTGGATAATGCCCTCATCAATGAAAACCTTCGGGGCAAGGTTAAAAAATATTACATTTGTTATCTTAGGTAATTCTTATATCCCAGGCTGGCGGTTTTTTAAATAAACCAAAATACCATCGGCCACGAGCAAAATGCCACCATATGCAATTCAGCGCATCACAAATAGCGGATATTATCAACGGCACTGTCGACGGAAACGCCGAAACCACCGTTCATTCATTTGGCAAGATTGAAGAAGCCAAGAGCGGGCAGCTTGCCTTTTTGGCCAATCCTAAGTATGAAGATTTTCTTTACAGTACCAAGGCTTCGGCCATTATTGTAAACCAGGGCCTCCAATTGAAGCAACCCATTTCGGCTACCCTTATCCGTGTGCCGGATGCTTACAGCGCTTTTGCAGTATTACTGGATAGATATCAACAGATCAAAACCCAGCAGCTTACTGGCATCCAGCAACCCATCTACATGGACCCAACAGCAAAGGTCGGCGATCAGGTGTTCATTGGTGCTTTTGCGTATCTCGGCGAGCAGGTGACTGTGGGTAATGGCACCAAAATATTCCCGAATGTATACCTGGGCAACAATGTTACTGTTGGCAACAACAGCATGATTCACCCCGGCGTAAAAATATATCATGATTGTGTGATTGGCAGCAACGTGGTAATCCATGCCGGCACCATCATCGGCTCTGACGGTTTCGGGTATGCGCCACAACCCGACGGCAGCCTGAAAAAAGTTCCGCAGATCGGCAACGTGGTCATTGAAGACGGCGTGGAGATCGGTGCCAATACCACCATCGACCGGGCCACCATCGGCAGTACCCTCATAAAGAGTGGTGCCAAACTGGATAACCTCTTGCAGATCGCCCATAATGTGGAAGTGGGTAACAACAGCGTGATCGCTGCTCAAAGCGGTGTAAGCGGCAGTACCAAGATCGGTAAGAATGTAATGATCGGCGGGCAGGCAGGAATTGTAGGCCATATACAGATCGCCGACGGTAGTAAGATAAACGCCCAAAGTGGCGTGAGCAAATCCATTAAAGTACCTCATTCAGCCGTAACCGGATCGCCGGCATACGATTATACCGCCGCTCTTCGCAGCCAGGCCATTACCCGCAACCTTCCCCAGTTGGAAAAACGCATCAAAGAGCTGGAAGAACTGGTTCAACAGCTCCTGGATAAAAAATAGCCTCCGTTCACTATGCTCCCGGCTTAATTGCCCATCCACGAAATTTCAAATATCTTTGCGCAAATTGACATTTTGCAGCATGGATAAAAATTTTAATCCCGATAAACAACATACACTGGTTGCTCCGATAAGCATATCAGGAACCGGACTTCATACAGGTATTACCGTAGACATGACCCTAAAACCGGCCAATCCGGGATTTGGATTTCAATTTCAAAGGCTCGACCTTCCGGGAACGCCCGCCATTAAAGCAGATTGCGACCTGGTGACCGATACTTCCCGTGGCACTACCCTGGAACAAAATGATGTGAAAGTGAGCACAGTAGAACATGTACTGGCTGCATTGGTGGGTATGGGGGTAGACAATTGCCTCATTGAAATAAACGGGCCCGAAATTCCCATCATTGATGGAAGCAGCGGCCCATTTGTAGAGATCATCCAGGAAATTGGTGTGCTGGAACAGGATGCATCTAAAGCCTGGTATACCATTGATACCAACATCTCATTTTACGATGAGAAGAAAAGGGTTGAAATGACCGCCTTGCCGGCTACGAATTATGAGATAACGACCCTCATCGATTTCAACAGCCCGGTTCTGGGCACGCAACATGCCAGCCTCAAAAGCATGAAGGAATTTGAAGTGGAGATCGCTCCCTGCCGAACCTTTTGTTTCCTGCATGAACTGGAAATGCTGATCGACAATAACCTTATAAAAGGCGGCGACATCAACAATGCCATCGTGATCGTAGATAAACCTGTTACAGAAGATGAGATGGGCAGGCTGGCAAAAGCTTTTGGCCGAAGCCATGTATCGGTAAAAACAGAAGGATATCTTAATAATCTCGAACTACGTTTCCCCAATGAACCCGCCCGTCACAAACTGCTTGATGTTGTTGGCGACCTTGCCCTGATCGGGTATCCCATCAAGGCGCATATCATTGCCAACAGGCCGGGCCACAGTAGCAATGTGGAGTTTGCTAAAAGGATCAAGCAATACATCAAGAAGAATAAGCATACTAAGAATATCCCGGTATACGATCCAAACCAGTCGCCGGTATACACTTTGGAGCAGATCGAAAAAACCCTGCCTCACCGCTACCCTTTCCTGTTAGTAGATAAGATCATCGAACTTACCGACAACAGCATTGTTGGTATTAAGAATGTTACCTTTAATGAGTTCTTCTTCCAGGGTCATTTTCCGGGCAACCCCGTGATGCCAGGTGTGTTGCAGATAGAAGCGCTGGCACAAACCGGTGGTATTCTCTGTATCAACGCCATGCCCGAAGGAAGTTATGATACTTATTTCTTGAAAGTTGATAATTGTAAATTTAAACAGAAAGTGATACCAGGTGATACGATGATCCTGAAAATGGAACTGATTGAACCGATCCGTCGTGGCATATGTGTGATGAGAGGCAGCGTATATGTTGGCAACAAACTCTGCACCGAAGGCGAATTTACCGCCCAGCTGGTGAAGCGTACCTGATGAGGAAAGTGATTTGAAAATACATTTAAACAAAAAACAACAATCAATTCATCACCAAATCTTCAAATCAATTCATCTTCAAATCAATTCATCCTCAAATCAAACAATTTTCAAATCTTCAAATCAATTCATCCTCAAATCACCAAATCACCAAATCAATTCATCTTCAAATTACCAAATCAAACAATCTTCAAAATCAATAGATGATTCATCCGCACACATACATCCACCCAAACGCCAAACTGGCCACCAATGTAAAAATTGACCCATTCAGCGTGATTCACCACAACGTAGAAATAGGCAAAGGTACCTGGATCGGCAGCAATGTAACCATTATGGAAGGCGCCCGCATCGGCAACAACTGCCGTATTTTCCCGGGAGCGGTTATAGCCGGTATTCCGCAGGATCTGAAATACGAAGGTGAAAACACTACTGTTGAGATCGGCGACAATACCACCATCCGTGAGTTTGTGACCATCAACCGCGGCAGTAAGGATAAATGGACCACCAAGGTTGGCGACAACTGCCTCATCATGGCCTACAGTCATATTGCCCATGATTGCGTGATCGGCAACAACTGTATCATGAGCAACAATACCCAAATGGCCGGTCATGTTACACTCGGCGATTTTTCCATCCTGGCAGGAATGTGTGCCATTCACCAGTTTGTACACATCGGTCAGCATGCATTCGTTGCAGGAGGATCGTTGGTGAGCAAAGATGTTCCACCTTATATCAAAGCGGGCCGTACTCCTTTAAGTTATGCCGGGGTGAATTCGGTAGGATTAAAACGCCGTGGCTTTTCATTAGACCGCATTAACCAGATACTCGATATTTATCGCATTATTTATAACAAGAACCTCAACACCTCGCAGGCGTTGAATTATATTGAAGAAGAACTGCCCGCCACCGATGAAAGAGATGAGATCGTAACCTTTATCCGCGAAAGCGGCCGGGGCATCATCAAACGCTTCAGCAAAGGAAGTGGGGATGATGAATGAAAAAAAACTTTGTTAACAGCCCGGCCTGTAACCCCGTTTGCAAGCCTGCGCCGAACAGTATTGACATGATTTAAACTTCATTCACATTCCTTCTCCACGAAAAAAGACCGGCAGGATACATCCATGCAGATCACATTAACCGATACGGGTAAACGCTACAACAGGGAATGGATATTCCGTCACTTCAGCTTTGATTTCATGCCTGGCAGAACATACGCCATCACCGGACCCAATGGTTCGGGAAAATCAACCCTGCTGCAGGTAGTTGCCGGGGCTATTTTACACAGCGAAGGAAAGATTGATTATTATAACAGTGGAAATAAAACCAGCATCCCTACCGGTGATGCATACAAGAAAGTATCATTGGCCACGCCTTACCTGGAGTTGGTAGAAGAAATGACCGCCAGTGAAATGCTTGCCTTTCATGCAGGATTCAAGGAATTCAGCCATACTGCAGAAGAAATTCTTTCAGCCGTTACACTCGAAAAAGCTGCGCATAAGCAGATCCGCTATTTCAGCAGCGGCATGAAACAACGGTTGAAACTGGGCATGGCTTTTTTCAGTAAAACACCTGTACTCCTGCTCGATGAGCCCACTACCAACCTTGATGCAGAAGGCATCGCTTTATATCTTCATTTGATTGAAAAACATAGCCAGGGCAAACTGGTTATCATCAGCAGCAATGATGTGGATGAATATAAATTCTGCGAAGAAGTGATTTCCATTTCTGACTACAAATAAATTCTCATTTATCGCCGGCTGGCAATGAGCAGGTTGAGATCGGTATACTTCAGATCGAAACGTTCACTTAAATAAATATTGGTTAAACTGCCCTTGAACAAATAAATACCGCTGCGGATATTCACCTTATACCATACAACATTGTCGATACCGCCGTCTTCTGCCGTTTCCAGCAGCAGTGGCATCAATACATTGCTGATGGCCTGGGAAGCTGTACGGGCAAAGCCGCTGGGGATATTGGGTACGCAGTAATGAATTACATCATACTTTGTAAATACCGGGTTTTTATGCGTTGTCACCATGCTGGTTTCGAAACATCCGCCATGGTCGATGCTCACATCCACGATCACGGTGCCCGGACGCATATTGCTTACCATTTCTTCGGTAACTACGATGGGGGTACGACCGGCAGCACCGCTTAAAGCACCTACGGCTACGTCACAGGTTTTGAGCTGCTTGGCCAGTATCTTGGGTTCAATAACGGAAGTCCATAAACGCCCGCCGATATTGTTCTGTAATCTCTTTAACCGGTAAATGCTGTTGTCGAAAATTTTCACGCTGGCACCCATGGCCAATGCCGTGCGGGCAGCATATTCACCAACAATGCCTGCACCAATGATGATCACCTTGGTAGGGGGAATGCCACTGATACCTCCAACGAGTACGCCCTTTCCATGATTGGCATTGCTGAGGTACTGGCCGGCAATGAGCATTACGGCGCTGCCTGCTATCTCGCTCATGCTGCGCACAATGGGATTATGACCGCTGGCATCTTTAAGGTTCTCAAAACTCAGGGCAGTCACCTTTTTCTCCATCATTTTTTCCAGTATCTGCTTCTTCATAACGGCCACGTGTATGGGCGAAATGATATAGGTATTCGGTTTCAGCAATTCACAATCTTCTTCGCTTACCGGGGCACTTTTTACGATCACATCGCATTCAAATATCTGCTTCTTATCAAGTACGATCCTGGCACCTGCTTCACTGTAGTCTCTGTCACGGTAATTGGCTCCTACACCAGCGTCAGTTTCTACATGCACTGTATGTCCATTCGCCACGATCACACCTACCGCTTCGGGCGTAAGGGCAATCCTGTTCTCATTGAACGAGGTTTCCTTGGGTATGCCGATGCACAGCGCTTCACCCTTGGGTTTAACATCCAGCGTTTCTTCCAGGGTCTCGTACGAAAATGAAGGGGATACAAAAGGTTTTGATGTTGCCATAAAAAAATTACAAGTTAGAATAGAAGGAAGCAATCGGGTTACCGGTACAATTTACAAATTTATTTGCAGCTTTCTGCGATTGTTGCCGGTTGCCTGAAGGTAAACATGCAGGCAATCATCGGGGAAGATACCCGGCGCTTTTTCGGGCCATTCTACCAGGCAAAGCTGCCCGGAATATAAACAGTCTTCCACACCCGCCATAATGGCCTCCTGCTCGTCACGGATGCGGTACAGATCCATATGATAAATACTTTCCCCGGAATGGGTTTTATATTGATTGATGATGGAAAATGTAGGGCTACCGGTTACATCCTGTACACCCAATGCCAGGCAAACCGCATGAATAAAGGTTGTTTTTCCCGCTCCCATTTCACCATGAAAAACAATTACTTTGCTGTTGCCGGCAAGTGAGAGGAAAGTTTTTGCCGCATCATTGATCTCTTCGAGTGTAAAATCCACAACCATGATGCAAAGATATTTTCATATTTAGTAAATAGGTAACGCCACAGTAAGATAATTTTGTATCATGGAAAAAGTAGACTGGCAAGTAGAAGGAATGACCTGCAGCAATTGTGCCCTCAGCGTTACGAAATTCCTGCAGAAAGAAGGGATGGAAGAAGTGTCGGTGAATCCCATCAGCGGCGCCGTTAGTTTCCTCAAAAAAGAAGATATACAAACTGATACCCTAAAATCGGGCATTGGGTCAATGGGTTACCATGTCATCGACCCGGATAAAACAGCATTGCGCAAAAAACCTTTTCTCTCCAACAACAAACAACGCTTCCTGTTTACCCTGCCATTTACGGCACTACTCATGCTTCACATGCTGCATTCCGTAGAAGCCTTTCACTGGCTCATGGATCCCTGGGTACAATTGGCTCTTTGCCTGCCGGTATTCATCACCGGAATGTGGTTCTTTGGAAGAAGCGCCATTAAAAGCCTGCAGCACGGGATGCCGAATATGAATGTACTCATTGCGTTGGGTGCACTTGCTTCTTTTATTTACAGCCTCACAGGTGCCATATTGCAACTGGGACCGGACTATCTTTTTTTTGAAACCACCGCTTCCATCATCACGCTGGTATTCATGGGCAATTACCTGGAAGATGCATCCATACAATCTACCCAGCGTGCCGTACATGCTCTTGCAAAATCGCAGAAAGTGATGGCCAATATGATCGCTTTCGATGATCAGCATGCCGAGCAGATCTTTCCTATTGAAAATACCCAGCTGCGTACAGGCGACCTCGTACTTATCCGAAATGGAGAACAGGTGCCACTCGATTGTAAAATATTGTGGGGCGAATGCATGGTGAATGAGGCCATCATTACGGGGGAAAGTTTACCGCTTTCAAAACAGAAAAAGGACCTACTCATCGGAGGAAGTGTGCTGGAAAGTGGCCTGGTGAAAGCGCAGGTAACGGCAACGGGTAAGGACACGGTATTATCTTCCATTTTACAAATGGTGCAGCAGGCCCAGTCCGAAAAACCACCCATGCAAAAACTGGCCGACCGCATCAGTGCCATCTTTGTTCCGCTGGTGGTAGGTATAGCCTTGCTGACATTTCTTGTAAATTACTTTGGCTTAGATCTCACTGCAGGATCTGCACTTATGCGATCCATTGCGGTACTGGTGATCTCCTGCCCTTGTGCCATGGGATTGGCCACACCAGCGGCTATTGCGGTTGGATTGGGACGAGCCGCCCGCAAAGGAATCCTGTTTCGCAATGCGGCTGGTCTTGAATCTTTTAAAACGATCCGACAGGTGGTATTTGATAAAACCGGCACGTTGACCACTGGGCAATTTGTACTGGCCGGGCATAAAGCGTTTATAGATGACCGTGACTTTCAGAAAGCCGCCTATTCGCTCGAAAAATATTCATCACATCCCCTGGCAACAGCCATCGTTCGCGAATGGAAAACAAATGATGTGATACGCTGGAGATCGGTGGAAGAGATCAAAGGACTTGGCATCCGGGCCGAAGACATGGATGGAAACCGGTATGAAGCAGGCTCTTACCAGTTGGTGCCGAAAGGAACAGAAGCAGGTGACCATAATATCTACATCACCCGTAATGGCGACTTACTGGGATGGATAGACGTAAAAGATGATATCCGCCCCGAAGCAGCTGCAGTGATACAATGGCTGAAAGAAAAGCAGATCAGAACCATCCTTCTCAGTGGTGACCGGAAAGAAAAATGTGCCGTGGTTGCAGCAACACTGGGTATTGATGAAGTGTATAGTGAACAAACTCCTGCGCAGAAACTGGAGAAGATCGGTCAACTGAACCTGTCATTCCCAACCGCCATGGTTGGTGATGGCATCAATGATGCACCTGCATTGGCCAAAGCTACACTCGGAATCTCTTTAAGCGAATCTTCCCAGATCGCTTTACAAAGCGCCGATGTGATCCTGGTAAACCATGGGTTAAAGAACCTGCCCGAAGCACTAGGGCTGGGCCGGCATACCTACCTAACCATCCGGCAAAATCTTTTCTGGGCCTTTATTTACAATATTGTCGCCATTCCCATTGCAGCAGCTGGATTGCTTACCCCAACCCTGGCAGCACTAGCCATGGGATTAAGTGATGTGGTTCTGGCAGCCAACTCGGTAAGACTCTTTGTAAAAAAGGTTTTATAACTTCCATACAAATCACGGAAACGATTGAACGAAGCGGTACACATATTACAGAAATACTGGGAGCATAGCCATTTCAGGCCGATGCAGGAAGACATCATCCGGGCAGTGACCGAAAAAAAAGATGTATTGGCCCTGTTGCCCACAGGTGGGGGTAAATCAATTTGTTTCCAGGTGCCGGCCATGTTAACGGAAGGCATCTGCCTGGTGATCAGTCCGCTGATAGCATTGATGAAAGACCAGGTGGAAAATCTTTCCAAAAGAGGCATCCCGGCCCTGGCCATTTATTCGGGCATGCATTTTTCAGATGTAAAGAAAACGCTGCAGAATGCGGCTTTTGGAAATTATAAATTCCTGTACCTGTCGCCCGAAAGACTCGAAACAGACCTGTTCCTCGAATTCCTTCCTGCCATCAAACCTTCGATGATCGCTGTTGATGAAGCACATTGTATTTCTCAATGGGGTTATGATTTCAGGCCTTCGTATCTACGCATCGCCAGCCTGCGTGAACAGCTACCAGGCGTTCCCGTTATAGCCCTCACGGCTTCGGCTACCCTGGCGGTGCAGGATGACATTTGTGAAAAGCTTCTCTTTAACAAAAACCAGGTTCGCTTTCAACAATCTTTTGAAAGAGCAAACCTGTCGTATAGTGTTTTTGAACCCGAATCGAAACAAACCAAATTGCTGGAGATCTTAAAAAATGTTCCCGGTTCATCTGTGGTGTATTGTAAAAGCCGCAAACAAACCCAGCATGTCTGCGACCTGTTGAAACTGAACAGCATTAAGGCAAGTTATTATCATGCTGGTCTCGACAACGAACAACGCACGCATCGCCAGCAACAATGGATCAATAACCAGGTACGGGTAGTGGTTGCAACGAATGCCTTTGGAATGGGCATTGATAAGGCCGATGTTCGCTCAGTGATTCATTACGATATGCCCGATTGCCTGGAAAATTATTACCAGGAAGCGGGACGGGCGGGACGGGATGGTAAAAGAGCCTATGCGGTGTTGCTGAAAAACGTATCTGAATCTGTTAACCTGGAGCAGATGGCCAATATGCGCTTCCCTGATGAGCAACAGATCAAAAAAGTATATGCGGCCCTGCTAAACTACCTGCAGGTGCCTGCCGGTATTGGGGAGGGACAAAGCTTTTCGTTCGACATAGCCCAATTCGCAGAAACCTTTAAACTGAATATCCTGGATGCCAACTATGGCATACAAGCGCTGGCACAAGGAGGTTTACTGGCTTATTCAGAATATTTCTTCAGGCCGGCTACCCTCGTATTTGCCTGCTCTAAAAATGACCTGGCAGAATTTGAGCAAATGCACCCTGACCTGGAGCCACTCGTCAAAGGATTGCTGCGGAATTATGAAGGCATCTTCGATTACCCGGCAACCATTTATGAATCGTTGCTGGCCAAATTTATGGGCAAACCCCTGGTCGAAGTAAAATCACAGCTGGCTTTACTGCAACAATACCAGGTGGTCCATTACCTGCCCCAGGCCGATCAACCTCAACTCATATTGCTTAAAAACAGGATGTATTCCGATGATTTTGTAATGGATATCAAGGAACACCTGGCGAGGAAAGAAAATTACCTGAAAAGACTGACTGCCATGACGGCCTATGCAGGCAATACCAGCGACTGCCGGAGTGTACTGATCGGTGACTATTTCAATGATCAGCAAATAAAACCTTGTGGTATCTGCGATAACTGTATCAAAAAAAGGGATTTACCCTTATCTGCCACCCAGTTTAAGGAAATGGCCCAACAGATATTAATTAACCTGGAGAAAGTACCGGTAAAGCTGGAAAAGCTTGAAAAGGAGTTTAAGCAAGTCAGCAAACAGCAACTAAAATCGATCCTTGAATACCTGCTCGCAGAACAGTTGATCCAGCATGATCCTGAAGGAATTATACAGGTTAAAAAACAGGTTAAAGGTTGATAAGCTGTGGATAATCGGGACTTTGAGGCATAAAAAAAGGGACCAAGATAGAAATCTAGTCCCGCTTTAAAATCCAATATCCTATGAAAAACCGAAACAAAGATAATGTGGAAATTACCATTCTCCAAGTCTTTTACTAATTATTTTAAAAAAATATTTTGATTATGTAAAAGTTACACTATCAAGTATCTGCCTGATTGCGAATAATTTACCGGTTAACAGGCCCGTTTTTTTTGTAGCGTTTTTCATTGAAAAGAAAACTGGCTCCCTGGTACCAGGCGATGGCCTCATTGGCCAGATTTTCGGAGTTGGGGATCTTTACCGATTGACCCGTGGCAAAATCGGTTTTGTACATGGCCATCTTTCTTTGTGGGGATAAGATCACCAGGGTATCGTGCTTCACGTAGCCCATATCCTGGTAGGTACTGATGAAAATGCGTTCCTTTCCCGGTTGCAGCCTGAACATGTCGTAACCCATGAATGTACTCGTGTAATCAAGGTTCATTAACCCCAATACCGAAGGGGCCAGGTCGATCTGGCTGGTGAATCGTTCTTCAATGGCCGGCTTGATGAGGGCGGGTGCATACAGGAGGCAGGGAATATGGTAACGGGTCACTGGCAGGTCGGTTTTCCCGGCACTGCTTGAACAATGGTCGGATACGATCACAAATAAGGTATTATTGAACCATGGCTTCTTTTGAGCGTCTTTGAGAAAGGCATTGATCGCATAATCCGTGTACTTCACGGCACCCATCCATGATTGAGATGCAGAAGGGATGTCGATCCTTCCATCGGGATAAGTATAGGGACGATGATTGCTCACCGTCATGATATGATTGAAAAAGGGTTTCCCGGCACCGAAACTTTTATCACATTCGTCTAGTGCAATGCTGAACGCATCTTCATCTGCCACACCCCAAACCGTTTCATGGTGAATGCGATCTTCTGGTATATCCCGTTTATCGATCACCTGGTAACTGTTATGGCTGAAGAAATAACCCATATTGTCGAAGAAGCTATTGCCTCCATAAATATATTTTACATCATAGTTCTTTTCTTTCAGTACCGACCCCATGGTAAACATATCTTCATTGCCCGGCCTGCGCACGATAGATTGACCCGGCGTGGGCGCAATGGCCAGTGACAATGCTTCCAGTCCCCTGACGGTACGGGTACCCGAAGCATAGAAATTTTTGAAGAATAATCCATGTGGTATTAGTGAATCGAGAAAGGGGGTGATGTTGTCTTTGCCGCCGAAAATTTTCAGGTAATCACCACTTAGGCTTTCAACACTGATCAACACAATATTCCATTTTTTTTCCGGGCTGTCGCAATTGATCGTTCGCGTTATGCCAAGCGGATCGGAATTGAATAAAGTGCCGGGTTCCTGCAGCATATTTCGCAATACGGCCATATTTTCTTTATCGTCGTGTACGATATAAAACTTCTTGTAGTCGATTTCGTTATGCCAGAATGCTGAGCCAAATTCATAAATACCATTTCCACCAAGCTCATTCACATAATTATTGTTGCTGGTATTCTTCAGCCTGTTATTCACAAGAAAATATGCTCCGGCAGTAACGGCAAGGTATACCAGCAGAAATAAAGAACGCTTTGCAAAACGCATGCTGACCAGTTGTGAAGCGGTTATGCGTTTACGCAGCCATATTAATAAAAGGATTGTAAACAGGATGAACCCTGAACCGATCAGGGGAATATTATACGATTCCCAGATATTGCCGATCACTTCATTTGTATAAATGAGGTAATCCACCGCAATGAAATTAAAACGCACATTGAATTCTTCCCAGAAAGCGATCTCTGATCCCACATTGATCACCAGGATGAGGCAAATGAGAAAGAATAGAATATATAACGGGATGCGGTTCCATTTTTTCTGGTACCAGCTGTCTTTCATCAGCCAGCAATAAAGTGCAACAGGAATGCCGAAGAAACTCGCCACCACCAGGTCGTAAAAAAATCCGATACTGAAAATGCCGATCGTGTTCAGCAGGTTCAGCTCCAGGTTTGGCCATGAACGATAAAACAAGAACAGCCTCGTGATAAAACTTAGCAGGGTTACCACAAAAGCCACCACGGCCAGGGGGCCAAAGCGGTGCCGGAAAATTGAACGTGATAGTGACATGCGGCAAAATTACAGGAACAATTGCAGCAAAAACTTAAAACCAGCTGCTCGATTTTTTCTTCGTAGTGCGGCCCCCAAGTCCCAATGCGCCAAGTAACGATCTTACAATACCATTGCCTGCCGTTCGCATCATGCTTTTTACAACCGTATTATTGGTCACTTTTTCAAAAGTGGAAGGTTCGGGTTTTGAGCTTTTCGACGAAGCCTTCGTTTCTGCTTCTGCGTTACTTTTTTCAGCAGCTTCCTGCAACTTGGCCGTGAGAATTTCGTAGGCACTATGACTATCTACCTGTGCACTGTATTTAGCTACCAGCTTCGACTTGCCATTTATTGCGGATACTTCTGCATCGGTAAGTACATCCATCCTGCTCCTGGGTGAACATAGCATTACGTGCGCCAAAGGAGTTGGAATGCCTTTTTCATTGAGAAGGGTAACCAGCGCTTCGCCGATACCAAGTTGGGTGATGAGGTCCTCGGTTTTATAAAAATCTGTTTCAGGATAATTTTCTGCTGTTTGTTTGATCACTTTACGATCGGCAGCAGTGAAAGCACGCAGGGCATGCTGTACTTTTAATCCAAGCTGGGCCAGCACCGGCGCAGGAATATCCATCGGGTTTTGCGTACAGAAGAAAATGCCGATGCCTTTTGAACGGATGAGTTTGATAATGGTTTCGATCTGTTGCTGCAATTCCGAACTGGCTTCCTGGAATATGAGATGAGCTTCATCAATGAACATGATGAGTTTGGGTTTATCCAGGTCTCCTTCTTCGGGGCAGCTTGCATACAATTCGGCCAGCATTTGCAACATAAAAGTTGAAAACAGTTTGGGCTTGTCTTGTATATCAGCCACCCGCAGAATATTGATCATCCCTTTTCCATCAGCACTCATGCGCATAAGGTCATCTACTTCAAAACTTCTTTCACCGAAAAAAATATCGGCACCTTGTTGCTGCAGTTCGATCACTTTACGCAGGATGGTTCCTGTTGAGGTAGTAGAAATCTTCCCATATAATTTTTCGATCTCGGCCTTGCCTTCATCCCCGATGAACTGGAGTAGTTTGATGAAATCCTTCAGGTCGAGCAGCGGCATCTGGTTATCGTCGCAGTATTTAAAGATCAGCGCCACTACCCCGCCCTGTGTATCATTTAACCCAAGTATCTTGCTCAGCAACACGGGGCCAAATTCACTAACGGTGGCCCGTAAATGAACACCATCTTTACCGGTTAAGGTCAGGAGTTCAGAAGGATAGGCAGCAGGCGCATAGGTAAGATTGAGTTTCTGGTAGCGATCTGTCACTTTATCATTAATAGCACCAGCGGCGGCAATGCCACTCAGGTCACCCTTGATATCGAGCAGCAAAACCGGTATACTGTTATCGCTCAGGCACTCACTGATCATCTGCAGTGTTTTCGTTTTACCGGTACCGGTAGCGCCGGCAATAAGTCCATGCCTGTTCATGGTTTTCAACGGCAGGAATATAGGCGCTTCAGCGATCACTTCGCCATTGAGCATGGCGGCACCGATCTGCACCGATTCTCCTTTGAAACTATACCCGCTTTTGATCGCATCTATAAAAACCTGTTTGTCTGCCATAGAAATAAAATTATGCCGAAAGTTACAACCTGAATATGATATAATTCGCAGCGCAATTAAAATGATTGTAATTTTACAACCATGAAAAAAGCGGCCTGGGCCACCTGCTTGCTGAGTATATTCTTTTTTTGCGGCGCATTCTTCCGCAATGCTTCCCCGGTTGATATTAAAAACAAAAAAGCGCTGGGCGAAAAATTATTCAATGAAAAGATATTGTCGAAAGACAGTACCGTTAGTTGCGCCAGTTGTCATAAGCCAGATCATGCTTTTGCCGATACTATGGCTTTCAGCATGGGTATTGCTGGTAAGCTTACCAAACGCAATACGCCTTCGGTATTGAACATGAAGAACAGGCCATATTATTTTTGGGATGGCCGGGCCGGCTCTCTTGAAGAACAGGCATTGATGCCCATTCAAAACCCCGATGAAATGGGATTGCCGATAACAGAAGCAGTAGAACGCCTCAACAAGTCGCTCGTTTATAAAAATCTTTTCCGGAAAATTTTCAAACAGGATCCCAATGCATCCAACCTGGCCGATGCCT
>JAKQKY010000026.1 GCA_029560415.1 Bacteroidota bacterium | reverse complement strand
CGTACTCAAGCAAAATTTTGGCAGCAATGCCAGTAAAGTAATTGAGCAGGTAAAAATTAAACTGAATGAACTTAAAAAAGACTTTCCGCCCGGAATGGATTACGAGATCAACTACGATGTGTCAACATTTGTAAATGCATCGATTGATAAAGTAATGCATACGCTTGTGGAGGCTTTTATACTGGTGGCATTGGTGGTCTTTCTTTTTCTTGGCGATTGGCGTTCTACTTTAATTCCCATTCTGGCAGTACCTGTTTCGTTGATAGGTACTTTCTTCTTTATGCAGCTTTTTGGATTGACTATTAATATGGTCACCCTATTTGCACTGGTACTGGCCATTGGTATTGTGGTGGACAATGCCATTGTAGTGGTGGAAGCCGTACATGCAAAAATGCATGAGGAGAATTTAACGCCTTTCAACGCAGTAAAAAAAGTACTGGGCGAAATCAGCGGGGCAATTATTGCCATTACGCTAGTAATGACCGCAGTATTTATTCCTGTTGCATTTATGACCGGGCCAGTGGGTATATTTTACAGGCAGTTTTCCATTACCATGGCAAGTTCCATTGTATTATCAGGCCTCGTGGCGCTTACGCTTACACCGGTTCTATGCGCCATGATTTTAAAGAATACGCATGGCAGGCCCAAAAGTAAATCCCCTATTACCATGTTTATTAACTGGTTTAACAGGGGGTTTGATAAGGTAACAAATGGCTACACCGGTCTGCTCAGAATTATTGTTAACCGCAGGGCCGTTACCTGGGGAATGCTGCTCATTTTTTGTGCAGGCATTTATTTTGTCAACGACACGCTTCCATCTGGTTTTATTCCCAACGAAGACCAGGGGATGATCTATGCCATTATTCAAACCCCGCCCGGGTCCACACTGGAGCGGACTAATGATGTATCACGGAAACTGCAAAAAATTGCTGAAGAAGTAGATGGCATTCAATCGGTTTCTTCCCTTGCAGGCTTTGAGATACTAACAGAAGGCCGTGGTTCCAATGCCGGAACCTGTATCATAAACCTGAAAAGTTGGGAAGATCGTAAACATTCAGTAAAAGAAGTAATTGAGGAACTGGAAGAAAAAACAAAAGATATAGGTGCTGTAATTGAATATTTTGAACCTCCGGCCGTACCTGGCTATGGTTCGTCGGATGGTTTTTCGCTTCGGCTCCTGGATAAAAATACAACTGTTGATTACCAGGAATTTGACAAGGTGAACAAATCCTTTATGGAAGAATTGAAAAAACGGAAAGAATTAACCGGTCTGTTTACCTTTTTTGCGGCAAATTATCCGCAGTACGAACTCATTATTGACAATGAACTGGCCATGCAAAAAGGTGTTTCCATTGGAAAGGCGATGGAGAATCTGGATATCCTGCTGGGAAGTACTTATGAACAGGGGTTTGTTCGCTTTGGCAATTTCTTTAAGGTGTACACACAGGCTGCTCCCGAATACAGGAAACTGCCAAGTGATATCCTGAACCTTTTTATAAAAAACAACCGGGATGAAATGGTTCCTTACAGTGCCTTTATGACCATGAAGAAAACACAGGGACCCAATGAAATTACACGTTTCAACCTTTATACTTCCTCTTCTATTAAAGGTATTCCTTCAAGTGGTTTTACCAGTGGCGATGCCATTGATGCCATAAGGGAAGTAGCCAAAGAAACGCTGCCGCAGGGCTACGATATAGCATGGGAAGGCCTGTCGTTTGACGAAGCTGTTAGAGGAAATGAAGCCCTCCTCATTTTTATTGTTGTGTTGATTTTCGTTTACCTGCTGTTAGCGGCACAATATGAAAGTTTTATTATTCCTGTGGCCGTAATTCTATCATTGCCCGTTGGAGTATTCGGTTCTTTCTTTCTATTAAAAATGATGGGGTTGGCAAATGATGTATATGCCCAAATGGGCTTGATTATGCTGGTGGGTTTATTGGGCAAGAATGCCATTCTTATTGTGGAGTTTGCCGCACAAAAACACTCGCAGGGTGCCACTGTACTGGAAGCTGCTATTGAAGGTTCTAAAGTGCGGTTCCGACCCATTCTTATGACTTCCTTTGCTTTTATAGCAGGGCTGATTCCATTACTTGCGGCGCATGGACCCGGCGCCGTTGGAAACAGGACAATTGGCGCTTCTTCCATGGGAGGTATGCTGTTCGGAACCGTTTTCGGTGTCATCATTGTACCTGGCCTTTATTACATGATGGCTAAATTGTCGGAAGGCAAAAAACTCATACAAGATGAAGATGAGAATCCTTTGCTTGAATCCTATGTGGATAGTTATTCCGATACGGCACTCATCAGTAAACTCAAAAGAATATTGAAACGAAATAAAAATAAAAATGAGAAACAACATAATCGTTAGGCTTTCAGCAATCGCTGTTGCATTTTCCTGTTTGTGGTCGTGTAAAATACCGGCGCTTACCACCAAAACAGAAAACAAAACAACACCACCGGCTTATTATAATTCAACTGATACCGTAAATGCTGCTAACATTCAATGGAGGAGCTATTTTAATGACCCGCAACTGATAGCCATTATTGATACAGCCCTAAAAAATAACCAGGAGCTGAATATTGCGCTGCAGGAAATTGAAATGGTTAAGAATGAAGTGTATGCACGAAAGGGCGAATATCGCCCCTTTGTGCAGGGAATCGGGGCTATGGGTCTTGAAAAAAGTGGTGAGTATACACGCAATGGTGCAGTGGACGAATCACTTGAAATTAAACCCGGTGTAGCCTTTCCCAAGCCGTTGCCCGATTTTATGTTTGGATTATCCGCATCGTGGGAACTGGACGTATGGAAAAAGTTAAGGAATGCAAAGAAGGCAGCAATGATGGAATATCTGGCTACCATAGAAGGCCGGAATTTTATGGTTACCAATTTAGTTTCTGAAATAGCAGCGTCTTATTACGAGTTGATGGCATTGGATAATCTCCAGGATATCCTGCTTCAGAATATTGAGATTCAAACCAACGCTTTAAAGGTAATCCGGTTTGAAAAAGAAGCTGCCAAAGTATCGCAACTTGCCGTTAACCGGTTTGATGC
>JAKQKY010000008.1 GCA_029560415.1 Bacteroidota bacterium | reverse complement strand
TTTTGGTGTGATCTTACCGATGATGATATCGCCTTCCTTAATGGTAGCGCCGATACGGATGATACCATTCTGATCGAGATCTTTGGTAGCTTCTTCACTTACATTCGGAATATCCGGCGTAAGTTCTTCTTCTCCCAATTTGGTATCACGTACTTCTGTTTCAAACTCACTGATATGGATAGACGTAAACCAGTCATCCTTCACTACTTTCTCAGAAATTACGATCGCATCCTCGAAGTTGTATCCTTTCCAAGGCATGAACGCTACTTTCAGGTTACGACCCAGGGCGATTTCGCCGCCTTTGGTTGCATATCCTTCTGTAAGGAAATCGCCATCAGAAACTTTTTGTCCTTTCACTACCGCAGGACGCAGGTTAATGCAGGTTTCCTGGTTGGTACGAACGAACTTGGTTAATTTATAAATGGTAAGATCATCTTCGAAACTTACCAGTTGCTGGGTTTCGTTACGCTTGTACCTTACATGAATTTCATTGGCATCTACAAATTCCACCACACCATCACCGTTTGCATGGATCTGGATCCTTGCATCACGGGCAGCTTTCGCTTCCAGTCCGGTACCAACGATCGGCACTTCGGGACGAAGCAATGGAACAGCCTGGCGTTGCATGTTTGATCCCATCAACGCACGGTTGGCATCATCATGCTCCAGGAACGGAATCAATGACGCACTCAAACCAACGATCTGGTTTGGCGCAACGTCCATGTATTCCACTTCTGTTTTTGGAAGGATCGGGAAATCACCTGTCTGGCGACTCTTGATCATATCTTCAACGAAGTTTCCTTTTTCATCAATATCAATATTCGCCTGGGCGATCTTTGCGGTATCTTCTTCTTCTGCACTCAGGAAAGTGATCTTCTTCATGTCTACCTTACCGTTATCTACCTTGCGATAAGGTGTTTCGATAAAGCCCATGTCGTTGATCTTAGCGTGTACGCATAAGGTTGAGATCAAACCAATGTTTGGTCCTTCCGGTGTTTCAATTGTACACAAACGGCCATAATGTGAGTAGTGAACGTCACGTACCTCGAAACCAGCCCTTTCCCTGCTCAAACCACCGGGTCCGAGTGCGGAGATACGACGCTTATGCGTGATCTCACTCAACGGGTTTGTCTGATCCAGGAACTGCGACAACTGTGATGTTCCGAAGAACGAGTTGATAACAGAAGAAAGTGTTCTTGCATTGATCAGGTCAACAGGTGTAAACACCTCGTTGTCCCTAACGTTCATCCTTTCACGGATGGTACGGGCCATACGGGCCAGACCAACACCGAACTGTGCATATAACTGTTCGCCTACAGTACGTACGCGACGGTTGCTTAAATGATCGATATCATCCACTTCACTTTTACCATTGGTTAATAATACCAGGTATTTAATGATAGAGATGATGTCTTCTTTTGTAAGTACTTTTTTCTCTAACGGGTAATTCAATCCAAGGCGACGGTTGATCTTGTAACGACCAACTTCACCAAGATCGTAACGTTTGTCGGAGAAGAATAATTTATCAATGATACCACGGGCTGTTTCATCATCCGGTGCATCTGCTCCACGCAGTTGCTTGTAGATATGCTGAACCGCTTCAAGTTCACTGTTGGATGTATCTTTATTTAAGGTGTTGTAGATGATCGCATAATCACCGCTCACTTCTTCTTTCTGGATGAACACGCTTTTCGCTTCCATTTCCAGGATCATGGCGATGTTAGATTCATCGAGGATCGAATCTCTTTCGAGTACGATCTCATTCCTTTCGATAGAAACTACTTCACCGGTATCTTCATCCACAAAATCTTCTACCCATGTACGTAAGACACGTGCAGCAAGACGTTTGCCGATGTGCTTTTCCAGTGTTTTTTTATCAGCCTTCACTTCATCAGCCATGCCGAAAAGTTCCAGGATATCCTTATCTGTTTCGTACCCGATGGAACGTAACAAAGTGGTAACCGGGAATTTTTTCTTACGATCGATGTAAGCAAACATTACGTTGTTGATGTCAGTCGCAAATTCCATCCAGGCTCCTTTGAAAGGAATCACCCTGGCAGAATAGATCTTCGTTCCGTTCGGGTGAACCGATTGGCCGAAGAATACGCCTGGTGAACGATGCAGCTGGCTAACCACAACCCTTTCAGCACCGTTGATCACGAAAGTACCACGCGGTGTCATGTATGGAATGTTACCCAGGAACACGTCCTGAACGATCGTCTGGAAATCGACGTGCTCTTCATCATTACAGCTAAGCCTGAGCTTTGCTTTTAATGGAACAGCATAAGTCAGCCCCCTTTCGATACACTCTTCAATGGTGTAGCGTGGAGGATCAACGAAGTAGTCAAGGAATTCCAGCACAAAAATATTGCGGGTATCCGTAATCGGGAAGTTTTCCTTGAACACACGGAACAGCCCTTCAACGTTACGTTTATCAGGGGTTGTTTCTAACTGGAAAAAATCTTTGAACGACTGGATCTGGATTCCGAGCAAGTCGGGTTGTTCTGCCAAAAGTTCAACTTTTCCGAAATTGATACGTTTAGCAGCGGTTGATTTAGTTGCAGACATATTGTAATTAAGACGTTTTAGTGTGCGAAGGCCCTTAAAAAACCAGGTGTGACGCAGGCGCAAAACCATCCCGTCGAACGACAGGTGCCACTAACCCGAAATTAAAGGAGGGCAAAGGTAGGGAAAACTCTCCGGATTATTCCGACAAAAAACGGAAATTTTATGGATTGGTTTGGTTTTTGTAGAAAAGCCAAACTTTTAACAATTCCCTGACTTTCCGCCAAATTGGCCATAAAAAAGCCGGGAATTTCATCCCGGCTTTCGTGGAAGCTTGTTTACCAGATCTTTGCCCTGTTTTCTGGCTTGATATACATTTTGTCTCCTTCTTTGATGCCGAATGCGGTATAGAAAGGATCAAAATTGGCCAAAGGCCCGTTCACCCTGTATTTGGCGGGGGAATGAGGGTCTACGTTTACATACATCCGTACAATTTCATCGCGGTTATTTTCCCTCCACGACTGGGCATATCCCAGGAAAAAGCGTTGGTCGGGTGTAAATCCATCGATCTTTTCATTGCTTTTACCCTGTTTGGTCATTTTAAAGGCATCGAAAGCAATTGAAATTCCACCGATGTCCGCAATGTTTTCACCCTGGGTGAGTTCGCCATTCAGGTGCAGGGTATCCAGCACGGTAAAGCCATTGTATTGAGTAACCACCTGGTTTGTTTTTGCTTTGAACTTCACGCCATCTTCTTTGGTCCACCAGTTTACGAGGTTTCCTACTTCATCATACTGGCTGCCCTGGTCGTCGAAACCATGGGTCATTTCGTGACCGATCACCATCCCGATGGCGCCGTAGTTGATGGCATCATCTGCGTTTACATTAAAGAATGGTGGTTGAAGTATGCCTGCAGGAAAAACGATCTCGTTGTTGGATGGATTGTAATATGCATTCACGGTTGGTGCAGACATGCCCCATTCCATGCGATCAACTGGTTTGCCGATCTTATTGAGCATTTCTTTTTGGTTATGTAACTGCACACTTTTGGCGCTTGCGAAGAAATTTGTTTTGTCGATGGTTACATCATCATAATTTTTCCATTTGGAAGGATAGCCGATCTTTTTCAGGAAGGTGTTGAGTTTAGCTACAGATCTTTTCTTGGTACTGTCGCTCATCCAATCCAGTTTATTGATCCTGATCTCGAAAGCCTTCTGTAGGTTGCTTACCAGCTCATCCATTCTTTTCTTGGCATCTTCATTGAAATATTTTTTTACATAAAGTTGCCCGAGTAATTCACCCAATCCGCCATCAACCCTGTTCACCATTTTCTTCCAGCGATCGCTGTCTTTTTTGGTTCCGCTCATTACTTTATTGTAAGCAAAGTTTGCATCGCGGAAGGCCTTTGTGAGTAAGCTTGCATTAGAAGAGATATAATCAAAAGACAGTTTGGTCTTCCATAATTCAATGGGCTTGCTGGCAAGTAAACCACTCAATGCGATGAAGTAACCTGGTTGCGCTACGTTTACGCTGTCGGTTTTGGCATTGATTTTTGCAAAGAAATTCACCCAGTCGATATTGGGAGTTTGTTTTTGCAGATCGGCCACGCTCATCTTGTTATAGTTCTTTTGCGGATCGCGGAGTTCTACCGGTGAGCGGTGCGATTTGGCGATCTCTGTTTCCAGGGCCAGGATATCGTCAGCATTTTTTGCTGCAGTGCCTGCATCCGTTCCCGTTAGGGTGAATAGAGTGGTGATATGATTGCTGAGTGCTTTGCGGATAGCTACTGATGAACTATCGGTACGGGAATAATAATCTTTTTCAGGAAGCGACAGGCCGGATTGGGTAAATACAGGAATGTGCTGGGCGCTGTTTTTATCATCGGCGCCAACATAAAATCCCAGCAGGTCTCCATCACCGTTAGCATAACTTTCGCTGATTAGGTTTACGAGTTCTTTATAATCCTTAACGGATGCAATTTTATCGAGCATGGGTTTCAAAGGTGAAGCACCAGCTTTTTCAATGGCCACGGTATCCATGCCTGCCGCGTAGTAATCGCCGGTTTTCTGTTCGGGACTGCCTTTGGCGCTATTGCCTTTGGCTGCCTCTTCAAGAATTCCACGCAGGTTTTTCAGGTTATCTTCATAGATCGCATAAAAACTACCCCATCCCGGAAGATCATCAGGGATGGCAGATTTTTTAATCCAGTTGCCGTTTACATATTCATAAAAATCGTCACCGGGTTTTACCGACGTATTCATACCGGCTGTATCAAGAAAAGGCTTGCTGTCGGCAGTTGTTTTGGAATCGTTTCCCTTGCAGGAGAATAAAGCCACTGCGCAAATGACAATCGTTGCGGTAGAAACAAATTTCATCGTGTTATTTTTTGTGTGAACTGTAAATGTGCGTCAAAAATAAATCACAGGGAAAAATATTATATGAACGGGCATGAAAAAAGCCGAAGATTTCTCCCCGGCTATTAAAGCTATTTTTTACTTTTCGAATTAAGCGATTTCAACGTCAGCACCTGCTTCCGTTAATTTGGCTTTTAATTCTTCTGCAGTTGCTTTGTCAACACCTTCTTTAACTGGTTTTGGAGCGCCATCTACTAAATCTTTAGCTTCTTTCAGTCCCAATCCTGTTAATTCTTTAACGATCTTAACAACGGCCAGTTTGTTTGCGCCGCCGCCTTTCAGGATCACGTTGAAAGAGGTTTTCTCTTCAACAGCTGCCGGGCCATCGCCACCGCCGCTGATCACTACTGCTGCTGCAGCTGGTTCAATGCCGTATTCTGATTTTAAGAATTCAGCTAATTCCTGTACTTCTTTTACTGTTAAACCTACCAGGTTTTCTGCCAGTGCTTTTACGTCTGCCATAATGTTTGATTTTTGCCGCCTTCATGGTTATATACTCCGGCGGAGTTTAAAAAAATTTGTTTGTGCCTTTTACCATCCGGCCAGGTATAATCAGGTTGTGATTATTCTTCTGTTTTTGCTTCAGGAGCTGCATCATCAGCTGCTGGTGTTTCTGCTGCAGGTGCTTCAGCCGCCGGAGCTTCTGCTGCCGGTGCTTCAGGAGCTGCTGTTTCTGCAACAGGTGCTGCTGCTTCTGCTACAGGTGCTTCTGCAACTGGTGCTTCTGCTTTTGCTGCATCTTTGTTCTGCAATGCACCCAATACACGTTGGATAGGTGATTGTAACAAACCAATGATATCCCCGATGAGTTCATTTTTGGTTTTGATGAGGGTAAGCGCTTTCAATTGATTGTCGCCTACAAATACATCTCCATTGATGAATGCTGCTTTCAGGATCGGTTTGTCATTGTTGTTGGCTTTTCGGAAGCCACTGATGATAACAGCCGGATCTTTTGGATTTTCGCTGAACATCAGCGCAGTTACTTTATGCAATGAATCGTACACTCCTGCATATTTTTCTGCATCCAGGCTTTCCAGTGCTTTTTTGATCAAAGTGTTCTTGGCCACTTTCATTTCTACCTGCTTGTCGAAGCAAACATTGCGCAGTTTACCAACCTGTGCCACAGAAAGGCTTTCGGTATCGGTGATGTAGAAATTATTATACTGAGAGAATTTGCCTTTCAGCAATTCTATCACTTCATTTTTCTCTTGTTTTGTCATAACAAATATTTTTGTCCCCGGCAATGTGCCGAAGCGTGGTGATTTAGTTTTGAACAGATTTTGTGTCAACCAGGATTCCAGGACTCATGGAACTGGCCATACTAACGCCTTTCAGGTATGTACCTTTTGAACTGGCTGGTTTTAATTTGATGATCGCGTTGATAAATTCCTGGCAGTTTTCAGCAATCTTTTCTGGCGCAAAACTTACGCGGCCTACAGATGCATGAATAATACCTACTTTATCAACTTTGAATGCGATCTTACCACCTTTCAGGTCATTTACCGCACCGGCAACGTCGTTTGTAACGGTACCTGTTTTTGGGTTTGGCATCAGGTTACGTGGACCAAGCACCTTACCGAGTTTACCAATTTTAGGCATCACGGATGGAGTTGCTACGATCACGTCAATATCTGTCCAACCACCTTCGATCTTTGTTATGAATTCATCCAATCCAACAAAATCAGCACCTGCGGCTTTCGCTTCGGCTTCTTTATCGGGTGTACAAAGTACCAGTACTTTTTTCGTTTTACCGGTACCGTGAGGAAGTGATACAGTTCCGCGGATGGCCTGGTCTGCTTTCTTAGGGTCTACGCCTAATTTTACGTGCAGGTCAACAGAACTATCGAATTTGGTGGTGTTTATTTCTTTAACCAGGGAAGACGCTTCCTTCAGCGAATAAGCTTTGTTAACGTCAACCTTAGCGTTTGCTATTTTTCTTTTTTTAGTAATCATTTTTCAAAAAATTTTTCAGCTTGCCAGAAGCAGGCCGGGTTGACAATTAATTTTCCCAGGGAGCTTTACCTTCAACGGTTAATCCCATACTGCGTGCTGTACCAGCTACCATGCTCATGGCGCTGTTCAGGGTAAAGGCGTTCAGATCTTCCATTTTATCTTTGGCGATCTCTTCTACCTGTGACCAGGTAACCTTACCAACTTTTACACGATTGGGTTCTTTACTACCGCTGCTGATTTTGGCAGCATCCATTAATTGTATTGCAGCTGGAGCTGTTTTGATGACGAAGTCGAAAGACTTGTCTGCATACACCGTAATCAATACGGGTAATACTTTGCCGGGTTTATCCTGGGTTCTTGCATTGAATTGTTTGCAGAACTCCATGATGTTCACACCTTTAGAACCAAGGGCTGGTCCGATCGGCGGTGCCGGGTTGGCTTGTCCTCCTTTACACTGGAGTTTCACATAGCCGGTGATTTCTTTTGCCATTTGTTTAATTTTTTGGTGATAACGTCCCGGGATTTCCCGAAACTCCCAAACCTGTCTTATTCAGACGATTCTCTAAAGAACTAATTGGGGCGGCAAAAGTAGTGTTTTTTCCGCATATAAAACAAAAACCGCTTCAAATTATTTTGAAGCGGTTTCAAGCAGTTGGTTTGGTAATTTATGCCAGTTTTTCTACCTGCATATAGCTTAATTCTACCGGGGTGGCCCTTCCGAATATCTTTACCTGAACTTTTAGTTTTTTCTTTTCGTCGCTTACTTCTTCGATCACGCCATTGAAATCGTTGAATGGCCCGTCGATGATCTTGATGGTTTCGCCGATGATGAATGGTTCGCTCATGGTTACACCGCCGATATCGCTCATCTCATCTACTTTACCCAGCATTTTATTCACTTCCGATTTACGCAGGGAGATGATATTTCCTTTGGAACCTTTTCCATCGGTTAAAAAGTGCATTACGTTGCTGATGTTACTAACGTGCTGGATGATGTCATCATTAAGCTTGTCGCCAGCTACTTCCATCATGATATAACCAGGGTAGAAGTTACGTTCACGCATTACTTTTTTACCGTTGAGTACTTTATATACCTTTTCAACAGGTAAGAAGATCTGCATGATCACTTTATCCCATCCGTTGCGGATGATGTCTTTATCGAGATACTCTTTTACTTTGCGTTCTTTACCACTTACGACCCTGAGTACATACCATTTACTTTCTTTCTCCGCCTTTTCCACTTTTTCTATTGGTGATGTTTCTTCCATAATTACTTAAATAAGGAGTAAATAAATTTCATAGATCCGTTGGCAACCAGGTCCATCAAGGCTACAATAGCAGTAATGAACAATGTTGCGCCCAGTACAATCATGGTGGACTGTTGTAACTGCTCCCATTTAGGCCAGCTAACCTTCTCCATCATTTCCTTGTAAGACTCTTTTACAAAAACCGTGAATTTGTTCATAATAATAATTTGATAATTTGAAGATTTCTTGATTTGAAGATTTGATGATTTGAAGATTATGACCAATACTTTAATTGGTACATCTTCAAATTTTCAAATCAATTCCTTCATTAGCACGGGCACTAGGATTCGAACCCAGATCAAAGGTTTTGGAGACCCGTATGCTACCGTTGCACCATGCCCGTAAAAATCACTTCCTTACGTTAACGTACAGCCGAAGTGAGTAAAAATGTAAAGAACTTTTTAAAGAACAAAGTACCTAAGGCTTAAAAAACCAAAGGTACTTTGTATTTATGTAAGCATCCTTTCTTCCTTGTAAGGGGAATCGGGGGCTATTATTTAAGGATCTCTGTAACCTGACCAGCACCTACGGTACGGCCACCTTCACGAATCGCAAACTTAAGACCTTTTTCCATCGCAATTGGCTGGATCAGGGTAACGGTTAAGTTTGTGTTATCACCAGGCATAACCATTTCAGTTCCAGCGTTCAGGGTAACTTCACCTGTTACGTCAGTTGTACGGAAATAGAACTGAGGACGGTATTTGTTGAAGAATGGAGTGTGACGTCCGCCTTCTTCTTTGCTCAGTACATAAACTTCGCCTTTGAATTCGGTATGCGGAGTGATAGAACCTGGTTTGCAAAGCACCATACCACGACGGATCTGGGTTTTTTCAATACCACGTAACAGCAAACCTGCGTTATCACCGGCTTCACCTTCGTCCAATAATTTTTTGAACATCTCAACACCTGTAACGGTAGAAGAGAGTGGTTTTTCCATCAGACCAACGATCTCAATGGCTTCACCCACTTTGATACGACCTCTTTCGATACGACCGGTAGCAACAGTACCACGACCAGTGATTGAGAACACGTCCTCAACACTCATCAGGAACGGAAGATCAACCAACCGTGGAGGCAATGGAATGTAGCTATCAACAGCATCCATCAACTCATTGATTTTAGCAATCCATTTTTCGTCACCAGCCAAAGCGCCGGTAGCAGAACCCTGGATGATTGGCGTGTTATCGCCATCGAAACCGTATGAAGTCAACAGTTCGCGTATTTCCATTTCAACGAGTTCCAGTAATTCCGGATCGTCAACCAAATCTACTTTGTTCATGAAAACAACGATCTGAGGTACACCTACCTGGCGAGCCAGCAGGATGTGCTCTTTCGTTTGTGGCATTGGACCATCCGTAGCAGCAACTACCAGGATAGCACCATCCATCTGTGCAGCACCAGTGATCATGTTTTTCACATAATCCGCGTGACCCGGACAATCTACGTGAGCGTAGTGACGGGTGTTGGTAGCATACTCAACGTGAGCTGTATTAATCGTAATACCCCTTTCTTTTTCTTCAGGAGCACCATCGATATCATCGTAATTTTTTTTCTCCGCTAAACCTCTTTTTGACAAAACATCGGTTATAGCGGCTGTTAAAGTTGTTTTACCATGATCTACGTGACCAATGGTTCCAACGTTCAGATGGGGTTTATCCCTTTTGAAAGATTCTTTTGCCATTTTTGTACTTTTTAAAAGTTGTGTTTAAAATTGGTTTCGTTTAATGTCTGAAAACCAGCGACAATTTTTTGTTGTAGAGCCTTGATGAGTTTCCCGCCTGAATGACGGATCTTGGCCGGGAACTCACGCTCCAACCTGATTACATCAACCTGCTTTTATCACCGACTATAACTAAGAACTAAATTGTGAGCCATAGGTGAGAATCGAACTCACGACCCCTTCCCTACCAAGGAAGTGCTCTACCCCTGAGCTACCACGGCTTGCAGAGCAAAACCTCTTTTTGCTTACAATAATCTCCTTGAGCGGAAGACCGGGCTCGAACCGGCCACCTATAGCTTGGAAGGCTATCGCTCTACCAAATGAGCTACTTCCGCTTGTTAATTTGAAGATGACCTAATTTGAATATTACCCAATTAGATAGACAACTTCAATTTAAAAGAACTCTTCATTTTCAAATCTTCAAATTGATGCATTATCAATTTGAAATGGTGGGCAGTGGTGGATTCGAACCACCGAAGTCGAAAGACAGCGGATTTACAGTCCGCCCCATTTGGCCACTCTGGTAACTGCCCCCTAATTGATCAAAGATCAATGACCGAGCCGAAGAAGGGAGTCGAACCCCCGACCTACTGATTACAAATCAGTTGCTCTACCAACTGAGCTACTTCGGCAAAAATTTCGTTTACAGGTTCAAATCGATAAACGTTTTAAAGAACTTCCCTTAAAATAAGGCCACAACAATGCACCCTATTTTTTGGGAAGGCAAAGGTAAGAGAAAATGATTAATACAAAAACTTTGTAAAAGATTTTTTAAAAAGAATTTAACCGCATGAAAAAGCCCCCTGTTTTTTGGGGGCTTTTTGTGTGATATTATTCAATGTTATCAGGCCGCCTGGCGTTCTTTCTTTCTTTTAATTTGGGTGATCACAGAATCCATCGCAACATCAAAACTCTCTTCAAATGATTTGGAAGACTGCTTTACAAAAAACTCGTGACGAGGGATCATGACTTTTATCTCTACAATTTTATCTTTAATGTTGTGTACAATGTTATCCAGCTTCAGGTAAATATCCACTTTGGTGATCCTGTCGTGAAACTGCGCAATTTTTGAAATCTTTTTCTCAATATAGGAGATCAACTTTGAATCTGCGTCAAAATGCACAGTCTGAATGTTTACGTTCATAACTTCTGATTTTTATTTGTGAAACAATAAAATAGTTAGGTAGCTATTGAGCCATAGGCGAAGAATGGTTGGCGTGTTTGATACAAAATTTGCTTGTTCTAAGTTAGACTATCAAACGAAGTTTTCAAAATAAAATTTTATCCCTTGTAAAATAATTCCTTATCTCAACAATCAGGCTTTTGGGTGTGCCTTCCTGTACACATCTTTTAACTTTTCGATGGTGTTGTGGGTGTAAACCTGGGTTGCCGCCAGGCTGCTATGACCCAGCAATTCCTTTACTGCATTGAGATCGGCCCCGTTATTGGTAAGATGGGTGGCAAAGGTATGTCGTAAAATGTGCGGACTTTTCTTTTCGATGGTTGTTACGAGCGACAGGTATTTTTTAACCAGGTTGTATACATACTTTGGATAGAGTTTAAGTCCATTGGTACGTACCAGCAGGTGTGTTCGGTCGGCCGCAGCATGTGTGGCCGTTTTGAGGGCAATGTACTGTTGAAGATCATGCATCAGTTCCTTGCTCACGGGGATAATGCGTTCCTTGCTTCCTTTTCCCAATACTTTAATGGCGCTATTTACTCTGTCGATCTGGGTTTCCTTCAAAGAAATAAGTTCGGCCTGCCTGATACCGGTATTATATAATATTTTTAAAACAAGCCGTTGGGTTGCACCTTCCCAATCATCTGCAAATTCTACATGCTCAAATAAGGTATCCATGTCCTTTTTTTCTACAAACTGAGGTAAACGCTTGCTCACTTTGGGCGACACAATGGTAGCCATCGGGCTCATATCGAGCTGTCCGTTCTTCACCTGGTATTTAAAAAAAGATTTGAGGGAAGATATTTTGCGGTTGATTGACCGGGAACTGTTGTCAACCGATTTCAATTGCGCCAGCCAGCTGCGGATATAGGCCGGCTTAATCTCTTTAAGGTTGTTTTCTTCAAATTGCGATTGTATATATTCAAAACAGGCTTTCAGGTCTGATTCGTAAGAAACGATGGTGTGCTTTGAATACCTCTTTTGAAAAGTAAGGTAATTGAGAAAAGGACTGATATGGTCCAGGAGGGTTTGTGGCATAAAAAAACTGATAACCAAAGTTAGTAATAACCGGTTACCAGTTTCAATATATTTGCTGGCTTAAATATTTAGCTATTAATCGAATTTGCCTGTAGCAAGTTGTTGCTTGTAAACAGCTTTCAACACTTCGGTACGGCGTTTAACAGATGGCTTGGTAAAAGCCTGCCTTTCCCTTAATTGAAGCAGAACACGGCTCTTTTCGAACTTCTTCTTGTACTTCTTAAGCGCCTTGTCGATGTTTTCGCAATCTTTTGAATCAATAATTAACATGTTTAATATACCCCCTTTTGGTGATTTAATAACGCTGCTTGCGTAGCGGGCGGCAAAGATAATAGAATTATTTAAAATAAAAAATATCTACTTAAAATACGAAATTTGACCCATGTTTACAGGCATCATCGAAAATACCGGCAGCATCAGCGAGGTAATTAGCAGCGGAACCAACAAGATATTCTGGGTAGATTCTCCCCTTTTTACAGAACTCAAACCCGACCAAAGCCTTAGCCACAACGGTGTTTGCCTTACGGTGGAAGAGATCGGAGACGGCAAACATAGAGTTACGGCAATTGAAGAAACCCTGCGGAAAACAAACCTGGGCGATTGGATTCCGGGCAGTATGGTAAATCTCGAACGATGCATGCAGCTCAATGGCAGGCTGGATGGCCATATTGTGCAGGGCCATGCAGATTGCACCGGAACCTGTTTGTCTGTTGATGCCCGGGAAGGCAGCTGGGAATATACCTTTACCTTCCCGAAAACCTTTGCCAGCCTGGTTATTGAAAAAGGATCGATCACAGTAAATGGCATCAGCCTGACCATTTTTAATGTGGAGGCCGACCGATTTACTGTAGCGATCATACCATATACATATAACCATACCAATATGAGCCATGTAAAACCAGGCCAGCTCGTGAATCTTGAATTTGATGTAGTGGGTAAATATGTGCAGCGCATGCTCAGCCTTCAATCTTAACGCTTTTCTATCAGCCCATTGAATATCCAGCAGAAAATACAGCAAGGCCATTATCTTCCCGAACTGGATGGCCTGCGGGGTATCGCCATACTGCTGGTGATCGGGTATCATTACTTTCCAAACTGGAGCATCACTACGTTTGGATGGAGCGGGGTTGACCTGTTTTTTGTTTTGTCGGGTTTTCTCATCAGCAGCCGCATCATTCCCTACCTGGAAAATAAAAACTGGCGCATTCAATTTTACCGTAACCGGTTTTTGAGGATCGCTCCACTTTATTTTGCTTTCCTGGTTTCATTTTTCTTGGGATGGTTCTTATTTACATCTGCTGCCACCAGGGAAGCCGTTCCTTTTTACCGGGAACATGGGTGGACTTTTTTCCTGTTTGTACAAAACTGGTCATTCATATTACATGCAGCCGAACTAAAGACTCACCTCGCTCATTTGTGGTCGATCGCCATTGAAGAACAGTTTTACCTTGTATTTCCTTTTTTGCTGATGTGGCTGCGAAAAAAGAAATCAATTTTCGTTTATGCATGGCTGTTATTAATTGTGATCATGGCCAGCCGAAGCTACTATTATGGATGTATTCTTAACAACCAGGATTTTGACAAAGTATATTGGAACAGTTTTTTCCGGCTGGATGCCTTTATCATCGGTTACCTGCTTTACCAATTCGTCATGGTTTACCATGAATCTGAAAAAGCCGCACTCATGTTCAGGATCATATCATGGCTTTCACTAACGGTAACAGTTATAGCCATTTGGGCCGGCAACAGTGCAGGAATGTATAATGTGTATTTTGGCCACGGCGGGTTAACTGCAGTAGCGATCATATATGCCTACCTGGTATATAGCAGCATCAACAAGGAAAAATCTATCCTGGCCAGAATCTGCCGAAACCGGATGCTTCGTTTTACCGGTAAAATTTCTTACGGACTATATATTTTTCACTGGCCATTTTTATTCTTCTCATTTGCCCTTGTGAATAAGATCAGCCGATACTTTCAATGGAATGCCAGCGAAGAAATGATGCATGCAGCAGGCACGTTCATTGCATTGCTGGCAACTTATGTAGTGAGCTTTGCGAGTTTCCGATATTACGAATCCATATTCCTGCGGCGAAAAAGCAGGCCAGCTGCCGTACAGGCCGATACAGATAATTACCGTTAACTTAGCAATCAAACCAACAACAACCGCTTACATGAAAAGCAGCTTCATGGGATCGATCAACAAACCTTTGGCACTGTTGTTCTGTTTATGGATGATCGTACAGGCCTGGCTGTTATACACCAACGGTATCAGCACGAATGGCGAAGCACAGCGGGTTATACGGGAGGCAGGCAACCTTGCAGATGGAAGCGGTTTCAGCACACCAATTTATTTTCTTTATTCCATTGAGATCATTTTGGTATTAGGGATCACGAAGATCGGTGCCGGATACTGGTTTATTGTTCTCATTCATTTATTACTGAACCTGTATGCATTGTTCAGCTTCTTCCGTTACATGAGAAGCATTTCAGATCTGCGATTAGCCATGATTGGTAGTATCCTCCTGATCTCCTGTTATCCTTACCAGCTTTACAACGATTTCATTTATACAGAGTCGATCTTTTTCAGCCTGGGCATCCTGTACAGTTGTTACCTGTTGCGAACAGATACGTTCAGCCTGGAGAGAATAATAAAGCTCGGATTATTCTTACTGCTGCTCTGTCTTTGCAGGCCCACCGGGTTATTTTTCTGTGGCGCCAGTCTTATTTACTGGATAGCACGGTCGAAACAACCAGTTTCAACATGGTCACGGTTTGGCATAGGTGCAGTAGTAGTAATCGCTGGCTTGTTCCTGCTCAATTACCTCATGGGAACCGGCGGCGGCATTCAGGTACTGGTACCGTTCCGGGAAGAACAGGTGATCTGCGAAGTGCCTACAAAGATTTCGCCTGTATTGCCAACAGATGATTCTGCTGACAATTCCATTGCCGGCTTGATGAATTATGTAACGAC
>JAKQKY010000007.1 GCA_029560415.1 Bacteroidota bacterium | reverse complement strand
AATTGAATGAGATCATCCTTTCGCCTGGAAATAGCGATATATACATATTTATCAATGGCAGCGGGCAATACAAATCCCTCATTGTAATCAGTATGCTCACCAAGGAGATTTACCCTACCCGGAGATCGGAAAACGGATGGTTCTTCACCAAATTTATCTAAAAAGATCTTCTTTATTTTGTTCAGCATGATTTAGCAAAAATTAAAAAGTACCATAAATAGTATTGTAAAAGATCACTTTAAAAATCTTTTCATTTCATCGTATATCCCTAACAGTTCGTTTGCCTTGCCATCCTTATCAAAAAAACTTTCCCATGTACTCAAAGGCTCCCATATACAGGTTCCTTTTCCCCTACCATCCTTTACCTGGAATGCCCGTTCATTCACTTCCCGTTTCAGGTGAGAATACTCTACCACGATCACATCTTTTTGATACCTGGCCGAAAGGTCATCCAGGTTATATTCCAAATCAGCCAACGTATTGTGCCATTTAGGATAATAGGAAAGTCCAATCACATCAAATGGCACACCCCTGCTGATCATGTTATCAAGGAAGAAACGACTCTCAGCATTTTGTCCGCCCAATGCAATGTGTATCATGATAGAAGTAGAAGGCGACACTGCCTTTACGCCCTGTATACCTGCAAAGATTAGTTGTGAAAGGCTATCGAGGTTATTTACACTTCCGTGTGGCCAGATCATTCCATGATTTATCTCGTTACCTACCTGCACCATGGCGGGTACCGTCCCCTGGTCTTTGAGCGCCTGCATCACCATCTTTGTATAGTCATAAACTGCCTGCTTCAACAACTGTATAGACTTGCCCTTCCACGCTGCCGGTACGGTTTGTTTTTGCGGATCGGCCCAATAATCGCTGTAATGAAAATCGAGTAATAACTTCATTCCTGCATCCTGGGTTCTCTTAGCCATCTGCAAAGTATTTTTCAAATCGCAGAAACCCTTTTTCGGCGAATAGCCGCTATCGTTAGCCGGATCATTGAACAGGCGAAGTCTAACATAATTGAATCCATGTTTCTGTAAAATATTGATGGCATCACCCGGCTTCCCATCGAGGTCGTGAAATACCATTCCCTTACTTTCCAACTCGGGCAGGAATGAAATATCTGCCCCCAGCATTTTATCAATTTTTGTTTCCTTAAATGGAACCGTAGGAAAAGTATTTCCTGACTGCTGAACCGGGTGTGCAGTACCAGGCTGAATGGTCATAATGTCGGTTGCTCCTTTGTAAAGGCCCTCTGCCAGCGCCTCTACATGAATCATAGATTGGGTTAAACCAGCCTGCAGGATGAGTTGACATTTACCGTTGAATAATTTTCTTTGTGCAGTTGTGTCATGCCAGGCATCGCGTTCATGGCTACTTGGATCGCCATTTCCGGTTCCGATGATCACGGCATCTCCCTTTATAGAAAAACGAACCAGGTTATCTGCATCCGGCACTTCACGTCCTTCTTTATCGATTACAGAAATATTGATAACGGTTGCATCTTTCCCATCGGCCAGCATGGTTGTTTTGTACGGACTGATTACCACTTCAAATGGTTTACCAGTGGTTTCCCTTTTAGCATACAATTTTTTTCCCTTCTTGTATGCAATGGCTTCCAGTTTACCCGGTACATATTTTACTTTCCACCGAAGATGGCCATTCCGTGGCATAGTCTTTTTACCAAGACTGCTGCCATTTAAAAATAATTCAACATCGTCGGCATTGCTGTTTACCCAAACATCGATGGGCTCATTTGCAAGGCTACTATCAGGCAGGTTCCAGTGTGGCGAAATATGTAATACATCTTTATCTGTCCACCAGGATTGATAATAGTAATATATGTTTTTGGGAAAGCCACATACATCCATGATCCCGAAATGTGAACTGATATTAGGCCATTTGTATGGAGTAGGTTCGCCACGGTAATCCAGGCCTGTCCATACAAAACCTCCCATCCAATAATCATTAACTGCGGCGAGTTTCCACCATGTTTCTGCGGTACTGGCCCACCAGGGAGCGGTAATATCCTGGTCGGGCACATATGCCCTGATGGTATCCTTCGTGTATTGGCCACGGGTAGTAACGGTACTGCCCATTTCAGTTCCTACCAGGGGTTGCAAAGGGTGTGCCTTATGATAATCTTCTACTGCAAACTGGCGATAATTAAATCCACGAACGGGAATTACTTCATTGATTCCTTTGAAATCATTGCCCATATCAGCAGCATAAGTACTAATTCGTGTCGGATCAAGCTGGCGTTGTTTTGCCAATAACGATTGAGCGATCAATCGGCCCGTGCTGTTCCCTTGCACCCATCCTTCTTCATTACCGATCGACCACATGAATACCGAAGCCCGGCTTCTGTCGCGTTTGATCAGCCATTCAAAATCAGCCATGTATTGAGGGCTGCTGTTAAGTAACCTGTTCTCATCCATCACGAGCATACCCAGGCTATCGCAGGCATCCAGCAACTCAATGGAAGGAGGATTATGGCTGGAACGATAAGCATTTGAGCCCATTTGTTTCAGTAAATAAATGCGATGATATTGCAGGTAATCCGGCAAGGCTGCTCCAACACCGGCATGATCCTGGTGATTATTTGTTCCTTTGATCTTTACATGTACACCGTTCAGGAATAATCCTTTATCCGTAACCGTTATATCCCGTATGCCAAAACGGGTCTTATCTGAATCGATAACTTTTCCATTCTTTTTTAATATTGGAATAATGCGATACAAGTACGGATTTTCCAGAGACCACAGTGTGGGATTGAGTATATCCGTTTGCTGTTGTATGGATACTTTTTCCAACGCAGCAAGTTTGATTGTTTTCGGTTTCAACTCCCCTATTTGCCTGCCTTCCCGATCAGTTATCAGTGCAGAAAGCTCTACCAAAGCCGGCTCCTGCGAATCGTTTTGTATGGTTGCCTCTGCATGCAGGATCGCTCTTTTCCCTTTTACTTCAGTATAAACAAATACCGGGTGTTCATCCAGGTGAACCGGGTTGAAAGTATTCAGCCAAACATGGCGGTATATTCCAGCTCCTTCATAAAACCAACCTTCATACTGTGTGGCATCAACCCTTACCACTATAACATTTTCTTTTCCATACTGCAGGTAATTACTGATATCCCATGTAGCACCGGTGTAGCCGCTTTTATGATTGCCCAGGTAAAAACCATTCACCCAAAAACTGGCATCGCGGAAAATGCCATCAAATTGTAATTGAAATCGCTGGCCTGAATCCTGTTTGGAAACTGTAAAATGCTTCCGGTACCATCCAATACTCGTTTCAGGATAGGCACCACCAACGGGTTTATAGCCATGTGACTGTACATCAAAACTATCAGAATAAACAAAAGGCAATTCCACTGCCCAATCATGTGGCAGCGAAAGCCTGCGCCATTTGCTGTCATCAAAACGGGGGTCTATTGCAGTATGCGTGGCTGCACCCGTTTTCGAAAATATTGGGGTCCTACTATAATTAAAATCCTTTACAGGATCATTTGCATGGCCAAAGGCAAACTGCCAATTGTCATCGAAAGGGAGATGCTTACGTTGTTGTGCAGTTACATCTATCGAATGAAAACCCAGCAGCAGGATCAGTAAAATATTAGTCATTTTAGACATATCGGCTGATTATCTTGATTTATTAATTGAATGCACTTAGAGCGATGGTGGGTCTGCCTGCATCATTAAATGCTCCCAGCGTATACCCCTGCCAGTTATTGTAACTTTCAGGCTCCCAGTAAAAAACACCAAGTCCTTTATTTCCACTGATTGACTTTGTTTTTTGAATGATATCGCTTAAGAAAGATTTGCACGATGTTGAATCGGACCAGCTCATGCCCACTTCACAAACCATGACCGGCTTATTGTACCTGGCAACCATGTCATTCATATTCGTTAAGCATTGTGCATTCATGGTGGTCCAGTTAGCAGCGTTTGGATAAAGCGACATACCGGTTACATCCCAGGTTGCCCCATTGGATTTCAGGCCATCCAGGTTCCATCTGAACAGGGCATTGTCGAACCCATTGGAAATATGAACCATCACTTTAGAAGCAGGATTCACAGCCTTTACAGCATTGTATCCCGCAATGAAAAGCTTGGCATAATTCGCCATATTCACAGAAGCCTTTCCATCGGGCCACAACATCCCGTCATTGGTTTCGTTGCCAACCTGCACCCATTCTGCGGTAATACCATTTGACTTCAATGTACTCATAACAGAAAAGGTATGATCGTATACTGCTGCTTGCAAAGCTGTCATATCCATCGCAGCCCAGGCTGCGGGCTTGTTCTGTTGCCCGGGATCGGCCCATGAATCACTGTAATGAAAGTCGATAAGTATTTTCATACCAAGGTTTTTTGCCCTGGTGGCTTTGGCCAGTACATCAGCTGTATTGTTCCAGCCGTTGGCAGGATTTACCCAAACCCGCAGGCGAATGGCATTCATCCCCGACTGTTTCAACAATTGCATACATTCGGTTTGAACGCCATTCCCGGAATAGAACTTAATACCCGCTGATTCCATCTGGGTAAGCCAGCTCACATCAGCGCCTTTAGCGAAAAAGTTTACCGGTGTATCAACCGGGTTAACAACTACCGGGGGCGTAACCACTGGCTGGGATGTACCCGACTTCTTACAGGCTATCACAATACCAATCATCATAACGGAAAAGACTATTCGATATATTTTCATCTTACAAATTTTATCTTTTACTTTTAATTTTTCCAGCCGAAGATTCCCTGTAAACGGGAATCGGATCGAGTATGGTCGTATGAACCGGTAATTCTTTTTTACCTTTATTGCCAATAAGTTTAAATAGAAGAGAAAAAGCCTCCTCCCCCATTTTTACCGTTTGCTGATCGATCGTAGACAGGGATGGTGTGATGTATTCACCGAAACGTTCATTCGCAAAACCAATGACACCAAATTCACCAGGTATCAATATATGGTGTCGCTTCAATTCCTGCATGGCACCCAGGGCTGTAAAATCTTCTACCGCAAAAACGGCATCGGGTGGATTTGGTAATTGTAGAAATTTT
>JAKQKY010000002.1 GCA_029560415.1 Bacteroidota bacterium | reverse complement strand
GATGAGGATTTCTGCCGAGGATATCTTTAGTTTGAACAAGCCCAGCATGAAAGACGCTGTTTGTCTTTTTGGCGGGGGATGCACGGCCGAAATTGTATCGGATCAGGGGCTTATCCTTACCAACCATCATTGCGGATACAGTGCTGTACAGGCGCACAGCTCGGTGGAACATGATTATCTTACCAATGGTTTTTGGGCAAACTCTTTTGCCGAAGAATTGGCAAACCCCAAACTGAAAGTGTCGATTCTGACCTATATGGAAGATGTAACAGCCAAAGTGCTGAAGAATGTGAGCGATGATCTTTCACCTGAAAAAAGAAAGGCATTGATAGATATGAATATTAATGCAATTCTAAAGGATAATAAGAAAGATGATTCATATGAAGTGGTGGTGGAGCCATTCTTCTATGGCAACCAATACATTCTTATTATTTCGCGCATTTATGAAGATGTGCGTCTTGTTGGCGCCCCACCTTCAGGCATAGGAAAGTTTGGCGGCGATACCGATAACTGGATGTGGCCTCGTCATACCGGTGATTTTTCGGTATTTCGTATTTACACCGATAAAAATAATCAGCCTGCCAAATATGCAAAGGATAATGTGCCTTACAAACCTCCATATCATCTTCCGGTCTCATTAAAAGGCGTGAAACCAGGCGATTTTACGTTTATTTTCGGTTATCCCGGCACTACCAACGAATATCTGGTTTCCTATGCAGTAGATAGGATAGTGAATTACGAAAATCCCGCCGCTATCAAAGCCAGAGGAAAACGTATGGAAGTGTATAACAGATATATGGCGCAGAGTAAAAAGACACGCATACAATATTCGTCAAAACTGGCCAGCGTGGAAAACTATCATAAGAAAATGATAGGGGAAAGCAAGGGTGTTGTCAGAACAAATATCATCGCCCAAAAACAGGAGCTGGAAAAGCAGTTTATCCAATGGGCTCAGGCCAGTCCTGAAAAACAAAAAAAGTATAACGGTCTTATTGAGAAGTTTGAACAGTTGTACAAAAACTACGGCGCCAATAACCTGGCAGCCGATTATGTATTTGAAGCCGGTCTGGGAATGGAAATCGTGCGTTATGCGGCCAACTATGAGGCATTGGTGAAAAGCAGCCAGGACAAGAAACAGAACGATGACGCCATTAATAAAACTCTGGAGCGGATAAAACTTGCCTCCGAAGGATTTTTCAAAAATTACGATAGCCGCATCGATCACGAAGTGGTGGGCTTGCTGATGGAAATCTATTGCTCAGCCCCGGACAAGGATTTGATGCCTGCCGAAGTTGCCCGGGTCGGAGCTGCATACAAGGGCGATTTTAAAAAATATGCCGACGACCTCTTTGCCCAATCTTTTATGGTGGACGAACAAAAGGTTAACGATTTTCTGAAAAATTATAAACCTTCTAAAGCCAAAGAAATAGAAAAAGATCCTGCTTATATACTGGCGATGAGCATTTACGACCTGTACAGAAAAACAATTTACCCGAAATATTTGGAATATCAGGACAAGGCCGATGAACTTTACCGGGTATATATGCAGGGATTGATGGAAATGCAACCCGAAAAAAAATTCTATCCCGACGCCAATATGACCCTGCGTGTTGCTTATGGCCAGGTGGGCGGCTTCAATCCCCGCGACGCTGTCAGGTATGAATATTTTACCACCCTGAAAGGTGTCATCGAAAAAGAAGACTCCACCATTTATGATTATACCGTAAACAGCAAACTCAAGGATTTATACAATAGCAAGGATTACGGAATGTATGCCGACACTGACGGGAGTATGCACGTGGCTTTTGTCGCCACCAATCATACCACCGGGGGCAATTCGGGAAGCCCGGTATTAAACGCCGACGGACACCTGATAGGTATCAATTTCGACAGGGTGTGGGAAGGCACCATGAGCGATATTGTCTTTGAACCGGCTATGTGTAGGAATATCTCGGTGGATATAAGATACTGCCTTTTTATCATTGATAAATATGCAGGAGCACACCGGCTTATTGAGGAAATGACGCTGGTAAAATAATTTCTGCAACAGAGTCAACTGATATTATGGCATAAAACTTTTTTCAATAAACAAGTGATGAAGAAAATATACCGGTTTGTGCTGAAATCCTTTATAGGGCCAATGGCGCTGACTTTTTTTATTGCCTTGTTTATCCTGCTGATGCAGTTTTTGTGGAAGTATGTGGACGACATGGTGGGCAAAGGATTTGAATGGTATGTCCTCGCCGAATTGATGTTTTATGCTTCAGCTACTTTTGTGCCTATGGCTTTGCCGCTGGCCGTGTTATTGGCATCATTGATGACTTTCGGCAACCTGGGTGAGCATTATGAACTGGTGGCTATAAAAGCCGCTGGCATATCGTTTCGCAAGGCGATGATGCCGCTGGTAGTATTTATTGTCCTGCTCAGCGGACTTGCTTTTTATTTTTCAAACAACATTTTGCCTATTGCCAACCTGAAATACGGAGTCCTTTTGTTTGATATCCGCGAAAAAAAACCTGCGCTCAATATCAACGAAGGGATTTTTTACAACGAGCTGGAAGGCTATGTTATCCGCATTGGGAAAAAAGACAAAAACGGCGCCGACATACAGGATGTGATGATTTATGACCATACCGACGCGGCGGGAAACAACAATGTTACCCTTGCCGAAAAGGGCAGGATGGAAACAACAGCCGACAAAAAAACACTGATTTTCATGCTGTACAATGGTTATAACTATTATGAGCCGGCGCCCACACGCGAACAACGCTCTGGTAAAGCCATGCAACGGACCCGCTTCGACGAGGAAATACGCCGCATTGATGTGTCGGAATTGGATATGATTCGAAGCAAAGAGGATCTGTTCAAAGATAATTATCAGATGCTGAATCTCACTCAATTGCAGGAAGCCATTGATACGCTTATCAGCCAAAAAGTAAAACGAGAGATTATCGTTGAGAAATATATCTTTGGCAATTACCCCTATTTTCAAAAAGTGGATACAGCCCGTGTTGTAGCAACCAATGGGGCCAGGCCGCCATCTAATGATTTTATTGCCAACTTTTCAAAACCCGAACAAACGCCCATTGTAGATCTGGCATTGAATACGGCCAGGGGCATCTATCAGCAGGTTGATTATTATTCGAAGGAGATGAACATGAAACGCGAAATCATTGCCCGTCATGAAATTGAATGGTTTCGTAAATTCACCCTTTCGGTGGCCTGTATCGTACTCTTTTTTATAGGCGCACCCCTGGGAGCCATTATCCGCAAAGGCGGGCTGGGTTTGCCGGTGGTCTTTTCCACCTTGTTTTTCATTATTTTTCATGTCATTTCCATGACCGGCGAAAAATTTGCCCGCGAAGGCGTCATCCCTGTTTATGAAGGTATGTGGATACCTACCATGGTGTTTATCCCCATCGGCGTATTGCTCACCTATAGCGCCAGCACGGATGCACGTATCCTGAGCTACGACTGGTGGGCGATATTTTTAAAAAAGATTGTCAATTTTTTTAAGCGATTAATTCCTATCAAAAAATGAACCGTCATGAACGTACTACAACTATGCAATAAGTCGCCATTTCCGCCCAAAGAAGGAGGTCCTATTGCCATGTATAACCTGGGCAACGGACTGATGCAACAGGGATATCATGTAGATATCCTTACTATGAATACCTTTAAGTTTTCGGTGGATGTGGATGACTTGCCTGTGGATTATCGCTATAAGACCAATTTTACTGCGGTTTTTGTTGATACAAGAATAAAGTACAGGGAAGCTTTTTTGAACTTGTTTTCTTCCAAATCCTTTCATGTCCAGCGCTTCGATTGTCAGGAATTCAGAAACACACTGGTTCATATTTTAAAGAACAAGAATTATGATATCGTCCAGCTTGAAACCATCTACGTGGCGCCCTATATCGATACCATTCGCAAATACAGCAAAGCCAAAATAGTTCTCCGCTCGCATAATATCGAACACCTGATCTGGCAACGGTATGCGCGTACCATAGCTAATCCGGTGAAACGAAAATATGTTAATTACCTTACCGCAAAACTGCAAAGATACGAACTGGAGGTTTTTGGCGCGGTGGATGGTATCGCCTCCATTACCAGTGTAGATGCTGATTACATAAAAAGTCATGGTTTTTCAACACCCTTGTCGGTAGTGCCTTTTGGGTTGGAATGCGAAAAATACAAACACATTCCCTCCGAAAACAGCCGGCCAACGTTTTTTCATCTGGGTTCAATGGACTGGATGCCTAATCAGGAGGCCATCAAATGGTTTCTCGAAAACTGTATGCCGCAGTTAGCCAAACTCTTTCCGGATACAATGATTTATTTGGCAGGCAGAAACATGCCATCCTGGATATATAATTATAAATTTCACAACCTGAAAGTTGTAGGAGAAGTGGATGATGCCGGGGAATTTATGCAGTCGAAAACGGTGATGTTTGTTCCCTTATTGTCGGGGAGCGGTGTCAGGGTGAAAATTATTGAAGGAATGGCTTTGGGCAAAACCATCATTTCCACCTCGGTGGGCGCCGAAGGTATTCATTATACAGATGGTGAAAACCTGCTTATTGCAGATAGTCCCGAGGCTTTTATTGAAAAATTCAGGTTGTGCATCAACGACCATGGGGTGTGCGCCAGTATCGGATCAAATGCCCGGAAACTGATTGAAGCAGAATACGATATTTCGGTAACTACACACAACCTTATCAATCTTTATCGGATGGTACTGGGTAATGCAAACTGAAGAATATCCTGCTACGATAATCTTCTTTTTAATACACTTATAAATAAAATGATCTCAGATCATAATTCGTTAATCGGTGTTCGATATTTAAAGGAAATAAAGATGTACGAATTTCGATTAACGATTTTCAATTTTTGAAGTACAGGATACTTCTTAAATCATCCTTCGTTAATCGCTGTTTGATATTGAAAGGAATCAAAGATGTAATTGATTGAACTTGCTTGCGGCAAGCAGGGAATATCGATTTTTGAAGTACTGGAATACATCTTAAATCATCATTCGTTAATCGATGTTCGAGCTTAAAAGGAAATAATTGCAGTACGAATTTCGATTAACTCTTTTAGATTGTTGGTTGCCGGATTGCCTGATTTTCTTTTCTCTGCCCGAAGGGGGAACACTTCGTATGAATTTTTCATACTAAAAAATTTTGCTATGAACAAATAATAAATAATTTTACAGCAAATTTGACAGATGAAACTGTTTGTTTTATTATCGCGGGTACCTTATCCTCTTGAAAAAGGAGATAAACTGAGGGCTTTTCATCATTTGAGGTGCCTGTCAAAGTATTATGATATCCACCTGTTCTGTCTTAACGATACTAAATTGCATCCTCAGGCTATCGATAAGCTAAGTCTGTACTGCAAATCTGTTACCATTGCTCATCTTGGGAAAAAGGACATTTATGCAGGCCTGTTCAGCGCCCTTTTTTCGGGTATTCCCTTTCAGTCGGGATATTTTTTTAACAAAAAGATAAAAAAACAAATACTTGCTAAAATTCAGGAGATAAATCCGGATCATATTTTTTGCCAGTTGATACGGGTTACAGAATATGTTAAGGAACTCAACATCCCCAAAACCCTGGATTATCAGGATGTCTTTTCCACAGGATACCAGCGTTTGTCCACCAAATCATCATTTTTCATGAAACCGCTGTTGCGCATAGAGTCAAAGCGTGTGGATAAATACGAGAAATACATTTTCGACAAATTCGATAATAAACTGATCATCTCCCAGCCCGACAGAGATGCTATCACTCATGCACAAAAAAATGAGATTCATGTAATTCCAAATGGCGTTGATACAGAATATTTTAAACCTGTTGACTTAAACAAAGAGTTTGATATTCTTTTTACCGGCAACATGAATTATAAACCCAACGTGGATGGGGTAGAATACCTGGTTAAAAATGTGTTACCTTTATTAAAAAAGAAGCTTCCTGCTGTAAAAATTCTGATTGCAGGCGCCGATCCTCATAAAAGAGTGCTCAAACTGGCTTCAGATGATGTAACGGTAAGCGGCTGGGTGGAAGATATGCGTGATTGTTATGCCAAATCGCGAATTTTTGTGGCGCCCATGCAAATTGGTACCGGGTTACAGAACAAACTCCTGGAAGCCATGGCGATGAAACTGCCTTGTGTTACTTCCGGGTTGGCTAATAATGCCCTGCAGGCCACCGAAGATAGTGAGATATTGGTTGGGTATTCTCCCGAAGATTATGCCGATAAGATAGTGATGTTGCTGAAAGACCGGGAAGTATATAACCGAATTGCCAACGGCGGGTACAATTTCATCCTGAAAAACTATGACTGGGAAACCCAGGTAGAGAAAATCCACCGGCTCATCATGGGAGCGGGGCGGTAGCCTGTTAATATTTTTTTAATACTTGTTTAATTAACTTCTCTCAGATGCCTTCTCTTTTGTAAGGCAGGAGGGGAGCTTAATTGGTGCATATGTAAAAAAAGTACTTTGGGTGTTAGCAGAAAAAGCTGTGTAACAAGCTGTATTAAATATAAATAAATTTTTATTACATCTGTAACCTTTTGGCAAAAATGTCGTATATTAGTGTTTTATAATACACAGTAAACAAAATAATTATTAATTTGAATTAATCAATATTTATTACTTATGAAAAATAAACATGTTACTTTTTGGATGAAAATGCTGGTAGTTGCAGCATTTTTGGTTTTTAACGGATTCTTTGGTTGGGGCACTAATCTCATTGATGAGAACATTCAATCATGGACAAACCATGGTTCTTATGGAAGTTATACCCAGGTGATAACTGCTGGTAATGTTATCATGACACAATGCATAGTGCAAAATACGGCCTCTGCTACTGGTACATGTACAATGGGCCGTGTTCAAATGCAGGGAAGTGCAGGTGTTCTTGAATTACCTCCATTAAGTTCTGTCGGGACCGCAGAATTTCATTTAGCTGCGGGTGGCGCGGGAAGATCAATTAAATTACAAAGATTTAATGGTTCAACTTGGGATGATTTAACTACATTTACCAACATTGGCACCACTGGCGCTACCTATACATATGATGTCAATTCGAGTTCATCTACGACATTGCGCCTTGCTTCACCTAGTGCAGCTTTATATGTTCATGATATTATTATTACAGATTATGTAGGCTCCGGTTCTATTACCTTATCCCCAACTTCTCAAAGCTTTGGCCCGTTTTGTAACAGTACCACAAACGATATTACTCTCACATATAATACCACAGGAACAGTAACTGCACCCTTCATCCAACTTTCAAATTCAAGCGGAAGTTTTGCATCCGGTACAACCGATTTAGTCAGCACAGTTACACCAGGATCGCCAAATAGTATTTCAGCCTCTATTTCAGCAGCACAAGCAGCTGGCACTGCTTACCGGGTTCGGATAGTAAGCACAGATGCTACACCTGTTATCAGTGCTGATAATGGGAGTAATATTACTATTAATGATGTGGTAACACCCGTAGTTTCTACTTCAGCAGCTACACTTGTCGTTAATACAACAGCAATCCTTAACGGCAACCTGACTACGTTGGGCACATGTCCTGCAACAAATGAAAAGGGATTTGTTTATTCAGTCACCTCAACGAATAATGATCCACTGGCTGGCGGAACAGGAGTAACAAAAATACCCGTGGCTGGCATTACTACAGGCACATATTCTCAGGGATTGACAAGCCTGGCGCCCAACACGGGCTATTCTTACAAGGCCTATGTCTACGACGGAACAAGCTATACCTATGGCTCAGTAATGGCCTTTACCACACTTGATGTAGCCTCTAAACTTGCCTTAGGCATAGCACCGCCATCAGCAGGTAATGTCGGTGTCAACCTGACCACGTTTACAGTGCAGGCTCAAAGACCAGACAATACGGTGGATGCAGAATTTGTAGGTAACATCACTGTTGCCAAAGCCAGCGGTCCCGGTAATATTTCAGGCACACTCACAGTTGCCGCAGTAAACGGCACAGCTACATTTAGCGCTGTTCAGTTTGATGCTGCAGGCACCTATACCATCATAGCAAGTTCAGGGGCACTTACCACAGTTACAAGCGGTAATATTGTCATCACCTTGGCAACTCCGGTTATATATTATCATGATTTTGGAACGACACCAATAACCACAAAACCATATACTGATGTGCCTGTAACCTTGGATGCTAATTTAAGCAATTCATCCTGGACAACTAGTGCAGCCGCTTTTGCCGGCTATGTCGGAAATGGAGGAACTCCAAGTTATTGTTTGTCCATAGCCAATTCAAGCGGAACACCTACTTTTACATTGACTTTTAATGTTGCACCAGGCTATGAGGTTGAAATATCTTCTTTTGATTTCTGGAGAGTAAGCAGTAGTACGGGAGCTGCAAACTGGACTTTGACAATTAACGGGACTTCTGTTGGTTCAGGGAGTATTCCTACAACAGGGGCATTATTAGGACAGACAAATGTTTCCAATACTATCAGTGGACTGACAGGTACGGTAACAGTTGTTTATACAATGAGTGGAGCATCAGGTTCAGGTTCAAGCAGGCTGGATGATTTCAGGCTTTGGGGTTTTGTTACACCGGCGCCACAACCGGAAATTGATATACAAGGAAATTCCGTATCCATTGCTGATGGTGATGCTACACCTTCTGCATCTGACTGGACAGATTTCGGAAGCGCCGTTGTTACTACAGGATCAGTGGACAGAACATTTACCATTTTGAATACCGGCGTTGCCGGGCTAAATTTAACTGGAACACCAAAAGTAGCCATCAGCGGTACTAATGCTGCTGATTTTTCGGTGACAGGTACGCCAACATCACCAGTTTCTGCCGGCGGAAGCACTACGTTTACAGTTCACTTTGTTCCGACCGCAGTAGGAGTGAGAACAGCAACTCTTACAATAGCTAATAATGACCTGGACGAGAATCCATATAATTTCGATATAGTTGGAACAGGTTATATTCCTGATTGTGCCGGCACGCCAACAGCGGGCACAGCTGCAACATCCGTTACATCTGCTACATGTACCACAAGTACCAATCTGAGCCTTAGCGGCCAGACAACAGACAATGGCATTACCTTGCAATGGCAATATTACGATGGCAGTACCTGGCAGGATATCGTAGGCGGAACAACCACGCCGTATACTGTTTCGGGTATTGTTGCAACTACCCAGTACAGATGTAATGTAACCTGTACAAATAGTGCTTTATCCGCAGTTTCTAATACAGTAACTGTTACTATAAATGCGCCCACAGGTGGTACTACTGCTGCAACAGTTAATCCTGTGTGTGCAGGTTCAACCACCTTGTCTTTGACAGGAGCAACAGCTTCTGGCGTAAGTTACAATTGGGAGTCATCCACAGACGGGGTAACATATTCCCCAACAGGGGCAACAACCTCCACGTATTCGCCAAACCCTGTTATTGATACGTGGTACAGATGCAAACTTACCTGTACTGCCAGTGCACAAAACGCCTATTCTACACCTTTGCAAATAACGATGAATATGACCGCTACAAATGTTATCGGTACAACGGCAAGCATAGATAACCTGCAATCACAGGTTAGCTGGACCAACCAGGGTTGTTATAGCGAAATATTGGTGGTTGCCAGTTCTGCTGTTGCCAACACGGCTACTCCAACAGGCGACGGTAGTGCCTATTCTGCAAATTCAGTATTTGGCGATGGTACACCATTGGGCAATGGATATGTTGTTTTTAAAGGTACAGCAAATACGCAATTAGTTACAGGACTTACTAATGGCACTACATATTACTTCAAGATTTTTACCCGCAACGGGACCAACTGGAGTTCCGGCGTGGAGGTAAATGTAATACCTGCATTATTATCTGCTACAGGGGTTATTTTTAGCGGGGCAAACGCCGTGTCAAATTGTGTGAGTGGTGGTTCAGGAACCTGGGTTACATCTAATAACTGGTGCGGTGGCGTACTTCCTTCTGCAACAACAATAGCACAATTTGGCGCATTAGGAACAAACACAACCTTATCATTTAATATGAATACGCCTCCAGCAGGCTCTACTACAATTGGTGCTATTGAATTTTTAAATAGCAACACTATCGACAGGAATTTGATTAATAGCTCGACGACAGTTAACGGCTCTCTCACTTTGATGGGGGTAGTGGTAAATTCTACATCGAATGTTATTATAAGGAATAACAGTTCAAATTTATTTACGATTACTGGTAATAATAGTAATCACATACTTGGTTTGGATCTCGGAAATAATACAAACAACATTATCAATATTGACGGGTCGGGTGGAGTTACCATCAGTGCTATAATTAGCGGCACAGGTAAGGCCCTTACAAAGGCCGGCACAGGAACCGGTATCTTAATATTGTCAGGCGCCAATACATATTCAGGCGGCACCACCATTACCAGTGGAATCCTGCAATTAGGCGCAACCGGTGTTTTAGCCGATGCAGGTGCCATCACTTTAAATGGCGGTACGTTAAGTACAGGCGCTACCACAGGATTTTCAGAAACTGCAGGCACCTTGAATTTGAATGCTTCAACAACATCCACCATTGCATTGGGTACAGGAGACCATACGCTTACTTTTGCCAACAGCAGCGGCTTGTCACCCTGGGGAGCCGGAGCAAGCCTTGTAATTACCGGATGGAACGGTGTTGCAGGACAATCTAATACTGGTGGCGGTAAAATTGTTGTTGGTGTGGGCGGTTTAACCGCACAACAATTAGCAAAAATATCATTCTTAGGATATCCGGGCACTCCGGTAATATTAGGAAATGGCGAATTGGTGCCTGCTGCACCGGCAACTTCCACATTCTCCGGAACAGGAAACTGGAACGATGCAATACGGTGGGATAACGGCATTCCTACTCCAACAACGGATGCATTTATCAATGGATCGTGTACTATGACGAGTGCTGGCAATTGTAATGATTTAACCATCAACCCGGGAATGGATTTGACGGTTAATGCAGGTCAAACACTTACTGTAAACGGACAATTCCTGATTGCATCAGACGCCACCGGCACCGGATCATTTATTGATAATGGTATATTAAGCTACACAGGCAATGTAACTATGCAGCGCTACATGCCAAACAGACTTGGCTATCATTATTATTCTTCGCCATTCAACGGGGCTCCCATTTCAGAATTTTCCGATGAGATAGGAACAATCATTACAGGCGATCCATATGTCAATAATGATACAACACATACCGTAACTCCTTTTCCTAATTTTTACATTTATAATGAAACAAAGCCTTACCCGACTATTTCCGTTGGCTGGGACGCCGCTACTGCTACACTTGAAACCATGAAGGGCTATTGCATCAACTTCGGAGCATCAACATCACCTGTAACTACCGATGTCAGTGGAACTTTGAACAGTGGACCATACAGCATTGGCGTTACCAACACCACGTCGGGCAACCCGGTTTCCGATGGCTGGAACCTTGTAGGAAACCCATACCCATCAGCGATTGACTGGCAGAATTCAGCCTGGACGAAAAATAATGTTACGGATGGGATCTATTTTTTCAAATCGAATTCGCAATATAAAGGGACATACAGTTCGTTTGTAGGCGGGGTTGGCACAAACGGAGGAACAGGTATCATTCCTTCCATGCAGGGATTCTTTGTAAAAGCTACAGGGGCCGGCACTCTGGGTGTTACCAATGCCGTCAGGGTACATTCAAATCAAACATTCTATAAGTCAACTGTAACTTCAAATCCATTATTAAGGCTTAAAGGATATCCCTCAGCGAATCAAGCTACAGGTGATGAAACTGTGATTTATTTTGATCCTCAGGCCACGAATATGTTTGACGGGAATTACGACGCCTATAAACTTATGAACAATGATGTTGCTTTTCCCAATATTTTTACGAGGGACAGTTCTATGCATGCATTATCTATAAGCGCCTTGCAGCCGCTTTCTGGCACCGACGTGGTGATACCTCTGGGTTTTATTACCAAAACAAACGGAAGTTTTAAAATTAAAGCAACGGAAATACTTAACTTCGATCCGTCGCTTCATATTTATCTTGAAGATAACCAGACTTCTACAATTCAGGATCTGACGATTAATCCTGAATACACCTTCACAATTAATGCAAACGCGCCTCTTTACAGGTTTTTCATCAGGTTCTCGCCTTCCATAATCACGGGTATCGAAACCAGCGGCAGTTCGTTTGTGGATGCCTGGTCGTCGGGAAAGGATATCTTTGTCAACTACAGCAACACCGCCTCGCAGAAGGCCGTAGTATCCGTTTATAACATGCTTGGTCAACAGCTCATCACCGATGAAGTGCAGGGCAGCAGCACCTTCCGTTACACGGTGGGTAAGCCCGGATGTTACATCATCAACGTGATTGGCGGTGGAAACAGTTTCCAGAAAAAAATCATCATCTTGTAAGCAGTAATG
>JAKQKY010000505.1 GCA_029560415.1 Bacteroidota bacterium | reverse complement strand
ACGCTTCCAAATGCCCAGTTGCTGTAGATAGGACCAATCATATCTCCGTTACCAATTGCTGCATAGGCAGCGGTTACTAAACCTTCAATAGCCGTAGGAGATGTAAGATCTTCGGAAGATAACACGCCAGGGGGCGTAAAGTCAAGTGCCTTTTTGCAGGAGCCAAAAATCATTAGCCCTGATGTTATAAAAGCCGTTATAATTATTTTTTTCATTTTGATGTAGTTTAAATTTCTTTAGAATGATGCATTGATACCAAAAGTGAATGTTCTTGGAATGGGTACTGGATCAAGATCTATACGCTCCGGATCAGGGCTTAAATATTTGCTGCTTTTTATCCTTAACAGGTTGTCAGCCATAAAATAAAAACGCAATCTTGAGAACACCGATTTGGGTACCAGGTTGTATCCAAGCTGGAGGTTACGCAATTTGAAGTAAGAAGTATTAACAATGAAATAGTCGGAGGTACGGCCTTCACCGTTATTGTCTTTCAATGTTAGTGCAGGTACATTGGTACCGGTGTTCTGTGGTGTCCATCCATTAAATACTCCGGGGCCTACGTTTTCCCTGCTTTTCATAAGGTTGTTGAATAATGTATATACATCAAAACCCTCTTTACCTGCAACACCCGATCCAAATAACGACAGGTCAAACTGCTTGTATGTTAAATCAACCCTTACCCCATACTCTAAAGCAGGAAGCGTAGTGCCAATCCAGTCCTGGTCATTCGCATCAATTTTTCCATCATTGTTGTTGTCTACATAGCGTATCCTGCCGGGGCCGGCACCAATTTGCGTGGGCGCTTTGTCCACTTCCTCCTGTGATTGAAACAGGCCTGCGGTTTTATACCCGAAAATATCAAACTGTGATTGACCGAGTATGTCATTACTTGGAATACCAGCATATGCCGCACGCACATTTTCCGGAAGCTCCGTTATTTTATCCCTGAAATGAGCAAAGTTGAGTAATACATTATAGGAAAAATCTTTTCTTTTTTCTCCCCTATACCCTACAGTTAGTTCCCAGCCTTTATTGGTTTTTGACGCTCCATTCACTATTTTGTTCTGGCCTTCTCCCAACACAGCAGCTACCGGCGGGCTGATCAATATCCCTGTAGTTTTCCTTGAAAAATAGTCGAACGATCCGAAGATTTTATTTTTTAGCAAACTGAAATCTATGCCTGTGTTTATTTCCTGTGTTGCTTCCCATTTCAGATCTGGATTTCCTGCCTGTGCCTGAACAAAACCCGAAGGCAATGTGCCGGTATTAACCCCCGATAAGGAATAAGCAGTGCCTACATTGTAGTATTGTTCAAAAAACCCGCCAGTAAGTTGTGCCTGTGTTGTACCATATCTTGTTGCAAAAAGTGTGGATTTAGTCACATCGTTAAGCGCCTCCTGATTACCAACGCGGCCATAACCTGCCCGTATTTTTAATTCTGAGAACAATTTGCTATTCTGCATGAAAGCTTCTTTATCTATTCTCCATCCAACAGAAACTGCCGGGAAAATACCATACTGGTTATTTGCACCAAAGCGGGAAGAACCATCACGGCGTACCGTAACAGCAGCGAGGTATTTATCAGCATGATTATAATCTACCCTGGCAAACTGAGAAAATAACTGGTGGCCCGTATAACCGCCTGTAGCAGTGGTGTTACCTGTTGCTGCATTTAAAGTAAAATATTCTTCTGTCTGTAATGCAAAACCCTCTTTTCTTGTGAAATCAAAATCTATTTTTCTTTTAAGATATTCTGTGCCTACTAAAAATTTAAAACTGTTTTTTTCATTCAAATCCCAATTGTAACGTACTGTATTGGACCATGTAATACCAAGAAAATGGTTTCTGTCGAAAGACAAACTATTGGTAGTACGTGCCAAAGCGCCTTCTACAAAATTGGGGGATATGATTTTGTTGGAAAAAGTGGCATTGTCTGCACCTATATTGGATCTGAAAAATAGATTTTTAACGGGCTGTATTTCAACAAAAATATTACCGAAGGTGCTCAGGCGGTTGGCATTGTTCCATCGGGAAAGGTATTGCATATGCAATGGGTTGTTCCTGTCAGAATAACCTGCGCCTAATGGGCCGGCAAAAGTTGTCCCGTCTTTTTGATAAACAGGGATGGTGGGTGATAATGTAACTGCTAAAAATGTAGTGGAGGCACCGCCTAAATCCCTTGCTGTTAGTGTTTCGTCAGAATTAGCAATCCGCAGGTTAAGCCCAAAAGTTACTTTGTCATTAAATGAACGGGTAAGGGCGCTGATACTTCCGCTGATGCGCTCGTATCCTGTATGTCTTAACATACCTGAATTCTTCAGGTGGCCGATATTAATTTCTAAAGAAGAGTTTTTACTGCCAACAGAAGCAGTTAAACTATTATTGGTAACTATGCCAGTCTTATACATTACATCCTGCCAGTCAGTATTACCGGCAGGCACATTTTGATCGCCGCCAACAAAAGGTTTCAATGTAACCGAGTTTAAAACAGGGTTGTCGAAATTATTATTCCAGTCAAAGTTGTAAATTTCACCATACCCTGCCGCTGGGTCCTGCCTGTCATTTACAGATGCCTGCCACAATGCTTTTCCCCTGTCAACCGAATTCAGCATTTTAAACCGCATTGATTTTTCTGACTGTGTGGCAATACTGCTGTTGAATTGAAAATTCACTTTTCCATTTGTGTTGGCGCCATTTTTTGTGGTAACAATAATTACACCGTTAGATGCTCTTGCTCCATATATAGACGCCGCAGAAGCATCTTTTAAAACCTGTACTGAAGCTATATTGGAAGGATCCATATTCTGAAATACTTCCGGCCTTGTTGTAGCTACACCATCAATAATATACAGTGGGTCGTTGTTTCCCAAAGTATTGGCACCACGTATCAATATCCTGCCGTTGGAGCCATTAGGTGAGCCGTCTTTCTCGATGTACAAACCGGCTACCCGGCCCTGTAAGGCCTGCATAGTATTACCTGAACTGTTGTTTTTGACAGGTGATAAATCAACAACAGCCACGGCACCGGTTAAATCCTTTTTTCTTTGAGTGGTGTAACCAACTACAACCACTTCGCCAAGGCTTTGCTGATCTTCTTCTAATATCACGGAAAAACTATCCTGGTCGCCTACTATTGCAGAAAAGGGCTTCATACCTGCAGACGAGAACAAAATCTTGTCGCCTTTTTTTACCTGTATTGAATAAGCACCTGCAGCATCTGTGGTCGTTACTGATTTGCCTGCCTGCACCGTAATACCGGGCAAAGGCTTTCCGGTAGATTTACTTACAACAGTTCCTGTAACCTGTTTGAGCTGTGCGTTAGTGATTACTGCCATCAGCAGTAACGAGATTAACATAGTGATTTTTCTCATAAGCTTTCGTTTTGTTTGGTTAATAATTTTTTTATTTAGTGTTGAATCAGCCTTTCCTCTATCTCTTCCAGCGACACTCCTTTTGTCTCCGGCATTTTAGTCAGCACCCATATTAATTGCAACAACATCATCACTGCAAAAAAGGCAAATATTGGCCAGGGGTTATCCTTAAAAACCCCGACTTTATCATCTAAGAAAAAAGGTGTGATTAGTGTAATGATGGCAGCAAATACCCAATGTACACTGGCACCAAACGATTGGCCTGCTGCCCTGATTTTATTAGGAAAAATTTCAGAAATGAAAACCCAGATAACAGCACCTTGCCCTACTGCATGTGAAGCAATAAACAGCAACAAGAAAAACATTAACAGAGCCGGGCTTGCATTGACAGCAAAACACAATGCTACCATAGCAAGGCTCAGGATATAACCTATGGAGCCAATGAGGAGTAATTTTTTCCGGCCAAGCCTGTCTATTAAATAAAGCCCTGCAAATGTGAACAGCAAATTGGTACCGCCAATGGCTATGGAGTTTAAGAGGGAGTCTTTTGCCCCAAACCCTATTTTAGACAAAATCTCGGGAGCATAATATAAAATGAAGTTAATGCCTGATAGCTGGTTGAAAAACGCAATCAAAAATGCCAGGGAAATAATTACTGTATGTTTTTTACTGAAAAAAGCTGTTGCTTTTCCTGCAGTTAATTCATGCTCATTACTTCTTATAATAGCTTGTATTTCTGCATCGGCATCTTCCACGCCAATTAATTGAAGGATCTCTTTTGCTTTTGCCAGGTTGTTCTTTTTGGTAACTAACCAGCGTGGGCTTTCCGGCACACCCATTACCATAATTATATAAATGATTGAAGGAATGGCCAATACTCCTAACATCCAGCGCCAGTCATTAGCACCGCCAACACCCTGTAAAAAATAATTAGACAGAAAAGCAATCAATATCCCAAACACAATATTGAACTGGTACATGGCTCCCAGTTTACCCCGGGTGGCGGGTGTTGAAATTTCAGAAATATAAGTAGGTGCTACCACGGAAGAAACACCAATTCCTATTCCTCCGATAAAGCGAAAAAAGGAGAAAGTATAAGGGTCTTGTGCCAGGGCAGAACCAAAAGCTGAAACAGCAAAAAGTATCCCTATCCAGAACAGCACTTTTTTTCTGCCATATATTTCAGTTGGTATGCCGCCAAATATGGAGCCGAATAAGGTTCCCCACAGCGCCATTGACATAATAAAGAAACCATGAAATAGTGGTGAAGTGTGCCACAATTCTTTGATGGGGAGATTAGCGCCAGAGATAACTACTGTATCAAACCCAAAAATAAACCCGGCAAGGGCTGCTACAATAGACCATTGAAATAGTTTGTTTTTGTTCATACAGCAGCTTGTTTGTAAAGTAAATGTAGCTGCC
>JAKQKY010000489.1 GCA_029560415.1 Bacteroidota bacterium | reverse complement strand
TGCAATTGTGGCGGTGTATGCCTGTGTGCTGCTGATAGAAAAATTTGTGCCCTGGCTGCACCAGTTGAGGGATGGCAATAATATGCTGCTGATCATTATGGGTATCCTAATACTGGGAATAGTTATTTCTGTTGCCAGTACGCACCGCTCAGTGCTGAAATACCTGCGGATGAAATTGGATGACCTTTATTAATCCTGTTTGAAAAAATAGTGCTTTATTTGCACCCTAAAATGTAAGTGATGGCAACCGTAAAGAAACAACAACCTGCACAGGCAGCAAAGTCCCCGGCAAACCCCCTTTTTACAAAGGACAATTATATCTGGATGCTGGCAGGCGTAGTGGTGATGGCATTGGGTTTTATCCTGATGGCGGGCGGCAAAAGTGCCGACCCTGCTAAATTTAACGATGATGAGATTTACAGCACTACCCGTATTACCATTGCACCTATCCTGATCATGGCCGGTTTTGTGATAGAGATATTTGCGATCATGAGAAAGCCTAAAAGCGAACAAGCTTAATAATTGCTTTATAGCCAGGTTGCATAAACACATTGAAAGCACTGTATATTGCAGTGCTTTTTTACTATTCTAAATGCTACAATAGGATGGATTTTTTTCAGGCTTTTATAATTGCAGTGGTGGAAGGGCTCACAGAATTTTTGCCCATCTCTTCTACTGCACACATGAAGTTTGCCGGCCCGCTGATCGGCATTAAAGAATCAACGCCCTTTACCAATATGTTTGAAGTGGTGATACAACTGGCGGCCATCGGGGCGGTGGTGGTGCTGTACCACAAAAAGTTTTTCAATTTTAAAAGACCGGAATTTTATCTCAAACTGATCCTGGGTGTCATTCCCTCTATCATTGTTGCGCTGCTGTTTAAAGACAAAATAGATTCGGCGCTGGATAACATCACTTTTATTGCGTACGTAATGATTGGCGGCGGCATTATCCTTTTGTTTATAGATAAGTTATTCAATCATCCTATGTTCAGCGATGAACAGTCTATTAATTATCGCCGGGCATTTGTGATCGGTTGTGGACAAACGTTAGCTGTACTGTTTCCCGGCCTCAGCCGGAGTGCTGCCACCATTATTACGGGTATGGCCCAAAAACTCACCCGGCATGAAGCTGCTGAATTTTCTTTTTTTCTGGCGGTACCCACTATGTTCCTGGCATCGGTAAAAAGTTTTTTTGATACTTATACAGAACATCCTGAAGTGCTGAACTCCGCTAATCTTGGCCTGTTACTTTTTGGCAGCATCATTTCCTTTGTTGTAGCGCTGATTGCTATCAAGTTTTTTATTGGGTTTTTAAAAAAGCATGGTTTTTTTGTTTGGGGCATCTACAGGATAATCGTTGGCATTATCATATTGGTACTTATCAGCCGTGGGATAATTGTATAAGCGTTTGAACTGTATGTATGCCTGCCCGGCCTGCTGTATTAGCGAAGCATCACCTTAGCGTGCGAATAGTAAAATGCAAGCAGTCTTTTAAAGGAAGCCCTTGCTTAATGCAACCAGCCCGGAGAGCACTTTATCCAGCACACATCCGGATTTTATGTTCTGCAGAACCTGGCGTTATAATAAATTTGCAAAAGATCACCCGTTGCCAAACAATATGAAACTTTACATTAAGAACATGGTTTGCAGCAGATGCAAAATGGTAGTAAAGTCCCAATTAGAAAGTATTGGGTTACGCCCCCTGTCTGTCAATTTAGGCGAAGTGGACCTGGAAGGCGACCTGGAAAAAGATCAATTGGTACAACTGGACGCTTCATTAAGGTCATTGGGCTTTGAACTTATTGACAATAAGAAAAGCCAGACAATTGAAAAGATAAAAAATGCCATTGTAACCTTAGTGCATCATTCCGGTTACAACCTGCATACCAACCTGTCTGAATTTATTACTTCACAGATACCCCAGGACTACAATTATTTGAGCAACCTATTTTCTGAAGTAGAGGGCACGACTATCGAAAAATATTTTATAGCACAACGAATTGAAAAAGTAAAAGAACTGATCGTTTATGACGAATTGAGTTTAACTGAAATTGCTTACCAGTTGGGCTATAGCAGTGTTGCCTATTTATCCAATCAATTCAAGAAAATAACAGGCTTTACGCCCAGCTATTTTAAATCGCTGAAGGAGGATAAGCGCAAAAACATAGAGGAACTGTAAATGTTACAACTCAAATACAAAATTCCACAATAGCAACCCAGGCGGGCCAAATTACCTTTGTGTCAAATAATAAATTATGACACATACGTATAATGTTACCGGCATGACTTGCGACAGTTGCGAAGCAAAAGTTAAAAGCAGTTTATTGATGCTGCCCGGCGTCACTGAAGTGGAAGTATCAAGAGCTACCCACTCGGCAACCATTTCAATGGAAAAACACATTGCACTGCCTGCTTTACAAAAAGCATTGGATAAAAAGTATTCCATTACCGCAATGGAATACAACGAAGCAGCAGAACAGGCTAAAAGCTGGCTGGCAACATACAAGCCTATCTTAATAATATTCGCCTATATAAGCACGATTGCTATAATCAGTGCTGCACATCATAATACATTTCATTGGATGCAGGCTATGAATGTTTTTATGGCGGGGTTCTTCCTTGCTTTCTCCTTCTTTAAAATGCTTGACCTGAAAGGCTTTACCGAAAGCTACAGCATGTATGATATCATAGCAAAGAAGGTAAAGGCATGGGGTTTTATTTACGCTTTTGTAGAACTAGGTTTGGGTATTGCCTATGCCACCAACTTTCAACCCTTTCTTACAAATACTATCACTTTGGTTGTTATGGGCATCAGCATTATCGGGGTGCTCCAAAGCGTCCTGAATAAACGAAAAATACAATGTGCCTGTTTAGGGGCCGTTTTCAACCTGCCCATGAGTACAGTAACTATCATTGAAGATGGCTTGATGATTGTAATGAGCATTGCCATGTTATATACTATTATCTAAAAATAAAAAAATCAAATAAAATGAAAACGATCATACTAACAGCGGCAGTAGGGCTACTATCAATAACTTCCTGCAACGCCCAGTTTAAAAACGAAAAAACCAGCACTGCAAAAGTGTATGGCAATTGTGGGATGTGTGAAACTACCATTGAAAAAGCCGCCAACAAAAGCAAAGTCTCTAAAGCCGATTGGAACGAAGAAACCAAAATGGCAACCATCACATACGACAGCAAAAAAACAAATGTTGAGGCAGTTTTAAAAAATATAGCCCTTGCAGGTTACGACAATCAAAGTTTTCTTGCACCTGATGCAGCTTACAACAAATTGCCAGGATGCTGCAAGTACGACAGAGAGAAAAAAACTGCCATGCTTACTCAACCTGCAAAAGACACAATGGCTACCATGCAAAACCACACCAATCATAAGCACGATGGTGTAGGAAATGCAACACAAGAAACTAACCAGTTGATTGCAGTTTTTGACAGCTATTTTTCATTAAAAGACGCATTGGTAACAACTGATGGAACTATTGCATCTGCAAAAGCAAAAGATTTGCAAACAGCTATCAATACAGTTAAAATGGAAAAATTATCAATGGATGTTCACACCGTTTGGATGAAAGTTTTAAACGATTTGAAAGAAGACGCTGAACACATAAACAGTACCAAAGACATAGCCCACCAGAGAGACCATTTTATGAGCCTTTCAAAAAATATGTATGCCTTAATAAAAGTTGCAAAACCCGCCGGAACTGTTTACTACCAATTTTGCCCAATGGCAAATGAAGGTAAAGGAGCCAATTGGTTAAGCAAAGAAAGCGGTATAAAGAACCCCTATTACGGCTCTCAAATGCTTACTTGCGGAAAGACAGTAGAAACGATTAAATGATTTTTAAACCTGCTTACAAATACCAAGTGTGAATCATGCAATTTAAAAATATAATTGGATAACACGTTCGGGGCATGGTTTTTACACCTTTATACATTGTGGATATTCTTTCACAATTAAAAAATAAGCAAAATGAAAGTAATTAAAATGCTGCTGATGGCAGTTGTAACCATCACAACAGTTACTGTTTATGCCCAGGGGGATACAACCCATAAACATCCTTCACATAAGCATACAGCAGGCAAAGCAACTTATACTTGCCCAATGCATCCACAGATAGCAATGGACAAACCCGGTAAATGTTCTATCTGCGGAATGGACTTAGTAAAGTCAAAACAAAAAGCAATGAAAATGTACGCCTGCCCAATGCATCCTACGGTTACCAGCAAAAAGCCGGGCAAGTGTACTGAATGTGGAATGGATATGAAACTGACAGACATGGCTTATTGCTGTGCTAAGCATCCCGATGTAGCCAGTAATAAGCCAGGTAAGTGCCCGGTTTGTGCAAGTACATTAAATCTTAGTCCAAAAGAAAAAATGAAAATGGAAGTAATGGGAACCTATACGTGCCCAATGCATTCAGACGAAGCCAGTAACAAGCCTGGAAAGTGTTCTAAATGCGGAATGGACTTAACAATGCATGAATAACTTAATCAGCATTAATTAGTTAAATCTGATGGTTTTTTTGTATAATGGGTACAACAATGTCCCTTCAGCAATATTACTGCAGCCTGCAATACCAATTGGGGCTGTAGTAATAAATTAAATATTTCATCGAGACAGAAAAACGATTGACAAACCGCATCTATAAAAGGTTTTTAATTTGGAGCATCAACATCATACCCCAACGGTTAAAAATACAGCATCACTGGATGAGGCAGGAGTGAACCACGCTAGTGGGCAGCATGGGGTAAACCCACCCATGGGGATGGAAGGGCATAACCATCATGCTATGATGATTGCCGATTTTAAAAAACGGTTTTATGTGGTGCTTATTCTTACCATTCCCATCATGTTGCTATCAACCATGATACAACATTTTATGAAAGTTAATTGGCAGTTTGCAGGTTCGCAATACCTCCTGTTTGCATTATCAACCGTTGTATTTTTTTACGGCGGCTTTCCATTCTTAAAAGGAATGGTCAACGAAGTAAAAGCAAAGAATCCCGGCATGATGTTCTTGATTGGCTTCGCCATTACAGTTGCATACATCTACAGCGTAGCCATTGTATTTGGTTTGCAGGGAATGGACTTTTTTTGGGAATTGGCAACGTTGCTTCTTATCATGCTTTTGGGCCATTGGATAGAAATGAAATCCGTTGCAGGTGCATCAAAAGAATTAGAATTATTAGTACAGCTAATGCCAGCAACTGCGCACATGGTAATGCCAAATATGGTGCATGATGTAAAGACCGACACACTTAAGGAGAATGATATTATTTTAGTAAAGCCAGGCGAAAAAGTAGCAGCAGATGGAATAATAGTAGAAGGCGAAAGTTACTTCAACGAAAGTATGCTAACAGGCGAAAGCAAACCAGTTCAAAAAGTAAAAGGCGATAAAGTAATTGCAGGTGCAATCAATGGTAACGGCTCAATAAAAGTTACCGTTTCGCATGCAGCAAAAGACTCTTATTTATCGCAGGTTATTAAGTTGGTGGACGATGCACAAAAATCAAAATCACAAACGCAGCTATTAGCAAACAGAGCAGCAAGATGGCTAACCATTATTGCATTGGTTACAGGCGTCGTTACATTTTTATATTGGTATCTCACAGGGCAATCATTAGCGTTTGCCATGGAAAGAATGGTAACAGTAATTGTTATTTGTTGCCCTCATGCTTTGGGTTTGGCAGTTCCTTTGGTAGTTGCAAAGTCAACAGCATTATCAGCAAAAAATGGTTTGCTGATTAAGAACAGAACAGCGTTTGAAAATGCAAGAAAAATAACCACTATCGTTTTTGACAAAACAGGAACATTAACAGTTGGCAAATTTGAGGTATCAAAAATTATTTCGCTCCAAAAAGAGTTCAACGAAAATGAAATCATTCGCCTTGCATCTGCATTAGAACAAAAATCAGAACATCCCATTGCAACAGGTGTTTTACAAAAAGTAAAAGATTTATCAATCACTATTCCTGCAACAGAAAATTTCAATGCTATCACAGGCAAGGGCGTTGAAGCAACTGTTGAAGGTAAAAAAATATTGGTCGTAAGTCCGGGATATTTAAAAGAAAACAATCTTACAATTCCCGAAAGCTTTACTTCCAATGATACGGAAACAGTTGTGTTTCTAATCGTCAATAATCAGTTGGCAGGTTACATCGCTTTATCAGATGAAATCCGTCCTGAATCAGCCGAAGCAATCAAAACCTTAAAAGAAAACAATATCAAATCCATTTTGCTTACAGGTGATAACAACAAAGTTGCAAAAAGTGTAAGCGATACATTAGGGATGGATAGTTTTATTGCCGAAGTATTACCACATCAAAAATTAGAAAAGATAAAAGACCTGCAAAGCAAAGGCGAGTTTATTGCCATGACAGGCGATGGCGTAAACGATGCACCAGCATTGGCAATAGCAGATGTTGGTATTGCAGTTGGTAGCGGCAGCGACATTGCAGCGGAAACCGCAGGTATTATTTTAGTAAACAGCAACCCCAAAGATATTGTGAGCCTCATTTTATTTGGCAAAGCCACTTACCGTAAAATGATACAGAACTTAATTTGGGCTACAGGGTACAATATTATTGCACTACCATTAGCAGCAGGTGTTTTGTACAAACAAGGTATTTTATTAAGCCCTGCAGCAGGAGCGGTTTTAATGACGGTAAGTACCGTTGTAGTTGCAATTAATGCAAGTATGCTGAAAGTAAAAAACAAATAGGCATCAATAAAATGATGCCATTTTAAACTTAAAAAGTGAAATTTCTAAAATGGATATTCGAAATACTCTTTGTAAAAAAGTGTTGCCGTTAGCAATTTTTTTTACACTACTCATATCAAATTCATTTGCTCAAAAAATTGTACGATATGATTTGTATGTAAAAGATACCATGGTAAATTTTACAGGAAAAGAAAAACGGGCCATTGCTGTAAATGGGCAGATACCCATGCCCACACTCACATTTACTGAAGGTGATACAGCAGAGATTTATGTACACAACGAATTGAACGAAGAAACATCCTTGCATTGGCATGGATTGTTTTTGCCCAATAAAGAAGATGGTGTGCCAAACCTTACCCAAATGCCTATTATGCCTCATACAACGCATATATACAGATTCCCAATCATACAGAACGGCACACATTGGTACCACAGCCACACAGGTCTGCAGGAGCAAATTGGCATGTATGGAAATTTTATCATGTTAAAAAAGCAGACCGATCCGGCTTTTAGAAAAGGCATTGATGATTTGCCAACCATACCCATCGTATTAAGTGAATGGACAGATTATAAACCCGGAAATGTGCATCGAATGTTGCACAATGCGTCCGACTGGTTTGCCATTAAAAAAAATGCCACCCAGTCATACAGTGAAGCCATCAAAGCAGGTCATTTTAAAACCAAACTAAAGAACGAGTGGAAGAGGATGCTGGCAATGGATGTAAGCGATGTGTATTATGATAAGATATTAATGAATGGACAATCAGAAAGTTCGTGGGAGCCTTTTTTGCCTGGCAAGGGGGCTGCAGGAGATAAGGTCAGGCTTCGCATTTCAAACGGAGGGGCATCTTCTTACTTTTGGCTGACCTATGCCGGGGGCAAAATAACCGTAGTCGCAAACGATGGCAACGATGTTGAACCAGTGGAAGTTGACAGATTGATTATCGCCGTATCTGAAACGTATGATGTGGTAGTTACAATTCCTGCAGACAGTACAGCATTCGAATTTTTGGCTACAACCGAAGACCGCACCAATTCAGCTTCTCTTTATATTGGAAGCGGCATCAAACAACTCATGGCGCCACAGCCCCGGTTAAAATATTTTGAGGGTATGAAGATGATGAATAGTATGATGAAAATGAATGGTAATTTAGATGATATGGGAATGAAAATGAGCCTCAATCAGATGGATATGAATGTAGTAATGTATCCTGAAATTACAGGGGAAGAAAAAAAGAAAGGCAATGGCAAAATGGATACAATGTCAATAAGAAGCGATGCACATGCCAACCATAATCAGTACAATAGCAATGCCCTTTCTGATATTGTTACTTTAAATTATGCAATGCTGAAAGCAACTACAAAAACCAGTCTTCCCCAGGCTGCACCAGTAAAGGAATTGAAGTTTGAATTAACAGGTAATATGAACCGTTACGTGTGGAGTTTAGATAACAAAGTAGTTTCCGAAGCAGATAAAATCTTAATCAAAAAAGGAGAAAACATCCGTATTATTCTATTCAATGGATCTATGATGCGGCACCCCATGCATTTACATGGACATGATTTTAGATTGCTGAACGGGCAGGGTGATTATGCACCTCTGAAAAATATTGTGGATATTATGCCAATGGAAACCGACACCCTGGAGTTTAATGCCAACGTTGAAGGCGATTGGTTTTTTCATTGTCATATTTTGTACCACATGATGAGTGGTATGGGCAGGATTTTTACTTATGAGAATCAGGCACCCAATCCATTAATTCTGAACCGGGCGCTGGCACAACGTAAACTTTTTGCAGACGACAGGGAAATGCACTTTATGTTTCAGAATGATTTTGCGACAAATGGAAATGATGGAGAGATGATGTTGCAGAATACCCGCTGGAGTATTGGAAGCGAATGGCGGTTAGGATATACTGACATGCATGGATACGAAATGGAAACACATATTGGCCGGTACCTGGGGAAAATGCAATGGCTTATGCCTTTTGTGGGGTTTGACTGGCGGTACAGGAAAATGGGAATTGATGAAAAGGAGAAAAATTTATTCGGGCAATCCAACACAAAAGACAACAGGGCTGTGGTAAGTATGGGGGTTAATTATACATTGCCCATGCTGGTTCGTTTTCAAACAGAAGTTTTTACGGATGGCATTGTACGGTTACAATTAATGAGAGAAGATATCCCGGTAAGCAAGCGGCTTCGGTTTGCTTTTATGGTAAATACCGACAAGGAATATATGGCAGGACTGCACTATATTCTTGGTCGCAGTTTTTCTATCCGCACACATTACGACAGCGATATGGGTTTTGGTGCAGGGTTGTCAATAAATTATTGAAGCCGGGCAACCTCATAGTTTATAGTATAGTTGTTAGTCTCGATTTCATAGGTCTTTTACAGGAAAAGAAAGATAGCACCGGGCAAATAATAGCAGGAAGAACTGCATCGAAAACCCAGCCTTGTTTTGTCCCATATCCCACGTTTAGTTTCACAGGCA
>JAKQKY010000514.1 GCA_029560415.1 Bacteroidota bacterium | reverse complement strand
CGACAGGGAAGTGTTCCGGAGCCAGTATAACGGTTATGTACTGATCCGCTTGTTACAGGTGTTGGGTGCTTATGGTTTTCGGGGATTGTTTGAAAGGAAAGCACATTTCTTAACCAGCATTCCATTGGCATTGCAGAACCTCAGATCTTTTATAGCAAATCAAAGCATTGGCATTGCAGTTCCTGAATTTAAAAAAGTACTGGAGATCTGTATCAATGATGAAGTGATGAAAGAATTTACGCCTGTACAAGCCACTGAAGAAACAAAACTTATCGTTACCATCAATAGCTTTTCATTTAAGCGTTTCATTCCGGTTGATCCCACAGAAAATGGAGGTGGATTTGTTTTCGATATGCGGGGTATTCACAACCCAGGCAGGTATGAAGAGTATAAACGCTTGTCCGGTCTTGATAAACCAGTTAAAGATTTCCTGGAGCAACAAACGAAGATGCCGGTATTTTTAAACAGCGTATTTACCATCGTTGATATTTCGGTGACTGATTATATCCAGCGTGATTTTGCTTCATTGATGATCAATTTCGGATGTACCGGGGGCCAACATAGAAGTGTGTACGCAGCAGAAGCCCTGGCCAGGCATTTAAAAAATAAATTTAAAGTGAAGATCGAATTGCAACATATTAACAAAGAAAACTGGGTACGATGAAAGCCATGATATTTGCCGCCGGATTGGGAACCCGTTTCAAACCATGGACCGATGAGCATCCCAAAGCGCTAGCCATTATCAATGGAAAATCATTGCTTCAGCGAAATATTGAATACCTCCAACGGTATGGCATACACGATGTAGTGGTGAACGTGCATCATTTCTCCGACCAGATCATAGAAGCCATAGAGCATAACCATGGATGGGGCAGTAACATCGTCATCAGCGATGAAAGAGATGAAGTGCTGGAAACTGGTGGAGGGTTGCTGAAAGCGGCACCGCTATTGCAATCTGGCGAACCTTTCATAACACTGAATGCCGATATCCTCACCGACCTCAACATTCACGACCTGCTTGCCTTTCATCAACAACAAAAATCATTGATCTCTTTCGGTATATCTGACCGTACAACATCCCGTTATTTTTTATTTGATGATCATAATAGGCTTTGTGGCTGGCGCAATGTACAAAGTGGTGAAGAAAAGATATCTATCCCGGCCAATCCACTATTCCAAAAAGCATATAGTTGT
>JAKQKY010000463.1 GCA_029560415.1 Bacteroidota bacterium | reverse complement strand
GCTCATCTATTTTAAGGTCTTTATTTTTTGCAATGGTTTCCAATGGTATCTTCTTATCTACATTCTGAATGATGAAGATCTTGTTATTGTTCCTGTTCACAACACTCTTCATCACAAAATCATCCGGACGAACGACGTCATTTTCTTCAACATAAGATATGATCACATCCAGGAAAGGTTTGCCATACCTAATTGCCTTACCCTTGCTCACGCCGCTGATCTTTTCAAGTTCAGTCATGGTGGTAGGATACATCGTGGCCATATCTTCCAGTGAACTTTCGAGGAAGATGACAAAGGGAGGAAGGTTCTTTTCTTTCGATACTTTTTTACGCAGGTCTTTCAACAGCTCCAGCAATTTTTCATCCGTGGCACCAGCAGCAGATTCTGCACTTTCGCTTTCATCATCATCAGCATTGGCTTCTTCAAACAAATTGTTCAGTATGATCTTGAACGAAGTTGGTTTTTTGAGGAAGGCCGTAGCTTTTTTGGTGAATTTCAATACGCCATATTCTACGATATCTTTTTCCAGCAGCCCGTGCAATAACATCTGGCGGATCAGGCTGCTCCAGTAATGCGCCTCCTGGTCTTTGCCGCTGGCAAATACATCGAGGGCATCGTGACGGTACATCTGCACCTGGGTGGTAGCCTTTCCCGTTAGTATAAGAATGAGGTATTCGAGATTGAAATGTTCACCCAGTGCTTTAACTGCATTGAGTACGGTGATCACGCCATCTTTCGCTTCTATCTTTTCTTTTGGATTCAGGCAATTGTCGCAATGACCGCAACTCTTATCATCATCATAAGGTTCTCCAAAATAATACAGCAATGTTTTGCGGCGGCAGATGCTGCTTTCGGCATATGATACCGTTTCATTGATCAGCTGTGCACCAACTTCGCGTTCGCTAAGCGGTTTATCCCGCATGAGGTGTTCGAGTTTGGCCACATCTTTATGAGAATAATAGAGAATACATTTTCCTTCGAGTCCATCGCGACCAGCCCTTCCAGTTTCCTGGTAATAATTTTCTATCGATTTAGGAATGTTATAGTGGATCACGAAACGAACATCGGGTTTATCAATGCCCATTCCAAAGGCGATGGTAGCAACGATCACATGTACATCTTCATTCAGGAACTGATCTTGCCGGTCGGCCCTCAGTTTACTATCAAGCCCTGCATGATAAGCCACCGCTTTGATACCATTTGCCATCAGCATCTTGGCCAGCTCTTCCGTTGTTTTTCGGTTGAGGGTATAGATGATGCCGCTTTTATTTTTATGAAGCTGAATAAAACGAACGATGCTTTTATTGGTTTGTTCGAGATTGATCTTTGGCTGGATCTCGTAATATAAATTGGGGCGGTTAAACGAAGAAATGAAAACAGCAGGCTTTCGAAGCCCGAGGTTTTTTAGGATATCGCTCTGCACTTTTGGGGTAGCGGTAGCCGTTAGTCCAATAATAGGCACATCGGGATTGATAAGGTCCATCATCTCTTTCAGCCTCCTGTATTCGGGACGGAAATCATGCCCCCATTCCGAAATACAATGTGCTTCATCAACTGCAAAAAATGAAATCGTCAGTGATTTGAAGAATTCGATATTATCTTCTTTGGTCAGTGTTTCGGGCGCCACATACAGCATTTTAGTTTTGCCGCTGGTAAGGTCATCCTTCACCATCTTCTGCTGTCCTTTGTTGAGGGTGCTGTTGAGAAAGTGGGCCACATCATCTTTGCTGCTGTAACTGCGAACCAGGTCAACCTGGTTTTTCATGAGGGCAATGAGCGGGGAAACGATAATGGCAACGCCCTGGCTGATCATGGCCGGCAACTGATAACAGAGGCTTTTTCCTCCGCCGGTAGGCATGATCACGAAGGTATCCCTGCCGCTCAGTAATGTATTGATGATCTCTTCCTGTGGTCCTTTGAAACCATCGAAGCCAAAATGTTGTTGCAATTGGGTAGCGAGGTCGTAGGTATTGGCAGGATTTGAATTTTTTATAGAAGGGCTTTTGCCGGATGTTTTTTTGCTTGTAGTGGAACTTGTTCTAGCCATATCGAATATTTTCTCTCTCCAGGAATGGTCCTTTGAATTTGAATAAAATCTATTGAAACATTTTTTTCATGAAGGGCAGCGAAGTTAATTCAATCGTGTTGCAATTACAAACCAATGGCGGGTAATTGATACATCTTAACAGATTTTTTAATCGCCTATTAAGATAATCATTTTTCCGATAAACAGTCATTAAAATATAGCATTTTATAACGGTTTTGTTCCCGATAAACTATGTCCTCAATTCTTTGCATTCTGCCTTAATTAAAGTAGGTTTGCGGCTCAATA
>JAKQKY010000453.1 GCA_029560415.1 Bacteroidota bacterium | reverse complement strand
GTTGATGTTCACGGATCCACCCGCTACCCCAGATACCGGAGTAAGGTTCAAACCCGCTACCCTACCCTGCAAACTCAAAAAGGCATTGTCGCGTTGCGTGTTTTGTAATTCTTCACCATCCACAGTTTGCGAAGAATAGGTCAGGTTTTTTTTGTTGGCTTCAATACCTAAGGCTGTGATCGTTACTTCGTTTAAGAGTTGAGCATCTTCCTCCAGTACGATATTGATCACTGTGCGATTACCCACCACAATGACTTGTTTGCTGAAGCCTGTAAAGCTGATTTCGAGTACCGCATTATTGGGTGCATCCAGGGTGTATTCCCCTTCTAGCCCACTTACGGTACCTCGCGTGGTTCCCTGAACGAGAATACTTGCTCCGGGTAGCGCACCACCGGCTGCATCAGTCACTTTACCACTTATGCGCTGTTGTGCGGAAGCGGATACCAGGAACCCGGTAATCAATAGTAAAGCACCGAATGTCCTGCGTAGCAAGAACGGTGCACTAGTGAGGTAATACTTGAGCATACTACTTCTGTTTTTAGTGTAAGACATGTGTATAAATCGTGCTGGCGAGCAGGCATGGCCGCTCACCTTGCGGCTAAGAATGCAGGTAAAAAAGGGATTGAGCGCAGTAGACTGTGAGTCTTTGTCTATCTATTTGCCAGCACATAAGGATGTGAAAAAAACTGCTTGGGATAAAGATAGAAGCTTTCCCTAGATAAATGTACAAAAGCATGCATTTTTATTTGATGTTTGCCCTTCCTGGACTAACGCATTGGTGTTTTTTGTGGTCTTATTAAAGGAACGACAAATCAAAAGTCATGAAAAGTATAACAATGATCATCCTGTTGGGACTAGGGTGCACATCCTGTGCCACCATTTTGAATCCGCGGTATAAATCCATGTCGGTTTTTACGCAACAACCCAGTAAAGTGATCATCCGCTCAGATACTTTGCATACTGAGGAAAATCAAGTGAATTTTTTGATATCCAGAAGCAAAGATCCTTTGAAAATAACCGTCCTTACCGATACTTCCCGGCAAACCTT
>JAKQKY010000451.1 GCA_029560415.1 Bacteroidota bacterium | reverse complement strand
GAGGTTTGTAAGTGGCTATTCCCATTGCAATTTCAAAACGTAAAATGTCAAACTCGTACATCATTTTATTTTTCTCTATAAAACTAGCCATCCACCTGGCTTTTTGTATATATCGAAATCGATTTATATTCCTTCATTTACTGCAGTATCTCCAATAACACTTTTCCTATGCTCCCATTGGGCATCTGTATCTTCAACATAGCAGCCAGCGTTGGCGCCACATCCGTCATGTACACTTCCCGGTTAGTTTTGCCCGGTTTAATTTTCCAGCCATACCAAAGCAATGGAATATGGGCATCATAATTGTACCAGGTTCCGTGTTCAGTGCCTGTTGAGAGCACATCGGTGTATTGCGGTTTTAATATGTATTGGATATCACCGCTGCGTTTATAAAAATATCCATTGGCAAACCGCTCCTTAATATTCGCTGGAAGGATGGCTTTGTCGAAAGCGGCATAATCAAAGGCATACATAACCTCAGGCTTACTTTTAAGATAAGATAAAACAGTATTTTTTATGGCATTTACATCAAGCTGAAGTGAATCGATCCGGGGCATGTTGAGGTAAATGGTATATTCAAAAATTCCTTTTACCAACAATGAATCTTTATACTTACCTGCGCAGGCGGCATTCAATTCTTTCATCAATTGTGGATTGCGTAAGTTACCGGCAGGTATCTTATTTTCTTTCATAAAATCGGGAACCTGTGGCGCACCATGATCGGCACTCAGGAAAAAAAGATAATTGTTCTCCCCTACTGTTTTATCCAGGTATTGCAGAAACTGGGCCAGCTCCAGATCAACCCGCAGGTACATATCTTCAAGTTCCATTGAATTTGGACCGAAACGATGACCCACATAATCAGTAGATGACAAGCTGATACAGATCATATCGGTTTGTCCGCTTGCACCCAGTTTCTCCTGTTGAATGAGTTGCTTTGCAAAATCGAATGTGATGGTATTTCCATAAGGCGATTGGCGAATGGGAAAATATCCCTTGCCGATCTGTGTACTGTAAATATGCGGAAAGGTCTTTTGCTTTTCGTGGTTCAATGGTTTT
>JAKQKY010000408.1 GCA_029560415.1 Bacteroidota bacterium | reverse complement strand
GACACGATGAATCTTATTACCGTGAGATTAAGTTACCGAGAGCAGTAACCCTTAAAACGACAAAAATTCACCAGGCTATACTTGATTCGGATGTATGGATTAATGTACCCATTTTAAAAAATCATGGAGGCGCAAAAATGTCCATCGCTATGAAAAACCTGATGGGCATCGTATGGGACAGAAGGTATTTTCATAATAATAATTTACAACAATGTATTGCCGACTGCAGCACCCTGGCCAAAAAGCCCACCCTCAATGTGGTAGATGCATATCGTTTAATGAAATCCAACGGACCACAGGGTAAATCATTGGGCGATGTAGTTACATCGAGAGGGCTATTCATCTCCACAGATATTGTTGCAGTGGATACGGCCGCCACTAAATTCTTTAACCAGGTTTCTGCAATGCCACTTGAGACGGTAGAATATATTGGTAAAGGCGAGACTTTAAAAATAGGCACCACCCAACTGGAAAAGTTAAACATAAAACGTGTAAAAATATAAAGCAGATGGATGGAATTCCATTTAAAAACGTTTCGTCTGTCATTTGATGGAGCAATGATGTTAATAATTGATTTGAAATGAAGAAAGTTCGGATAGTGATATCGCTGATCTTGTTTAGTTTAATTACATGCTATTTTTTAGACTTTGCTGATTTGTTGCCGCAACAATTGCATGGATTGATGAGATGGCAATTGATACCGGCATTACTGGCCATGAATATGGTGGTACTGATTTCCCTGGTAGTTATCACGCTTTTATTTGGAAGAATTTATTGCTCTTCTCTATGTCCAATGGGAATTTTACAGGATATGGCTGATTGGTTGGCTAAACGTTTTCACCGTAAAAAGAAATACCCTCACCTTAAAGAACAAAAAATCCTGCGCTGGTCAATGGTAGCCCTGGTAGTGTTGGCATTTACAGGTGGCTTTCATCTGATACTCAACCTGCTGGATCCTTACAGTGCATATGGACGCATAGCCACTAACATTTTTAAACCGGTTTATTTAGCCATCAACAACCTGGTGGCAGCAGTGGGTAATTACTTCAATAATTATCATTTTTATGAAATGGATATTTTTATGGCAAGTATCAGTTCTTTGGTAATAGCCGTATGCACCTTATTGATAATAGGTTTTCTCTCGTACAAATATGGTCGGTTGTATTGCAACACCATCTGTCCTGTTGGTACCGTTCTTGGTTTCTTGGCCAAATTTTCACTCTTTAAAATAAAGCTCGGTAACAATGGTTGCAATAGTTGTGGTTTATGCGAAATGAGATGTAAAGCATCCTGTATTGATGCTGCAACAAAAGAGATTGATTATAGCCGTTGTGTTACGTGTTTTAATTGCGTGGAAGTATGTAATAAAAAGGCCATTGCGTATCAATTCTCGGGTTGGTCACCCAACAATCCGCACACTATTGAACGGGATAGTAAGGGTTTTGATGCCACAAAACGTACCTTTCTTTCCGCTTCTATCCTTGTGGGGCTGGCTTCTCTTCAAAAAGTATTTGCAGGAAGAGATAAAGATTCTGCTCATAAGATCAACGAGATTTACACTTCTCACAAGGTTACTTTTAAAAAAAAGCATCCCATTACACCTCCGGGCTCGGTGGATGTAAACAGGTTTAATGATTCCTGTACCGCCTGTCAGCTTTGTGTAAGCAAATGTCCTTCACAAGTGCTGCAACCCACATTTACAGCGTATGGCATCATTGGTATGATGC
>JAKQKY010000405.1 GCA_029560415.1 Bacteroidota bacterium | reverse complement strand
TCATCATAGGTTTTTTCTTTTTGAGGCAATGCTTCTGCATACATGCTATTGAGAACTTCTGCAGAAACATCATCAAAACCAAATTTTGTCCAACTGATAAACCTGGCGGTGTTTGGCCACAACGATTTTAAATTGGTCCAGTTATGTGGTTTAAATTGATCTAGTGATGCATCATACATGCTGATCAGGGTTTCTGCAGCAACCTGCGTTGCTTTATCGCCAGAGATATGGATCTTCCAGGTTTCTTCACTGCCGGGTAATAATTTATCCCGGAACGTTTCATAACGTATGTTTAGATCTTTATTCGTCCATGGCACATTGCCTGTTTCATTGCCCGAATACACCCGGTTGTGCTGTATAAAAGCATAATTAATGTAGATGCCGCCGCGGTCATTTTCATTGATCGCCAGTTCATTGGTAAATGGTTTCCTGGCAGACAGCTTTGGATAGCTCGTATTGCTTGCATTGTCTTGCTTAGACAATGTATGGATCAGCCATACGTCGTCAAAAGCAGTTCGTATACTGTATTGTAATGATTGGCCGGGTAGCACCATTTTCTGTGACATGTCAATCACTACAGGAATGTCAGGTTGCGTTTGTTCATTACCGTAAACCCGTACAAACATTTCGGCTTTCACCAATTCGCCATTTTTATCTTTCGTTTCCACCAGGAGTTTGTACCAACCTGCCGGTAAAGATTTTCCGGATAAGCTGGTCTTGCCACTTTCCTGGGTTGTATCTGAAATATCGATGACCTTATTTTCCAATTTCCATGAAGCTGGTTGATCTTCGTTTTGATAAGCATCATAAGGAAAGGATGCATAATATGCTTCCTTGCTCATCACAAACTGGTCGGGCATTTCCCAATAACGTTCCCTGAATAAACGGTTCGGCGATTTTAATGCATACATTGAAATCTGTATGCTCGATTTTTGGTACAGGTCATTCAGGTTATAACTGCTGATGCTGATCTTTCCAAGGCTGTCAGTATTTAAACGATCAGGAGCATTGATCTTTAATTGCAGCATTTGATACGCCACAGCAACAGAAGTATTGCCGCTCCTGCTTTCTCCATTGAGATCGGTTATATCGGCGCTCACTTCATAATAAAATATTGGCTGGCTGCTTTTGTCTACGGTTTCATCAGGGATGGCTTTAAAGCTGAGTTTGAATGTGCCATCGTTTGCCGTTTCTGTTTCGCCATTGATGATCTCCATAGCTTCACCACTGCCCGGGTAAGGCATTTTACCACGGCTGTAATAACCACCCCATCCCCACCATACAGGATATCTTACTTTTCGAACAACCCTGTACGTTACCTTCGCCCCATCGATGTTATTTCCTGCATAGGCTTTGGCAAAACCCTTTACCTGTATGCTGTCGCCCAGTCGGTACGTACCTTCAGGTTTCTTTATTTCCACGAAAAAGGCAGGTCGTTTATATTCTTCCACGCTGATGTATTGCATAGAGCCGTTGGCACTGTCCCTAATATAGAACTGCCCGTTCAGCAATCCGTCCGGCAATTGAAATGAACCATTATAGGATCCATAGTTGTTCGTCAGTAATTTTACCGAAGAAATCTTTTGTCCATTTACATCATATAACAGCACCGAAGTTTTATAGCCAGATACGATCTGGCTTTTTTTACTGGCACTATCTGTACTTACCACAATGCCTTTGAAGAAGACTTGCTGGCCCGGGCGATAGATTGATCTGTCAGTGAAAAGAAAGCTTCGCTTTGTTGTACGTGGTTCATAACTATTGTATGTATACGACGATTGGTTTTCATCCATGAATAACTCGTCTCCTTTATACTGTACCTGTAATTGATAATTAAAATTTTCTTTGCTTTTTTTAAGTTTCAGCAGGCCATTGTCTGAAGCAATGTATTTTTCTTTTTTTATGTACCTGTATTCCCTGGCTTCATAATCATAAGTTTGCTGCCAAACCTGTACGATGGCACCTGGCAATGGTTTTCCATTGTCACGATCAAGTACGTAGATTTCGTCCTGTGTATTTTTTATATAGCTGTTACGGCTCACATAAAAGATTTCCCTGGCCATGATGTTTTTCGAAGCTGAAAAATCCGGCTTAGAACTGGCGAGTATGATATACATTCCATTTTGCAGTCCTTCGATCGGTATTTCTGCCCGGTGCATTTGATAATCCTGTTGATCGGGTAATGATACGTTCCAGCTTTTGATGGAAGCCAGGTCTTCAATGAATTTCCAGTCCTCAGGATGTTCCAGTTTCCGGAACCTGTTTACTTCCTCCCGGCTTGTTTTAATAATGCGCAGGTAGAGTTTATTCACGTTCTTGTATTCAACCAGGCTGCGAAATGGTTGACCGGGGATATTAACTTTTTCAGTTTTTATATTTAGTGTAGGCAACTTGATCTGCGCCATTAAATTTTTACATTGAATGGCAGCGTCGCTTTTCGGAAACCCGGCAATAGTTTGTTCACATAAGGCAATTGCTTTTTTGATCTCGAATTGATGTTGTGTTTTTGTTAGCGGATCATAATCCTGGCCCTGTGAATAATACAAAGAAGCACGAAGGCTCATGGCCAATGCTGCAGACGATTTATTTGGGTAATCGGTTTCGATTTTTTTTAATGCCGCTTCATACAAGGCCTCTTTATTGGAAAATATTCCATGTTCATATGCAAATTGTAGTCGCAACAGGTTTACATCCGTAAACGCTTCTGGTGATGGATCGTGTTCATGAAATGCCAGTAATTGCTGCAATACCAGTAAGGCATTATAATAAAGCGATGTGCTGTCTTTTGTTTTGAATGAAGCTCTGATGAATTCAGTGCCGGAAGAAAAAATAGCAGGATCGTCGAGGATAAACTTATATGCAGGTTTGGAAAGATCATTTTCACCATCCATAAAATACGATAAAGCCCTGTGCGCAATAAAATCGTACAGGCTTGGCCGTAAGTGCCTGCTGTTGATTCCTTTTTCCAGGATGGCATCCAGCCCATTGAGATTTGTGCTCTTTAATATGCCGTCATTCTTTAAAGATGATTTATACAAAGCTCCAATGGTCTCATTCAGCTTGTTGATACTCCAGGTGGTAATATCGGTACTCTTTTCTTCCGATAACATCGTGCGGTTATACAAACGATATCGGTTGTTCTGCCGGTAATTCCAGAACAGTTCTGCCTGCATGCTTTGCAGGATATTTTTCACGGGGGCTTTTGTTTTTGCAACTAATGTATCTATGTAAAAAATGTTATTCTCCCGGTTATCCAGTTCAACCAGGTTCCTGTATTTCATTTGATACATTACTGACTTAACCTGCTGTACTTCGTTGCCAGAGGCCAGCGCCAGGCTAAATACATTATTCACTTCTTTTAAGGCAGATGCTGTTAAGCCCTGCTTTTCGAGCGAAGCGATCTTTTTCCAGTTTTTTGAATAGTCTTCCATCTTTTGGGCCTGCCCGTTTATAAAAGTGCCTGAAATAATCGTTACCAGGATCAACAGTTTTTTTAAGAGCATATACGTCGGGTTTTAATTACAAGATACAATATGTTGCCATATACAAACGGCAATGCTATGATGTTTAATCCACCTGTATTGCATAATGAAGATCTCTTTTTTTTCTTTAACGTTTCCTTATCTTTTTTGCTTTTTACTTCCTCATTCTGTGACAATCATATAGTAGAAGATGTACTTTATTATTCACCCGATAAAACAAAATGTATGAAAACATTTATTACACTTTTTACCGCCATTTTACTTACCAGCATTGCATTCGCATATCCAATGCAAAGCAGGTTAACCATCAGCACCATGTCTTCAGCCGGTATACGGGTGATGATCGATGGCAGGAATTACAACGACCGCAACAGAGCTCAGAATGATTTGCTCATCACCGATATCCGCCCAGGTGTTCATGTACTGAAAATTTATAAGTACAAAACTTCCCGTGGTGCAAACGATCGGTATAACGTGAACGGACAATTGATCTATGCAGGAAATATAACCGTTAGATCGGGTTATCATACAGATATTACGATCAATCGTTTTGGAAAAGCTTTCATCGATGAAAGGCAGATCAATGGCGGGTATTATGCCGAGGATTATGAAGATAATGGTGGTCAATGGGGCAGTAACAATAACTACCTGCAGGCCATGAGTGCAGGTGATTTTGAGCAATCTAAACGGGCAATCAAACAAGAAAGTTTTGATCGTACAAAGGTTGTTATCGCCAAACAAATCATCGATGGAAATAATTTTAGTTCAGCGCAGGTAAAGGAACTGGTAAAATTATTTTCATTCGAAAGCAGCAGGCTGGATATTGCTAAATATTGCTTTAGTCATTGTATAGATAAAGGAAATTATTTCATCGTGAATGAAGCGTTCGATTTCAGCAGCAGCAAGGAAGAGCTCGCTAAATATGTACAACTAAACCGTTAAAATTAATTTGGTTTTGGTGGCTATACTTAAAGGGTTTGGGCATGGGCCCGGCCCTTTTTTAAATGCAAAGACCCCGCTGTAAGGCAGGGTCTTTGTGTAAAAATTAATGACTTATTTTTTGATGGCTTCGGCCATTGTTTTGCCTATGTCGGCCGGGCTGTCTACTACATGAATTCCGCATTCACCCATGATCTTCATTTTGGCCGCTGCTGTATCATCCGCTCCACCAACAATGGCACCGGCATGACCCATACGCCTTCCGGGAGGTGCTGTTTGACCAGCGATGAAACCTACTACCGGTTTTTTATTGCCGGTTGACTTTACATAATGCGCTGCTTCTGCTTCCATGCCTCCACCAATTTCACCGATCATTACGATCGCATCAGTTTCAGGATCGTTCATCAATAATTCAACAGCCTCCTTTGTGGTTGTTCCAATGATGGGATCACCACCAATTCCGATTGCTGTAGAAATGCCCAAACCTGCTTTTGCTACCTGGTCGGCTGCTTCATATGTAAGGGTACCTGATTTTGACACGATTCCGATCCTGCCTTTTTTAAAGATGAAACCCGGCATGATGCCCACTTTACATTCTTCAGCAGTGATAACGCCCGGACAATTCGGCCCGATCAGTCTTGTTTTGGTTCCCTGTAAGTAATTCTTCACTTTTACCATGTCCTGAACAGGGATTCCTTCTGTGATACAAACTACCAGTGCAATTCCGGCTTCAGTTGCTTCCATGATCGCATCGGCTGCAAAAGCAGGTGGCACAAAAATAATGCTCACATCTGCCCCGGTTGATTTTACCGCATCAGCAACCGTATTGAATACTGGTTTATCAAGGTGCAGGCTACCGCCTTTTCCCGGGGTAACACCACCAACCACCTGGGTGCCATATTCAATCATTTGAGTTGCATGAAATGTGCCTTCTGTACCGGTAAACCCCTGTACAATGATCCTGGAATTTTTATTGACTAAAACAGACATGGTTTTAATTAAAAAATGAAGAATGATTTTTTTAAATGATGGCGCAAAGATAGGGCAGAAGCGTTATTGGCGAAAGAGAATATTTTTGGAAAGGGTTTAGGATAACAGGGACGCTTTTATCGCCTTAATTCTCAACCCCGGAGGAGGGTCGATTGGCTTTAACAGCAATTATTTTACAATATTTCCCTGCCCATCTATTTTTCCCTTGGCTTCGAGCATCCGCATATTTTTGGCATCCTGTAAAAATTCAGACGCAAAGATGAATGCGTTCAGGGCTTCATTATCAGAAAAAATAATGTCCTTGCTATTGCCGGTCCATTCTTTTTTGCCTTCTTTCAGGTAAAGAATATTATCACCGATCTCCATAACGCTGTTCATATCATGGGTGTTGATCACCGTGGTCATGTTAAATTCGATGGTGATCTCTTTGATAAGTTTGTCGATGAGCATTGAGGTTTGAGGATCAAGACCAGAATTGGGTTCATCGCAAAAAAGAAATTTCGGGTTTAACACGATCGCCCGGGCGATGCCCACCCTTTTTTTCATGCCGCCACTGATTTCGGATGGATATTTTTTATTGCTTCCCACCAGGTTCACCCTTTCTAAAACTTCGTTTACCCGTTTCAGTTTTGCTGAATGGTTGTCTTTGGTAAACATATCCAACGGGAATTGTATATTCTCTTCCACGGTCATGCTATCAAACAAAGCAGATCCCTGGAACAACATGCCGATCTGTTGCCTCAATAATTTACGATCATCCTGGGTCATAACGGTAAAACTTACGCCATCGTAAATGATCTCACCTTCATCAGGTTCAAACAGCCCCACAAGGCATTTCTGCAATACCGTTTTGCCACTTCCGCTTGTTCCAATGATGAGGTTGGTCATACCTGTTTCCATGGTATGACTTACTCCATCGAGTACAACTTTATCGCCAAAACTTTTTTTAATATTTTTAAATTCAATCATGCCAGTCTAAATTTTGATAGGGCTTTTGTTGCTACATTATGTGATCAGGATCGCGGCCAACATATAATCGGCGAGTAATATCATGATACAGCTTACCACCACGGATGTGGTACTGCTTCGGCCGATCTCCAGTGAGCCTCCTTTTACATAATAACCGTAATAGGCCGGTATAGTGCTGATGATAAAGGCGAATGTATATGCTTTGATCAAGGCAAACGTGACATTATAGGGCATGAAATTTTCCATAAGCCCCCGGTCATAGGTATCGGTCGACAGAATTCCTGAAGCTGAACCCGCCAGCCTGCCTCCATAAATACCCAGGACCATGGCTAACACCACGAGCATCGGTATGGTTACAATAGCAGCTGCAATTTTGGGCATGATGAGATAAGTTTTGGTATTGATACCCATGATCTCAAGCGCATCAATCTGTTCACTCACCCGCATATTGCCAAGTTCACTGGCGATCTTGCTTCCCACCACGCCGGCTAAAACAATACAAACCAGGGTAGGAGCGAACTCCAGGATCACGGTATCTCTTACGATCTGGGCAATAGTGCTTTTGGATATCAATGGACTAACCAACTGGTAAGCTGTTTGAACAGCACTCACCGCACCCATAAATACAGATATGATGGATACGATTCCCAGGGAACCAACCCCTATTTCGACACATTGATGCATGAATTCCTTCCAGTAAAGCCGGGCATTTTCAGGCCTGCTGAACATGCCTTTGAGCATTAAAAGGTATTTTCCGAAATGGGTAAAAAAACTCATAGTGTAACTTTAATTAATGGCGCAGCATTAAAAATACATGATCCGGGCTTAGAACGGATAAAATATACATTTCAATTATGGGGCCACAGATTTCTGCGACCTTTTCCACCACCTGCTTTTCCTGATCTCTTCATGAGCAATGGTTTTGTTTTTAGACTGTGCATCTACTACAGCAATCACAACCATATTAAAAATAGACCTGATGGAACTGCCCAGTTGTAATACGTGAACCGGCTTTTTCAATCCCAGCAGGATGGGGCCAATACTATCGGCGCCGCCTACCTCCTGTAAAAGATTGTAGGCAATATTGCCAGCAGCCAGGTTGGGGAATATCAGCGTGTTTACTTCACCGTTAACCAACTCAGTAAAAGGGTAATTTTCTTTTAATATTTCTTTGTTGAAGGCCAGGATGCCCTGTATATCGCCATCACAGATGAGTGTGGGATCTTTTTGTTTCACAATTTCCCGGGCTTTTCTCACCAGGTTGGCCTCCGGTGAATCGCTGCTGCCGAAATTTGAATAAGATAGCATGGCCACTTTGGGAACAATATTAAACTGCCTCACTTCTTTAGCAACGAGCAAAGTGATCTCTGCCAGTTCTTCCGCGGTCGGGTTGAAGTTAACCGTAGTATCGGCGAGGAATAGCGGCCCCCTTTTGGTGAATAGCAGGTACATGCCAGCAATTTTTCTTACACCTTCATCCGTGCCAATGATATGTATGGCCGGCCGGATCGTATCTGGATAATTCCTGCTGAGCCCGCTGATCATGCAATCAGCTTCGCCAGTTTCTACCATCATACAACCAAAATGGTTCCGGTCTTTCATGGCTTTGTGTGCTTCATACCTGTTCACTCCCTTGCGATGACGTTTTTCAAAGAACAATTCCCCGAAATGTTTCCGCATTTCTTCCATTTCGTCATCTTTCGGGTTCACGATCGGCATCCCTTCCAGGTCTACCGAATTGGCCAATGCGATCTTTTTAATTTTCTTTTCGTCACCGAGTAAAATGGGGTAACCAACTTTTTCTTCCAGTACAAGTTGTGCCGTTTTAAGGATCTTGGCATTTTCGGCATCTGCAAACACAACACGTTTTGGTTCCTGCCGGGCTTTAGCACCCAATACACGACTCAACTGGTTATCGAGTCCAAGTCTTTTGTTCAATTCAATTACATATGCATCCCAGTCGTCGATATTAACCCTTGCAACACCACTTTCCATGGCCGCTTTTGCAACGGCAGGAGCAACGGTGGAGAGTAAACGCGGATCTACCGGTTTTGGAATGATATAGGTAGGCCCGAAGGAAATGTGTTTTACATTATAAGCAAGATTCACGATATCCGGAACCGGCGTCTTTGCAAGTTCAGCCAATGCTTTCACCGCCGCCAGTTTCATTTCCTCATTGATCTGTCGTGCACGCACGTCCAATGCTCCCCTGAAAATATAAGGGAATCCCAATACATTGTTTACCTGGTTAGGATAGTCACTTCTGCCGGTAGCCATGATAAGATCCTTACGGGAACCAATAGCCGCTTCATAGGTGATCTCCGGGTCAGGATTGGCCATCGCGAAAACAATTGGGTTTTTTGCCATCGACTTCACCATGTCGGGCGTAACCACATTGCCCACGCTCAATCCTACAAAAACATCTGCGTCTTTGAACGCTTTGGCCAGGTCATAATCTTTGTATTTCTCATCTACACAAAACTTTTGTTTAAGTTCTTCTACATCGGGCCTGCCATTATATAAAATGCCTTTTTTATCAAACACCATGAAATTAGAATGCTTGGCCCCGAGGGATTCATATAGCTTGATACAGGCCATGGCAGCTGCTCCTGCTCCATTTACCACGAAGCGTACTTTGTCAATTTTCTTTTTCTGAACTTCAAGTGCATTCAGCAAAGCTGCTGCGGATATTATGGCCGTCCCATGCTGGTCATCGTGCATGACCGGGATATTACATTGTTCCTTTAATTGTTGCTCAATGTAAAAACACTCCGGTGCCTTGATATCTTCCAGGTTGATGCCACCAAATGTTGGCTCAAGCGCTTTTACGATCTGTACAAATTTTTCCGGATCAGTTTCATTGATCTCTATATCGAACACATCAATGTCGGCAAATATTTTAAACAATACTCCCTTTCCTTCCATAACGGGTTTGCCGGCTGCCGGACCAATATTTCCCAGTCCGAGTACCGCTGTTCCATTACTGATCACACCTACCAGGTTTCCTTTGGCAGTGTACTTATATACATCGTCTGGGTTGGCGGCGATCTCTTTGCAGGGCTCAGCTACACCTGGTGAATAAGCAAGGGAAAGATCCCTTTGTGTTTTTGCTTCTTTGGTGGGAATGACCTCAATTTTTCCGGGCCTTCCTTTCGAATGATATTCTAATGCTTCCTGTTTTCGTAATTCTTTTGCCATATCGATAGGTTGTTCAAAAGCCTGGAAGATTATTGAGAAAAATACTCATTTATCAATAAGATTTTATAGAGCCGTTTCCTGATTTGATGATTAATAAAAATGTCAACCAGGTAACCCTAAACCTTACAGGCAAATTCAAAAGGCAATTTACGACATTAAGAGGAGTAAGAATTTTTAAAAGCGTTATTTTATGAGGCCTTGGCCTTGAACGACCAGGTGATATTGAATTCAGCAATGATATCACCGTTTTTATCCCTTCCAACCGACCGGGCAGTAACGATGGTTCCTTTTCCTGATGCAGCGGCCTCTTTTACGGCTTGTTGTATGAGCAACCCATCTTCGCAGGTAAATGAGGTAAGACCGGTTGCTTTTTTTATAAATTGAGCTTCCATTTTTACAACGAGCATGCTGATGCCGGGTTGTTTCTTCCAGGTATGTGCCATTGCCAGGATGCCAGTGCTCATTTCGGCGGCCATGGATAAGCAGGCGAAATAGGTGCTTTTAAATGGATTGGTAGAAAACCATTTATAGGGCACCGTTACTTCTGTTTTACTTTCATCTGCATACTTGATTCGTACACCGCTGAAAAATGCACTTGGTAATTTTTTAAGCAGGAATAGCCTGAATTTAACCGGGTGTTGAACGATCTCTAAAAATGCATCGGCAGTGGTCATTGAATATTTTTTATATTATCAGGTACAATATCCGTCATTGCGAGGAACGAAGCAATCTTTCGCTCTATTGAAAATTTACCAAACACAAAGATTGCTTACCGTCTTAATGATTTTTCAATCGGATAAACAGTAGATATTATTGATCTCCATATTTCTTCGGATCTACCGCATTGGGCCCCCAGAATTCAAGAAAGGATTGTGCTTTATTCGTGTTATAACTATTCTTTCCATCTTCAAGGTACTCACTGTTCTGCGTATGGATCCGCTGGCCATCGCTGTTTAAAATAATAAATACCGGGAAGCCGAATCTTTGCGGGTATTCATATTTGGCGAATATTTTCTTGTTTTCATTTTCTTTGCTGAAGTTGAGATGATAAACAATGAAGCCTGCTTTGATCACAGAATCAATGCCATGATCAGCCTTAGAAACACGGTCGAATTCGATGCACCACTTACACCAATTGCCACCGGCCTGTATCAACACAAATTTGTTTTCACTTTTGGCTCTTTTCAAAATGGCTTCAACATCTTTTTCAGCATCAGCTTCAGGATGATACAATGTTTGCTTCTGTGCTGCAATTGTCATGTTTGCAATAACCAAAAATGCAATGATCAATATTTTTTTCATGGTTTGTGTTTTGCTCATCTAATGCAATGTACATTCTTTTCATTACCTGCTTACATCATCATTTTTCCTTATTTAATATTTCAAATTGCCTCGCAATGGAATGTCCTTCTTCATCGGTAAGGGTAATGGTATGTAGGCCTGCAGGTGGACTTACCGCCACTTGATGTTTTTGTTCGGTTGTTGTTAAAAACTGATCATCCAATGTCCAGAATATCTTAGCTGATGGATTTCGATGGGCAGCGGTAAAAATGGTTCTGCCTTTTTCACCATTCATTTCCAGCGGTACATAAATCTTAGCGCCTGGTTGCGGATATATCAATTCCATCTTACCAGAACCATTTGACGCATCACAACCAGCCTTGAAAGCAGGCAACATCTTGTAATCGTAATTCTTTTGTTTATAATAATACTCCATGGTGGGTGGTAAAATGAACCAGGGAATATGTCGCATACTGGCCGGGTTGCAACAGGATTCATCTACCTGCAGATTTTCTATGGGGTCAAGATGAATGACCTTGTGATAAGGGCAAAGTGGTGACCTTAGTGCATTGGGGGGCATGAATAATGTATCCACATCAGGGCAATCGACATTGGCACGGAAACCTGACTGCCGGCAAACAGGAATATAGGAATAGGAAAAAGATGGTTTTTTAAACCAGCTAACGGTAGGCAGTAAACGAAATATGTCGAACATGACAGGTGCTGCTGTATTAACACCAACCAGGCCAGGCCTTCCTTCGCCATCGGCATTGCCAACCCACACGGCCACCACGTTAGCGGGGGTTACTCCAATAGCCCATCCGTCGCGGAAACCGAAACTTGTGCCGGTTTTCCAGGCGATCCTTTGAGAGGAACTGAATTGCTGCCAGAGTCCTTCTTCACCGGGGCGCATCACTTCCTGCATCGCCTGGAATGTATAATAAATGGAAACAGGGTCAAATGGGATCGGCGATGGATTACTAACAGGTTTCACTTCTTTTGAATGATACAATGGGGCATGAAAATCGGAATCCTTCAAAAGTCCCTTATTTTTTTCCTGGTGATTCAAGGCCCTTGCCAACGATGCGTATACCCCAGCCAGTTCCCACATGGTTACTTCGCATCCACCGAGAATGAGACTTAATCCATAAAAATCAGCCGGCTTTTTTAATGTGTTGAAACCCGATCGTTGCAGCACTTCATAGAAGCGTTGGTATTTATATTGCTGTAATAATCGTACTGCCGGAATGTTCAAACTGCGGGAAAGCGCCCTGCTGGCTGGCACGGCTCCATCAAAACCCAGGTCGAAGTTCTGCGGAGTGTACCCGGCAATTTCTGTGGGGATATCGGGTACCAATGCATTGGGCAGGATCTGGCCGTCGCTTAGCATAGCAGCGTATAAGATTGGTTTGAGTGCGCTGCCTGGGCTCCTGGGTGCATTGATCACATCTACATCACTTTCATATTCCCTGATAGCGGGTAAATAAATATTGCCCACATAGGCAAGGCTATTGCCTGTTTCAACATCCAGCACCAATGCGCAGATATTGTTGATGCCGTTTCCTTTAAGCAATTGCTGTTGCTGGCTGATGAGGCGGTTTATATTTTGCTGCAGGCCTGCATTGATCGTGGTGCTGATCTTCGTATATGCATTTGTGTTACTGTTCTCTTTTTTGAATCGTTGCAACAGGTGCGGTGCCCATTGAGGAAGCGGTATCGGTTTATCGGGCAAGGGTTCCAGTTTGGCCAGGTCGGCATTTTCTTTGGTTAACTTTCCGGCAGCAGCCAACCGGTCGAGTAGGTTGTTTCTTTTTGCCATCAGAACGGCCCTGTTCCTGCCCGGGTGTACCAGTGCGGGCGCATTGGGCAGTACAGCGAGGGTGGCCATTTCCCCCCAGCTGAGTGAACCGGCCTTTCTGCCAAAATAACGCCAGGCTGCGGCCTCCAGGCCAACCACGTTGCTGCCAAATGGAGCATTGGCCGCGTACAAAGCCATGATCTCTTTTTTAGAACAGGAAAATTCCAGGCGAAGGGCCAGTATTGTTTCGGTGAGTTTATTCCATGCATTCCTGTTATCGTTTTTTTTGGAAAGCCTTAATACCTGCATGGTGATCGTACTGCCTCCCTGCGTGGTATGTCCATGCCGGGCATTCGCCATAGCCGCCCTGGCCATGGCAATCACATCGATCCCGGGATGGGTAAAAAAGCGTTTATCCTCAAACGTGGTAATGCAATCGATGAATTTTTGTGGTACATTTTTATTGTAAGGGAATCGCCACTGGCCATCCGTTGCAATGCTGGCATTCAGCAGGTTGCCTTCGGCATCTTCGATCACATAACTGGTAGGGGCTGTAAATAATCGGCCCGGTTTGTATAACCAGTAGAAAACCAGGCAGCCCAGGGCAAAGCCAATCAAAAGCTTGTACTTTCTTATACTGATGATGATATTTTTATTAGTTTGCCCCAGGGTTCTTTCTTGTATGGTAATATGAAAATCAATACCTGTACTGGCCGGAAGTACTGGCGAGTACAGGTATTTAATGGATATCACATCTTGTGTAAAGTACTTCTATTGATTCAAAATCTCCACCCATCGACCTGCAGTAGAAGCCGAAATAGAATTATCATACATCGCCTGGCAACTGCTGGCTGGCAAATAATACCGGCCCGGGTAGGTTGCATTGAGTTGTATATAATAGGTTCTTGTTTCATTTTCGTTCAGGTTGAAATAGGTGTAAACGCGGTCATCCCGTACATCCTGGTAATCCATAAAAGATGATTTAAGTGCAGCTTCTCCTTCCAGCATCCTGGTATTGATGATCTCCCATCCCGAAGGGAAAATTTGCGAAAGGGCCATCTGCGTGTAGGCGCCACGTTTACCTGTATTTTTTACGATCACCCTGGCGATAAAATCAGTTCCTTGTTCCATCTTGCT
>JAKQKY010000400.1 GCA_029560415.1 Bacteroidota bacterium | reverse complement strand
AAACAGAAGTTTGGAAAATAGGGGCGGTGCTCGTTGGATTTTTCGCCGTCATTAAAATGATCGATCAGGATGCTGGCACGCTGCTATTGCAACTGATCACTACTCATTTTTGGGTATATGCCCATAGATAACATTTGGACTTTTCAAGTTACCCGTCATCAACTCCCAGTAATAGTAATCGCCGCTGCGGTATTCGCCAAGATTAAGGATATCAAATTCGTCTTTTTCTTTTGTCCGCACCACACCCAGTTCACGCAGTATATCATCGATCATTTTTTCACCGATTAACAAACGGCCATTGTCATACAGCGATGCACATTGTGAACCTACGCCGCCAAAATAATCTGTCTGTATGATGCCGTATTGTTGAAAGCCAATTTCTTTTGCAAAATGAAAGATGAGTTCGCAGGCAAAGTCGATGTCTTCGCTTTCAGAATCGGAACTTAAACCCAGTTTTTCCGACCAATACCACACAGATTCATGGTCAAGTATCAGGATCACGTAATCGCCTTCAAATGCCGCTGCCAGCTGGTACTTCCTGATCGCTTCTTCGTTGACTGGTTTTTTGCCAATAATGGCACAGATATGATGACCCATGATTTGTATTGAAAGTTATTTCCTTCTTCCATTCAATGCGTTACATTTTTATATGCAGGGAGAGATATTATATGAAGTATCCAGGTTCAAATTTTCTTTATTGAACTTCACTATAATTTAAAACCGGAGAGCCCTTTCACTTTCTCATTTCTCATTTCTTATTTCTCATTTCTTATTCCTCCTCACCCCAGCACCTGCTTATTATATTTATTCCTGTACTCCACCGGCGTCAATCCTGTAATACGTTTAAAGATCGTCCGGAATGCCTTGGTGTCCGTATAGCCAACATCATACATCACTTCATTGATATTTTTTCGGCTGTTCTCAAAACTTCTTTTGGCCGCTTCCACTTTTACTCTTTGAATATATTCTGCTACGGTATTGTTAGTGGCTTTTTTAAAACGTCTTTCAAAACTTCTGCGGCCCACCAGGCAATGGTCGGCTAACTGGTCAACAGAAATTTTTTCCTGGTAATTGTTCTCGATAAATTCCTGCGCTTTTTTAATTTCCTGGTCTTCATGATCTTTCTGGCCATTGAACATCATAAAAAAAGACTGGCTGTTGCGGTCGATATCAATGGCGAAATACTTGGAGGCTAAAATGGCAATTTCACGACTGGTATATTTTTCAACGAGGTATAGCAGCAGGTTCCAGTAGGAAGCCGCACCGCCACTGGAGTAAATGCCATGTTCTTCGGTGATGATACTGCCATCTACCAGTTCCACATCCGGGAACATATTCCTGAAATCGCTGGCATACAACCAATGTGTGCTGCATTGTTTTCCTTTTAATAAACCGGTGGAAGCTAACAGAAACGCACCGATACAAAGGGAGGCCAATTCAGCACCCTTACTATACTGATCCACTATCCAGGGAATAAATTTTTTATTGACCTGTACGGCATTGGCCATATCACCACTCAATGCTGGGATCAGGATCAGGTCTGTTTTGTCTACCTCCTTCATCAATGCATCTGCATGAACAGAGAATACACCGCCGCTTAGTTTTACTTCTTTGGTCAGGCCCACTAATTGTATGTTGAACAAAGGTTCTTCTCCCTGCGCTTGTAAAAATTCATTCACAGCGCTGAACATATAACTTGGGTCCGTAACAGCAGCCATCACCGCTGTTTCGGGAACCAGGATGGAAACATTTTTCATTATTCAAATGTAGGGATTTGAACTGTCGGAATCAACCCTTTCAAATGACGTTAATGACACTATGTTGGTTTTTAAAGCCGGGGTATGTTTGTGAAGAATTTTACCGGCAACATGACAAACATTTATGCATATCTCACTTTTAATGGCAACTGCCGGCAGGCCATGCAGTTTTATAAAAAATGCCTGGGTGGCAAACTGGTGCTGCAAACAATTGGAGAGTCGCCGATGGCAGATAAACTGCCTTCAAAAATGAAGAAAAATATTTTGCATTCTACATTAACCAAAAAAGGATTGGTGATGATGGCCAGCGATATGGTAGGGGAGAGCGGGTTGATAAAAGGCAATGCGGTATCACTAATGTTGAATTGTGCCAGTGAAAAAGACATCAGGGATTTGTATAAAAAATTAGCCACTGGCGGCAAACCAACCCATCCCATTGAAAATACATTTTGGGGAGCTTTGTTCGGTGGACTGACAGATCCTTTTGGCAATCACTGGTTACTTCATTTTGATAAAAAAGAAAAAAAATAGTTTTATCTTGACCAAACCTAAAACCAATTATATGAGAATTGTAAAGAACATTTTGATCGGTATTGTGGTGCTGCTGGCATTAGTGCTGATCACCGCTTTGTTTATAAAGAAAGA
>JAKQKY010000399.1 GCA_029560415.1 Bacteroidota bacterium | reverse complement strand
TAGTAAGTATATAGTTACCACCTGCAACATTCTGCAGGTTGGCAGTGCTCTGCCCGGATGGATTCCATGAATATGTAAACGGAGTATTTCCCCCACTAACGGTAGTGGCTACACTCCCACTATTAGGATTGGAACAAAGCGGATGGGTAATGACTGTATTAACTACTAACGTATCACTCGAAAAACTATAATACTCATCATGATTGAAAATCACTGACGCAAATAATTTTCCATTAGCTGCCGTAAGTGGTATCATGGTGGTAGCACCTGGGAGGAATGCTGGATTTGCCGACACCAAGATATTCTTTGTATTCGCTGGTACAGCTGCCTGGTCAACGGAAAGCGTTACAGCTCCCACCGTTCCGGTTTTACTTACTATCCAAACCCTTTGCATGCGTTGTCCCTTCCCATTGAATATGCATTGGTTGAGCGTGGTCGTTCCTCCATTGTCTCCCATGATGAGCCAGGACAAGTCGTTGGTAAAACCATTGCTGTTCGATTGGTTATCGGCCGGAAATGGACCTGCTGCATAAGTGCCATTATATAGCGTTACGATGGCAGATGTATTTACCGAAAGCGATTGTTTTTGCAGTAACGCGGTTGCATCATTTCTCCCGATGCCGGTAATATCGTTGCCATAAACATTGTTCTGCGCATTGTTCCAAATGACCGTTCCGTTGGTTGCGGTATAATTGTTAGACCATGGTGCAGACTGGTTCAGGGTAAATCCATACTTGATGGCGAGATAGGATTCGATCTTATTGATGTCTGCAGCTGGTAAGGTATTTGAATAAATGATCAGTTCGGCCATATCCACTTCTGCAGGCAGGTTAAGTAAACTTTCATTGCCGATCACTAATTTATCCGACGCCGAACCAAAGTCGCCGGGTCCCGGTATCGGCAAAGTATTTTCATCAGCACCATTGAGCCTGTTCACCGATGCTGTTGCATCTGCGTATACGGTAGACAGTGAGTGTTTGTTTTGTACATTACTGATTCCTACATTTTGTCCCGCCGTTGCAGGAACTGCCTTTGGAAAATCAAAACGTATGTTTCCCCCGGCATTTTCAAAACCAAGCCGGGCACCCGATCCCACCTGGTCAGTTTCCCATTTTAGCCAAACGATTCCTCCCTTTACATTCACGACCTGGAATACCGAAACATTGCTGTTACCTACCAGTGACGTTCCGGTAAAAGTATTTGTACTCGATAACGAATTATCAAGTCCATTGAAACGGACATATGGATTGAAATTGATACCTATGGGAATGAATTGAGGTGCCGTTTGTAAGGTAGCGCCTGCCTGTATCGGCTGCACGGTTAAGGGCCCTGTAATGGTGGCCCCGGAATTGTCCTGCCATTGTGTAACAGTTCCGCTGGTATTGGTAATCCCGTTATCGGAACGAATCCAAATGGTATTACCAGTTGATATTCCGCCTGGTGATTGTGCATGGCCCGGTTGCGCAGCAAAAGAAAATACCATTATACAACAGCAGAAATACAGCAGGTAATTTTTTACATTCATAATGGATCGGCAGGTTTTGGGATGATGCTATTATTTACTTCCACACTGAATTATAAAGAAGGAAACAGCCATCGGTTTAAAGATAATATTTTTCCGGAAGCTTTATCATAAACAAAATCCGTTTGATTAAACCAGTGAATTACTAACTTTAAACAATGAAAATATTCACTGCAGCACAGATCAAAAAATGGGATGCCTGTACCATCCGCGAGCAGGGAATAACTTCTTTGGAACTGATGGAAAGAGCTGCAAAAGCCTGTACCCAGTGGTTATTGGAACAGCAGGTGAGCCAGCACCCGATCCACGTATTTTGCGGTAAGGGAAATAATGGCGGTGATGGATTGGCGATTGCCAGGTTATTGCTCGAAAACAAGGCAAGCGTTACAGTATATATCCTGGAATCGGGGAAACCCGGTAGTGATGACTTCCAGGCAAACCTTCAAAAATTACATACTTATACAAGCGAGATACATTTCATTCAGCCCGGACTCAATTTCCCTCCATTACATCCGGGAGATATTGTAATAGATGCCTTATTTGGAACAGGTTTACATAAACCACTTGCCGACCTGGGCCGTGAGCTTGTTGATCACCTGAACAATTCTGGTGCCGGGATCGTTTCAATCGACATTCCCAGTGGCTTATCTGCAGATAAAAGCAGCAAAGGAAATACCTGTATAACAGCAAGCCATACCCTAAGTTTACAGGCCTATAAAGCTGCATTTCTTTACCCGGAAAATAACCGGTTCATTGGCAATCTGCATTTATTAAAAATAGGGCTGAGTGAACATTTTGAACAAACGGAGCCATCTGCATTTGAAATGCTTGATCGTTCCATCATCAGGAGTTTCACCAGGCATCGATCGCCGTTTTCGCACAAGGGCCATTTCGGACATGCGGCACTGTTAGCCGGAAGCATGGGCATGATGGGCGCTGCAGTATTGGCTTCAAAAGCCTGCTTACGCTCAGGTACCGGCAAATTAACAGTGTTCATCCCTGCCTGCGGTTATGACATATTACAAACAACCGTTCCCGAAGCCATGTGCCGCATTGCAGGCGATAAGCACCTGGATTCCCTGGAAATAAAGGATCCCTTTAATGCCATCGGGATCGGTCCCGGCATAGGAACGGAGGCTGAAACCTGGACTGTATTAAAGAAAATTTGTTCCCAAAAAAAGATTCCGCTGGTACTGGATGCAGATGCACTGAATTTATTATCTATGGAAAAAAACCGGTTGGGGCAGATTCCTCCGGGTTCAGTGATCACTCCTCATCCAAAAGAATTTGAACGGCTTTTTGGAAAAACCAGCGGCGATGCAGAACAACTGAAACTCGCCATTCAAAAAGCTGCTGCCCTGAATATATATATCGTTTTGAAAGGTCACCATACAGCCATCATTACTCCTTTGGGGAAAGTGTACTTCAACAATACCGGCAATGCCGGCATGGCCAAAGGCGGGATGGGCGATGTACTTACGGGCCTTGTCACCGGCCTGGTAGCGCAACAGTACAGCCTTCCGGAAGCCGCCATCTTAGGTGTTTACCTTCATGGGCTGGCGGGTGATATTGCAGCAGAAAAATATTCACAGGAATCCATGCAGGCGTCGGACTTGCTGCAATGCATCGGTGAAGCCTGGAAAACCATTGGCCATTCCTGAAATAGCCCATCATTTATATATACATTAATACCCCTTAAAGTCCTTATCAAACCATTCCCGGGTAATTTGGTATGCGGCAAAAGGCCGGCCCGCCTGAATTTATTCCCATCCGGTAAATAACAAGGCCTGATTATCATGGTTTTCAGCTGATTTCCCTATTTTTGCCCACCAAAATTTTACAACAACGATTATGGAAAATTTGATTTATGTAGTTCCGGCGATGGGTATTGTAGGCCTGTTGTACACTTTTATTAAGTATGCCTGGGTATCTAAACAAGATGCCGGCAATCCCCGCATGAAGGAGATCAGTGCTTATATTGCTGAAGGCGCTATGGCCTTTTTGAAAGCAGAATATAAGATCCTTACTTATTTTGTAATCATTGGCGCCCTGTTGCTGGGTATCATGGGATACAGCAATGAAAACAGCCATTGGAGTATCGCCCTGGCGTTTATCCTCGGTGCGTTTTTCAGTGCGCTGGCTGGCTTTATCGGTATGAAGATCGCCACCAAGGCGAACGTTCGTACTGCACAAGCTGCACGTACCAGCTTAAGTAAAGCACTTTCTGTTTCCTTTACCGGGGGCAGTGTAATGGGTATGGGCGTTGCCGGCCTGGCTGTATTAGGCCTCGGCGGTTTATTCATCATTCTTAAAATGATCTTTGCAGATGGTGCTGCTGTTGACAGTGTTGAAATGGAGCGCACCATTGAAATATTAACTGGTTTTTCATTGGGTGCTGAATCAATTGCATTGTTTGCCCGTGTTGGTGGTGGTATTTATACCAAAGCTGCCGACGTTGGAGCTGACCTGGTGGGTAAGGTAGAAGCAGGTATCCCGGAAGATGATCCGCGTAACCCGGCCACCATTGCCGATAACGTAGGTGATAATGTGGGTGACGTTGCTGGTATGGGCGCCGATCTGTTTGGTTCTTATGTGGCCACCGTATTGGCTACCATGGTACTGGGCAGGGAAACCAATGCATTGACCGATGCCTTCGGCGGTATGTCGCCGATCCTGTTGCCGATGATGATCGCAGCAATGGGTATCATCTTTTCTATCATTGGAACTTTCTTCGTTCGTATTTCTGAATCTGCCGGTTTAAGTACACATAAAGTACAGAATGCCCTGAACATGGGTAACTGGGGTTCGATGGTATTAACAGCCATTGGTTGTTATTTCCTGGTGAACTATTTATTGCCTGCTGAAATGACCCTTCGTGGACATGTATTTACCAAGAATGGTGTATTTGGCGCCATCATGGTAGGACTTGCTGTAGGAGCATTAATGAGCATCATAACTGAATACTATACGGCCATGGGTAAACGCCCGGTGATGAGCATCATCCGCCAGTCGGCTACCGGTCATGCTACCAATATCATTGGTGGTTTGGCAGTTGGTATGGAAAGTACCATGTTGCCGATCCTGGTATTAGCAGGTGGTATCTATGGATCTTATGCCTGCGCAGGTTTATATGGTGTTGCCATTGCAGCCGCCGGTATGATGGCCACTACGGCCATGCAATTAGCGATCGATGCATTCGGCCCTATTGCAGATAATGCGGGCGGTATCGCTGAAATGAGTGAATTGCCAGCTGATGTACGTGAAAAAACAGATATCCTTGATGCGGTTGGTAACACAACTGCTGCCAGCGGAAAAGGTTTCGCTATTGCTTCTGCCGCTTTAACGGCACTGGCTTTATTTGCAGCTTTCGTAGGTATAGCCAAGATCGATGGCATTGATATTTACCATGCAGATGTACTCGCCGGTTTATTCATCGGTGGTATGATTCCTTTCATCTTTTCTTCCCTCGCCATCAAAGCGGTGGGTGAAGCGGCCATGGCCATGGTGGAAGAAGTTCGCCGCCAGTTCCGTACCATTCCTGGTATTATGGAAGGTACCGGCAAACCGGAATATGATAAATGTGTTGCCATTTCCACAGAAGCTTCTTTGAAAAAAATGATGTTGCCAGGTGCAATTGCCATCCTGTCGCCGATCATCATCGGTTTTGTTTTTGGTCCGGAAGTTTTGGGAGGTTTTCTGGCAGGCGCCACCGTTAGTGGTGTATTGATGGGTATTTTCCAGAACAACGCCGGTGGAGCATGGGATAATGCAAAAAAATCTTTTGAAAAAGGTGTTGATATCAACGGACAGATGTATTACAAAAAATCAGAACCACACAAGGCTTCTGTTACAGGTGATACGGTAGGTGATCCGTTTAAAGATACTTCAGGTCCTTCTATGAACATCCTCATTAAACTCATGAGTATCGTTTCACTGGTAATTGCTCCTACCCTTGCCAAGTTGCATCACGATAAGATAGAAGCCAACCGTAAGGCCCAGATCGAAACCATGATGAAAATGAGTAATGGTGAAACCGGCCATACCATTATAGAAGAAAAAGTGATCAAAACAGTAGACAGCCTTGGCGTTGAAAACACTGTAACAACAACCGTACAGGGAAGCGTAAACGCAGATGGCGATTTTATATATGACCAGGGTACTGCGGCAGCAATGAAACTGGCAGATGGAACCGAGATCAATGTAGGTACTAACAGTGCTGAAAATAAACTGGTGAGCTTTATCATGGATGCAAATAAAGCAGTTGATAAAACCACCTGGGTAACCATGGATGGTCTTTATTTTGAAACCGGCAAATCGGTTTTAAAAGCCAGTTCACAGGCACAACTGAATAATATCGCTGCTATCCTGAATGCTAATCCTTCTGTTGAATTAAAATTGGGCGGTTATACTGATAACAGCGGAGATTCGTTAAACAATGTGAAGTTATCAGCCGAAAGAGCTGAATCTGCTAAAGCCGCCCTGGTTAAATTGGGGGTAGCTGCAGGCAGGTTAACTGCAGAAGGTTATGGACCGCAATTCCCTGTTTGTGCTTCAAATGACAGCAAAGAATGTAAAGCACAGAATCGTAGGATAGACGTAAGGGTTACTAAGAAATAAGTGCGGAAAAATACCTGTCGTAAAAGCCCTTAATTATATACGTAGTTTTACGATTTGCAGTGTAAAGGAAAAGTACATATATTTACAACTCAGTATTTTATTACTGTTTAATAATCAATACCATTTTACTTTAATACTTCGATCCTATTATAAAGCCGGCTACTTGCCGGCTTTCCTATGAGTAGCCATTTTCAATATCCTCTTGAAAGAATGGCGTTGTTTTTGCAACATATTTGACTATACCTATTTAAATCATTTTTTTAAATCGCCCTTGAATAAATTTTTACTTATACTGCTGTATTGCTGTATGTCTATGTGTGGTTATTCACAGACAACAGATTTCACTTTCCGGAGCGACGACAACCTGCTTTGTGCACCTGCATCAGTAAAATTCATTCAAACATCAAGCGGTCAACCTAAAGGTTATTTATGGGACTTTGGAAATGGGGTGAGAAGCAATATGCCCAACCCTACCGTTTCTTTTCCCAATGCTGGTACTTTCACTGTTCGACTTATTGCAGTTTATGATAATACAACAGCAGAACAAACAAAAAGAATTACGATCAATCGTTCTGTGAACAGTTCGTTTACAACAGACCGGAATTATCTCTGCCAGCCAGGCACCATCAATTTCACCGCCAATGCCAATCCCGCGATCGTAAACTATGAATGGAATTTTGGTGATGAGTCACCCAGGGTAAACACAACGGTACCGGCTACCAGCCATCAGTATACCGGTTTTGGTGAATTTAACGTGACACTCACCTGCAGGAATGCATTTGGTTGCAGTGTTAGTTCCAGCCGAACCATTAAGATCAGGAAACCAACTGTAACGGGTACTCGTAGTCCATCATCCGGTTGTGTGCCAGCAGTTGCATCGTTTACATCATCTGCCGACCTTCCACCCGGCAGCACCATCGCATCATACACGTGGAATTTTGGAGACGGCCAGGTAGTCACGTCTACATTCAACCATATTAATCATACCTACAGGAATGTCGGAAGTTTTTCTCCAACGCTCACCATCACCACGAACGATGGTTGCAGCAATTCTTTTACGTATGATTCGGTGAAGTTTGGTACGCCGCCGACCAATCATGTTGCCTACACAGTTAACCCGGTTATCTGCGGCTCTGAAGTAGCTCAATTCGTTTCAAAAGCTACAAATGCTACAAGTTATGATTGGGATTTTGGAGGCGGTAACATAGTAACGGTTACCGATACACTTATAGAACGACGATTTACTACGTTAGGCATAAAAGATATAACGGTAACGCCTAAATACAATGACTGTCCCGGAACGCCAATTCAACTGCAGGTTGAGATCATCGGGGTGATCGCCAAATTTAATTATTCAAATACCTGCAGCGATAAAAAAACCTTCGAATTCCTGAACCGGAGTGACGGAAATATGTCATCTATTATCTGGTTAATGGGCGATCAAACACCCAATCAAACCACCGTGAATGTAGTGCACCGTTTTCCCGAGTCGGGCGCCTTTGCTGTAAAACTGCTCATCGAAGACAATATCACCGGTTGCGTAGATTCCATGAAAAGAAAGATCTATACCGCTAACCCCGACCTTATCAATCCGGCCAATTCCATTTGCATCAACAGCAACTCCCTTTTTAATATTAACCACAATTACACGAATCCTGCAGCTACTTTTCTGTGGAATCTGCTTGGACAGGAGATCGGCCCTAATAATACCGATCCCATCAGGGTTACTGCCGATTCATTGGGTTTGTTTGACAACTACGTGATCATAAACAACGGTCCACAATATTGCAAAGACAGTATTCCACTCGGCCATCCTATCCTGGTGAGAGGTCCTATGCTTGATTTTACTTTACCTGAAAGCATCTGTTTAAATACCCCGTTGGTTGTAAACAATACTTCGCAACCTTACCAGCCTGCCGATACCATCAGGAACTGGTACTGGAATTTTGGCAGTGCTTCGGCAAGTGTAAACGCCTACCAGCCACCTCCATACCAGTTTGAAGTACACAAGGCTTATGACATCAAACTAACGGCCGAGGATATACTAGGATGTAAAGACAGTCTTATTAAAAGAGTGAATGTTCGCCCTATGCCATTCTTATGGATAATTCCCCATCGCGATACACTTTGTGAAGGCGAACAGGCAAAGCTCATTGCTTATACAAGTGACAACGTACTTTGGACTTCCACTACCCCGGGGATTTGTACAACCTGTGATACCATCAGGGTTTCACCAACGCAGACCAATACACTTTATGTTACTTCTACAAATCAATTCAACTGTAGTGTAAGAGACAGTGCTTACCAGAAAGTACACAACCCATTTACCGCATCACCCGCCATTCCAGACCCTTTTCTATGCAGGGGCGAAAAAACAGCGCTGGATGCGGAACCAAAAATGAAGAAAATTGAATGGATACCTAATACCGGTCTATCAGATCCCTACAGCTATACTCCTATTGCTTCGCCGGAGAACAGTACCATTTATAAAGCTATTTTAACTGACTCAGCCGGCTGTTTCAGCAGCCAGGCTAATATTAAGGTTACGGTTAAATCAAATCCAACCGTTGATGCAGGCCCTGATAAACTACTTGCATACAACAGCTATTTTACGATCAGGCCAAATTATAGTTCCAATGCGAGGACATATTTATGGACTCCCTATGATTCATTGTCTTGCCGCAACTGCCCACAACCCGGTTTATACGCCCTTAAAGGCAATACCTACCAGGTAACGGTTGTATCCGACAGTGGTTGTGTTGCCAGGGACCAGGTGAGTATTGCCATTGAATGCAAAGATGCCAACCTGTTGATGCCTACGGCATTTACCCCAAACAATGATAATAGGAATGATACCTACCAGCCAATCACCAGGGGTATCAAATCCATCAAACGCTTTTCAATCTATAACAGGCTTGGACAGGAAGTTTACAGGGCAGACAATTATATCCCCGGTAAAAATGCCTCAGGCTGGGATGGTTATTTCAAAGGACAGCCTCAAAACACCGGCGCTTTCATGTACATTGTTGAAGGCGTATGCGAGATCGGTCTTCCTGTTATCGCCAAGGGCAGCTTCGTCCTCATCAGGTAGTCCCTGGTTTTTCTAAAAAAAATTAAAAAAAGTATGAACGGCTATTGTTATTACGAAAATATTCATACATTGCTATACGAAATAAATCGTATTGCATCATGATCAAGATAAAAGCAGTGAAACCCACAGAAAGTGAGCTGGAGATCCTGGCGATCCTTTGGGAAAAAAAGCATGCCACGGTTAGGGCGGTTCACGAAGAACTTTGTAAGACAAAAGACGCCGGGTATACCACCACCCTGAAGCTAATGCAAATCATGTTTGAAAAAAACCTGGTTACCCGCGACGATAGCAGCAAGACACATATTTATACACCTGCAGTTACCAAAGAAAAGACGCAGAAACAATTTCTGAACAGGATGATCGACAGCTTATTTGCCGGATCATCTGCAGACCTTGTTTTACAGGCATTGGGGCAAACTAATGCATCCGATGATGAGCTGGATAAGATCCAGAAAATGATCGAGGATTTAAAAATGAGAAAATAATAATTCAATTTACATGGGCCTGTTTTCGTATAGCCTTTGCATGAGTTTATTGCACAGCCTGTGGCAATCTGCCCTGCTGTTGCTGCTATATCAATTATGGCAGTCAATGTTCCGCAAACAAAATCCGGCCATTAAAAGAAATACATTGCTTTCTTTGTTGCTGGTGCAATTATTTTTTTCTGTGCTGACTTTTATATCTTATTTCCAGGATAGTTCGATACTGGCTTTTCAATGGATCGAAACTGGCATACAGTCAGTACTTCCACCGACAGATGCTTTTCAGCTCTATGCTCCATGGATCGCAGGTATATATACAGGAGTTCTGCTGATCAAAGTTATCCAACTGGCCTATCATTGGAAACAACTGCAGAACCTTTACAAGGGTAACAGGATCAAACCCGGGATCGACACCCGTTTATTTACAAAAGTAAAAGCAGCTGAATTCGGTATTAAAAGAAAAGTATCGGTCTGGCTTAGTCATTCCATCAGCACTCCCCTCACATTTGGATTTTTCAAACCCGTGATATTATTACCGGTTGCCTTACTAAATCACCTGAGCATTGAAGAAACGGAAGCGTTGATCATTCATGAACTAACCCATATCAAACACAACGATTACCTGTTAAACATCTTCATGTTATTTTGTGAAATGATATTCTTTTTCAACCCGGCAGTTCGTTTTATTTTGCAAAAGATCAGGCTCGAAAGAGAAAAGAATTGCGACGTGCAGGTTTTACATTTCAGGTACCAGGCCATTCAGTATGCTGAAGCGCTATTGAAAGCTGCCAGGCTTTCATCAAAAACAAATATCCTGCAACTGTCTGCCGTATTTAAGAACAGGCAACTGTTGCAACGAATCCGCTTTTTTACAGATCATCAGAACCTGGCTTTTAAAAGAAAATTACATCCTGCCTGGCATATTGGATTTTTAATCCCTTTCCTGGTCATCAACCTGGCGGTTTGGTGCTCCTTGCCTCTAAACAAATCAACAGCACCGGAAGTAAATATGTGGGAAGAGCCCTATCAGCAAATACTTTCTCATACCATACAACAGGTTGGAGCTGTTCAGGCGCATTTGGAAAATAAAGTGATATCAGAACTGCAAAAACAAATTTCAAGTACCCAGGAGGCGATCAATGAACTTAACATTGCCCCGGTTGATGATCCTTCCCCGGTTGAAGAAGAAGAAACATTACACGAAAATTTTGCCATTCCTGCAGCTGGCATAGAAACAGATCCTGGCAAAGAATTCCTCATCAGTGAAGAGAATTCCGAGACCGGGATGACCATTACAAAATCTTATAAAATGACCTGGATAAACAATACCTGGAAGCCCGTGCTTCAGTGGATGATTTCAGAAACCAGGCCTTTGCATGATAGTTTACAAACAATGCTTCCTGTCGATAGCATCGAAAGAGCTTATCCTTCCGTTCAATAATGTAAAGAGGAATGACCTGGTAACGATCTAAGTCTTTTTATTACCAAACATTTCGCGGGCAACTATCTCCATATTTATTTCCCAGCAGGAATCCCACCACAATTTCATGGGTATTGCCGGTATAGGTTCTTAGCCTGTTGGTAGTGGCTACTTCATACGCATAACTAACGTTAAATGTATTGGAAATATTTACCCCGGTCATGGCGGAATAACCTGCCACCAGGTCGGAATGGCGATAACTACCTCCTACCCAAATCTGGTCGAGATATTGCAATTTGGCATTGACATGAATACCGGTTAGTTGAGGTTGCCAGTATTGTACCATGATGGATGGAATGAGATTCAGATCATCGTTTAATAGTATCCGGTAGCCTGCAGTTAAAAAATAATTAGGGGTATAGAATGTACCATACTTATCGTTCTTTACAAAGTTGGCCTTGCCGGGTATAATATTTAAAACAGAAAGCCCGGCATAGAACCTCGATGAATATAACCACAGCCCTGCTCCCACTTCAGGCTTGATCTTCTTAAGTTCCCCGGTGGCATAACCAATGGCAGGATCATTTGGATCGGTACTGGCAAAATCAATTTTAGACCTGTCGAGATTTACACTTGAAATACCTGCATTGAAACCGGCAGATAAGGTCATTCGCGGACTTAATGGTTTATGATATGCATAAGACCCGTACAGCGACCAACGGTTAATATAACCCGCTTTGTCGTTTACCAGCACCATACCAATGCCATGATGCGCCGGCGGAGAAACATACTGATCCCAATAATCTTTTCCCCTTGGATTGATGCCTTTGACTTTAAATGATGTAGGGCCGGTTCGCAGATCGGGTTTATTGATGGGACCCTGGATACTGATGTAAGATGTAACAGGTGCACCATTGATGCCCGTCCATTGATTGCGGTAACTGCCTTTGATATCTGTATAGTTCTCAATACCCGCAACTGCAGGATTCAAAATAAAATTATTCAGAATATACTGGGTATACGAGGGCTTTGCCTGGCTTATGGCCATGATGCTTATTCCCAGGGAGGTTGCCAGTAAAAAGATCTTCTTCATATTACTTCGTTTTCACTTGTCCGTTAGGATCACAGCTCAGTCAACTAAACTAAACATGGATGCAGATTTTGCAATCCCTATTTAATAATCGTTACATAACCCGTAATTGGTTTACGGCCACTTTCTGGTTCAATGATATAATAATACGTATCAACCGGCAAAGGTTTTCCATTAAAGGTTCCGTCCCATGGTTTGGTATAACCATTGCGTGCTTCAAAAACCATTTGACCGGTACGGGTAAATACCTGCACCCTTGCATGAGGGTAATCATCCAGGTATTTTATCTTCCAGGTATTATTAAACTGATCATTATTTGGCGTAAAGGTATTTGGTATAGAAGGTATCTTCAGCACTTTCACCAACACCTGGTCGCTGACAGGACATCCGCCCCTGGCCGTTACCGTTAAGATATATTTCATGTCATTAACCGGTGTGCTTGTTGGGCGTAAAATTCGATCGTTGCTGAGGTACAGGTTGTTGCTGAGATTTCCGTCTCTCGTCCAGGTATATTTTAAATCATTTCCGGTTGCTGTGGCTTCCAGCAATACGCCATAGCCTTCCAGAACCGTTTTATCCGGACCTGCACTCACTACCGGGTATGGATACACGGTAAATTTCCTGGGAAGTGTATCACTGTTACATCCAAAGCTGTTTACTATGTATTGGTTGATGATATACGTACCCGTATCGGAATATGTATGTTGGGGATTTTGTACGTTTGAACTGTTTCCATCACCGAAATCCCAATACCATTCATTAAATCCACCGTCTTGTGTATTGCTTTGATCTATCAGCGTGACGAAATCTCCCAGGCAAACACTTGGTTTATTGAAATCAAAATCTGCCTTTGGTTGCGGATGTATGGTATTCACAATAATCGTGGTATCATCCACACAACCTGCTGCACTCTTCACAAAGAGTTTAACCGTATATGGACCTACCCCTGTATAAATATGAGAAGGATTTAGAGCAGAAGAAGTATTATTAATGGTACCATTGGCCGGATCGCCAAAATTCCATGTATAAATAAATGAATTTTGTGATCCATCAGCAATGCTCGACTGGTTGGTGAATCGGATAATAGCATTGGGCAAACAGGCCGTGTCGGTAAAGCTGAAGCTGGCCCTTGGTAATGGTGCAACCAGGATATTCCTTTGCTTAACAGAACTGTTACATCCTTTGTTGGTAGTAACCGTTAACGAAACAGTATAAGGCCCGGCCAGCGCAAAAGTATGCGTAAACGCAGCCGGAGTATTCCTGATTACCGGTAAAGTTCCATCACCGAAATCCCATGTCCAGGTAGTTAATGCGCCTACAGGTGCCGATGAAGAATCGGTAAAGGTTACTGTTTGTGTTTCACAAACCGGTGCACTGAATCCAAAGTTTGCTACAGGTGGAACGAGGATTTTGATGGTTCTTTTTGCAGAATCAATACAACCCTGGTTCGATGTATATGTATAGCTGATCGTATAAGTTCCGGGACCTACCGAAGCCGGGTTAAAAATACCCGTTGGCGAAACACCCGGACCGGTAAATACATAGCTGCCTGGTACCCCGCCTAATTCTGTAGCCTGTGTGATCTGGAATGGTGCTACATTTAAACAGGTATCAGGTATCGGGAGGAACCTCACTTTCGGTGCCGCATGTACGACGATCGTTTTGAACTTATCATCGATACAGATCGTGCCCGAATAAGCCCTGAACCTGATCTGGTAGGTCATGTCTACCTGCAGGTTCGGATACAAATGGGTATATCGTTCATTCGGAGCCGGATCGTTGTCGGTTTCAAATACTGCTGGTGCATTCACATTATCCCAATAGATCTCTACTTTAACCACACTACCAACATTCACACTGGATGTATTCACGATCGAAACCGTATCATTTGCACAAAGACCGTTCTCATTGTTCACTGTTAAACCTGCCAATGGAATATCTCCGTTTACAAAGAAAGATTGCACCAGGGTATCCTTACAACCGCTCGGGCTCGTAACGATTAATGTTACATTTTTTGTTCCGATGGTATTATAACTATGTTGCGGATTTTGCAGGGTTGAAGAGTTTAGTGCTCCACTGGCAGGATCATCAAAATTCCAGCTCCAGGTGCTACCGGCTCCCAATGGAATTCCGGCAATACTACTGGTATCGGTAAACTGCGCATAGGTGTCATCAAGGCAAACTTCCGGACTGATGAAACCTGCATCGGGCCGTGGATTGACCACTACAGTAGCGTTGGTATAGGTTGCACTTACGCAGCCTTTATTTGTTTTAACCGTTAGGGTAACTGTATATATACCCGCATTTGTATAGGTATGAGTTGGATTGCGTAAGGTTGAAGTATTCTGTGTGCCACTGGCAGGATCACCAAAATTCCAGCTCCATTCGCTAAGTGTACCAGCATTTGGAACAGATGCGTCGGTGAAATTAACCAGTTTGCTTGCACAGGTTGGTATACTGAAATTGAAATTTGCTGTCGGCAAAGGATTCACTGTCACCGTATGGGTAACGGTATCACTATAACAATTGTTAATCGTTTTAACCCAGTGTTTTACTGTAAATGTATTGGCCGTGAGATATGTGTACGTAGGATTTTGTGTTGTGTTCACTGCAGATCCATCACCAAAATCCCAATACCAATTGGTAATATTTGCACCGCTGCCGGTACTCGTACTTGTGAAGATGGTTTCAATATTTAAACAGTTTTCAGGATCAACCGTAAAAGATGCCCTTGGCTGAGCATAAATATCTGATATGGTGATCATGCTGTCTTTGATACAACCATCTGCGCTGGTAGCCGTTAACGTTACATTATAATTGCCAGGGCTTGCATAGTAATGCGATGGGCTGGTTAAAACAGAAGTATTATTGACCCCACTGGCTGCATCGCCGAAATTCCAGGTATAGGACAAAGCACTGCCATTGGCAACGGTAGTAGTATTGGTAAAGGCCACCGATTCGCTTGGCAGGCATGCCTGCAGGTGTGTGAATTTAGTAACAGGTGTTGGATTGATGGTTATGGTTGTAGAGTATACAGTACTCACACATCCTTTATCTGTGGTCACTTTTAAAGTAACTGTTTTAACTCCCGGTGTGGCATAAGCGTGTGTGAAAGGATTGCCATTGCTGAGGTTAAGGATGGTTGCATCCCCGAGGTTCCAGTTCCATAAAACAATATTTCCGGAGTTGGCAACAGAAGTATTTGTAAAAGTTATGTTTACTCCTTTGCAATATGGTGCATTGGTAGTAAAGGATGCATCGGGTAAAGAATTGATCGTGACAGTTTTCACCGTGGTATCACTGATACAACCTTTGTCGGTTTTGATCCAGTGCCTGATTGTTTTGATACCAGTAGTGGTATAAGTATGGGTGGCAGTAGCCAGGGTTGCATTTACCACAGGCGATCCATCTCCGAAATCCCAGAACCAGTTAGTGATCGGGCTTCCGCTACCCACACTGCTGCTGGTAAATGAACTGGATGCATTCAGGCAGTATTCAGGCAGAACCGTAAAGCCGGATAACGGTCGCGGATAGACGGTCGTTAATAATTTCGTGGTATCCTTCACACAACCACCGGATGACCTGATCTGTAATTTAATGGTGAATGGTCCACCACTGTTATAATAATGTACGGGATCTTTAATGATCGAAGTATTTAGTGCCCCACTTGCCGGGTCGCCAAAATTCCATAAATACTGGAAGCTGGCTTGTGATCCGTCAGCAATACTGCTCGCATCAAAGAACCTGGCCGTATCAGAAGGCAGACAAAGGCCGCCCGGTAAATTGAAATTAACAAACGGGATCGGGTTTACATAAATAACATTGGTATCAATGAGGCTTTTGCAACCACTGTTCGTTTCTACCCTGAGGTTGGCATTCTGGTTACCCCAGGCAGTATATGTATGCGTAATGTTTCCACTGGCTGGTGCTACCAATGTTTGCGTGGTTCCATCTCCAAAATCCCAGAACCATTTCTGAAGGTTACCCGGTGGACTTGCCGCAGCAGTGCTCGTGAATGTAATGGAGCTTCCCACACATACCGGTGTTGAGTTTGTAAAGCCAACTGTTGGTACATTGGTAACGGTAATGGTTTTAATGGCCGTATCGCTGAAACAACCCACATTACTGATCATGGCAAATTTTACTGTATAGGTTCCCGGGGTTGTATATTTATGAACCGGGTATCGAACACTATCTGTTTTACCATCGCCGAAATTCCAGTACCATTTATATGAATACGTTCCTGCAAGGTAAACGGTAGTATCCCTGAAGCGTACACTATCAGTAACGCAACCATTGTTAAACCAATCCATTTTTGCTACCGGAGGATCGTAAATGGCCAGGATAAAATCTCTTTCAAAAGTATTTCCACATCCTTCCGGATCGGTAGTTCCTGCAGAAATACTAACGGTATAACCAGGTGCGCTGTTGGCCAGGTTATATGTATACAATCCCGGCAGTTTATAACGCCAAACACGTTTCGTACCAATCAGGTAAGTTGAATCTGATACCGGTGCAGTTTGCAGAACGTTTGCATTGGGTGATTGATTGGGATTGAGATGAAAATCCCATGCAATAGATGTTGGCTGGAAAGGAAATGTAACACTAAAATAAAATGGAGAACCTGTACAAGCTACAGGATCCAATGCAATGCTGTATGGGTTGATCGGGCTAAGGAAATTATAGAGGTCACGTATATTGGTACCCGCATTATAGCCATAAGATTCAAACTGGCCGTATCCGTACGCGATGGCATTGAACCCTGAATCGGAAGTAACCGCATGAGCCACGCCTGGCGGCACATTGGAACCAGATACATTTAGTATGATATAAGAAAAAGCAGGTTCCTGGGGAAAAACGGTGAAACTGGAAGCGGGAACAGTTACGCCGTCCAGTTTAAAGGAACTGATGGCGGTACCTGTATTGGGGATGATCACATTAATGTAGTGCTTCGATGCATTGATGGAGTTGTTTCGACAAGCATTCCATCGCACCGAATTTATACTTTGCTCAACAGGACTCAGGTAAATTACTTCCGGATCCCCGTCATTGGCCGCAGCTCCACATGCAGTTTGCGAAGGGAAATATTGTGCCACCATGATCGGTTTGTCCGCTTCAATCAATTGAGTTTCTGTGGTAGCCGGCAGTTCATAATAAAAATTGCTTTGCAAAGGCACTGCAACCGGCACACCGTTTACCGACACCAGGGTGGTAGGATCGGTAACACAGATACGGTAAATATTTTGGGTAAGCGGCAACGCTGTTTGATAACCCGCCGACGCCGTTGTCAGGTATTTCTTACCCCAGGCTGTTTTGGGCAACGATTGCACCATATAGTTATCCGAAGAAGGCGCAGTGCCATTGCAACTGATGGCGATCCTTCCACTGCCCGAGAAGACGCCGATCCTTTTACAGGATGAAGTTCCCGATGCAATGCTTTTGATTTTAGAACCGGTTAGATCAACCCCTTGTGTACCTGAAATGGTTCCCATTACATTATAAATCTGGCCTTGTGTTAAGTTTACTGTAAAAGGCACCCCTGCAGCATGTGTCAATGTATTGGCACTGGGTGTAATTTCAACCGTGGTAGTTCCTGTGTCGCAGGCTACCACGTAAAACCAGCAATTGGCATTCTGAGAATTAGAATTGTTGGTATAGTTAACAGAATAATATTCTTTTCCTAAAGTGTTCGTCGGATATAAAATGGTAGCTCCGGAAACGTTACCATTATATATATGTGCATAGGCCACAACAGGTTTATCACTTTCAATATGAATGCCTTTATTTTCGGGGAATGTAGATTCGGTAAGTAGCCGGGCATCTTCAGCTGGGATTGGGGTACCCTTTGGAATGATGTCTGAAGTAAAAACAGTGTTGGCCGGAATGTTCGTATAGGTCCTCGTCCAACCGATTCCAGGAATGGTAACCTTTACAGTGGTCACCTGGTCGGTTGCAAAATACAACACCATGTTTTGTTGGTTGCCCCCATTAAATATCTGGTGGTAACCGTACCCTACCCAGAAATCTTTTCCTTTATTCGAAAAGTCTTGTGAATAAGCGTGATGGATCGAATATAAGGATAAGAGAATGAGTAGAAATTTCTTCATTGCAGAGCTTGTATAAATGAGTATCGCAATATAATTAAATAACCTGGTAATAGATGACGTGGGTGCCGGAAACGCAGTCTAAATTTAATAAAGAAAATCCACATTCTTTACACCATGAAGGCGCATATTTCAAATTAACCTAAAAAGTAAAAAGCCGCATAGAAATGCGGCCTTTGTTAAGAATCTTTCGATTCTGTAACCCCCAAAGAAAACGAGTTTATCGGAATGAGACCTGCCTCTTGATTCTATTCGTCATGGTTCAATTATCCCGATGATTAAATATGGTGTAGCTTTTCCAGATGGCATTGATAACCAAGTGTAAAGAGCTTATTAATCTTATTATTGATTTTTAAAACCTGTCGCATTTTTAACCGGTATCAAAGCCCAGTAGGCTGGAAAAGGTTGAAAAGGCCTGGATCTGAAAACGTTTTTAAAAAACTGGCCCGGTTCAAGCTTTGCTGCTTCTATCGCCTGCTGATAAAGTAACCGGAGCATTTTTTTCATGTTTTTAATTTTTTGTTTGTATACTATTCCTGCCTGTTTTACCTGATCTGCATCGTTCATTTGTAAAAAAGGTGGTTACCGGGGATTGATGCCGGCAACCACCGGTCTCCTTTCTCAAAAGCAATTAGTTCTTAACTACTTTCTGATTGTCGATCACATTTCCGTTCATGATCATCTGGGCAACATACATTCCGGTGCTTAGACCACCGAGGCCATCTACCAGGATGCTGTTTGAACCCTTACTTATTACGGATTGTTTAGATAACATCGTTTTACCTGTTACACTGATGATCTTTATTTGTGCCAGGCCATTTTCAGTTGAATTAAATCTTACTACCAGGTTTTCAGCAAAAGGATTGGGAGTAACCTGCATCGTGATCTCATTTTTCTCCTCAAGCCTAACTACCAATACTTTACTGTAAGATGATTTACCATCAAGGTCGAACTGTTTTAAGCGATAATACACTACAGACTGGCCTTTCAAACTGGCAGCCATGTCTTTAAACATGTAGCTCCTGCTTCCGTTATCTCCTTCAAAACCATCCAACACAACTCCAATTGTTTTAAAATTGTTCATGTCAAAAGACCTTTCTACTTCAAAATGGCTGTGGTTAACTTCAATTGAAGTGATCCAATTCAGGTTGACACCTTTTTCTGTTTTAACCGCATCGAAAGACTGGTATTTTACAGCCAATGGCACAGTTACCGGGTAAGTGAAATTTTTGAAATAAATGCTCTTCTGGCGACTTACAATAGAACCGCTGTTTTGAGCACCACATTTGTAAGTAAATCTTGAAATATTGCTATTCTTTACGGTAAACATTACTTTCCTGGCAGCAGAATCGATACCATCATACTCATTTCCGGCAACATTCTTACCTGTGAAAGCAGTACCAGACTGGGTTACCATAATCTCCGGTGTTCCAAATTCGTAGGTAGAAAAACCACCAGCCATATCGATTACGTCAATTTCTTTCAAGGAATTATTTCCATCAATATCGATAGCTGTTGCAAACAGGCTATCCTGGATCATACTGGTTGTGGTACCTGCCTGTACAAAACTTATATCAAATTCAACCACTCCTGTTTTATTGGCTGGTATTTTAATCTTAGGTGAAAAACCTTCTGGCTTAGTAATGCTATTGTCATCCAGGATATCGATAGAAGCACCATTGGTAGCAGAAACGACCGTTACAATGGCGTCTATACCTGTACTTACATTGGTAAACCGGTATTTCGCATTAACCTGGTTAGCTGTACCCGACATCAAAGTAGGCACAGAATTAAACTTATATTGAAAACTTGATTGTGCATTTGCAGCTGAAGAAGTGAATAACAGTGCAAGTGAAAAAATTGCAGAATTGAATGTAAAATTTTGTCTCATTTTCTTTGTGGTTTGTGGGTTTCGAATGTTGGCCAGACAAAGGAGTGATTGCATTGCTAAGAATGAATCGGCATTGGAGTAGTAATTCTGGAGACTTGGAGTAAGGGGTACGAATCTGAGAATAATCGAGGTAATGATCATTTCCCATTTCTTTCACAAACATAGAAAGAGTTTTTCGAAAATGCAAGCATGCCCGACAGTAATTTTACTGTCTTTTTAGTTTTTATACTCAAAAGGTTCTTTTTCCATCATTTCATCAAGCCCATTCATACTTACCCATTTGAAAATTTCTAACATTATTGATAAATAATTAGTGAAATTTTATTCAAACCATTTTTCAGCCTATAATAAGACCGCTTTTAGGGGTGTATGTTATATATATACAAAGTAAAAAAACAGCATAAGGGTAGTCCCAGGTGAAAACTTATGATCTTACACCGGGAATGAAATTATATGCCAGGATGTCTTATTTTTTGAATGGCTTTAGCTCTAAAAAATGGGGCGGCCAAATAAGCCGATTTAAGGGTCAATAAATCCTGGCCTTTATCAACCCTTCAAATTCCCATTTTAAGCAATTCTGCTGGAATTTAACATCTTTCATATCTATTTTATCCACATACCTTCATTTTAATAAAGTACAATTGTAGTAAATTTTTATATAAAACTATAAATCAGTTAATTATAAATATTTACTTAAATTAAAAATTAATATCAATATTTCATACAAAAGAGTGATTTTAATTGGTAGCTGGCGCATTATTTAATAAATATTAATTATGAATTATTATTGATAAATTAATTTTAATCATTTATATACATTGCATTACTATAACTAACTTTTATAGTATACATTTTGCCCTCATATTTTATATCTGGATCTCGGGTATTCTAAAAATATTAGTATACTTTTTTAAATAGGCGGTTACAGTATTTTAGGGTTTCCCCTTCTTTCTGTATCTTAGGCTTCATTAAATTTTTGTATGAAATCAACA
>JAKQKY010000512.1 GCA_029560415.1 Bacteroidota bacterium | reverse complement strand
AAGAAAAGCAAGCGTTTCATCATCTTCGGCGTATAAGATCGTGTACTCATTCATCTATTTAGGAATTTGTATGGTAATGCTGGTGCCTTCATTTTCAACACTCGTAACAGAAATTTTCCATTTGTGTGCCGTGCAGATCTTTTTAATGTAAAATAAACCCAATCCGAAACCTTTCACTACGTTCGTCCTGTTGCCCTGAACCCTGTAAAACTTGTCGAATATTTTATCCAGGTCGTTACGGGGAATGCCCATTCCTTTATCAGTGAATATCATCAGGATCGATTTGTTGTTTTGTTCAAGACTGATGTTGATTACCGGGTCAGCTTTGCTATACTTTATAGAATTATCAAGCAGGTTATAAATGATATTGGAAAAATGAAAAGGATCCGCCTCGATGGTTTTGTCGCCCAGGTTAGATCGTAAACTAATGTTTGCGTGCTGGTGCCGTAGCTGGATGTTTTCCATGATATCCAGGATAACGGTCTCCGGATGGATCGTTTCAAGCTTCATGCTAAATGATTCACTTTCCGTTTTTGCCAGGTCGAGTAATTTCTCCACGTGTTCATTTAGTTTATTGGCCTGCTGAATGATGATGCCGGTATACTTGTTCAGCTTGGGCTCGTCCTGTATCACCGGTTGCTGTATCAGGTAATTGGAAGATAACAGGATAGAAGAAAGAGGCGTTTTAAATTCATGGGTCATGTTGTTGATGAAATCCTTCTGCAGGTTTGCATACTTTTTTTGTTGCAACAAGGTGAATACAGAATAAGAATAGATGATGAGTACAAAAAACATGATCACCGAAAACACGATCCACAATTGCAGGGATGCATATATGGATTGATTTTTTTGTGGAAAATGAATGGCAAAATAATATACCAGGTTGGCCTGGCGAGGAAAATATTTCACCGTACTTACTTTGTTATTGTCTTTGAATGAAATGTAATTTCCATAAACCATCCCATCCGTTTCGCAATTGTAAATGGCATATTCAAAATCATTGACGAGGTCGAATTTGGTGAGCTCGGTTTTGAGATAAAATTCCAGCACATCAGCATTGAATTCCTGGTTCACATTCACCACATAGTAATCTTCCGAAACCTCCTTAACCGGGTTCAGTTGCGGCAGCTCATGTTTGCTATCGCTGTATAATTTCTTCACCACTTCCATCAGGGCTACATGTACTTTCTGACGAAACTTGTTTTCTTCCTGGTTAAAAGCCTGTTTTAGGAGGTATAACTGGATGATGAGGATACCTGCGATGGCAATGGCCCCCAGGATCATGATGATATTTAATTTATTGATGCGCATGCGGTAAATGGAAGGCAATGGTAAGCCAATATCGGTTAAAAAATTAGCCCGTTAACAACCTGTTATGATTTATTACACAGCTGTTAACCGTGATCTGGCCTTCCGGGTATTAGTTTTGGTTCATCTTATTATTAAAATTAAAACTTCTTGTTTATGAAATCAGTTAAATTATTTGCCATTGCAGTATCTGCTGCACTCCTTATGTCATTTGGCCAGCCAACACGCGCCGATCATTCAACCTTTACTACTCAAGGCTTCAACAGCATTACGGCCATTGTGTGGAAAATGGACGTCATCAACCTTGGTAAGATTCCTCAAGGGAAGCCAGTTGAAGTTGCCTTTGAGTTTTCCAATGAAGGAACAGATCCGATCGTGATTGCTAATGTGGCCACCTCATGTGGTTGTACCATTGCCGATTACTCGAAAATGCCCATCAAGGCTGGAGAAAAATCGTTGATCAAAGCCACTTATAATGCAGCAGCAGTGGGTGATTTCAATAAAGCCATCACCGTTACGCTTGCCGACAATGAAGTGAAAGTGCTGTACATTAAGGGAACAGTGATTCAATAAAAACTGGTTGTTTGTTGAAATGCATGTCTGGCTCTTTGGATCCGGCATGCATTTTTTATGTTTTCACCAGACTAATGATTATACCCAAAATAATTGCCCTGTCTAATGTAAATGTATAAAATCAGATAACATTAACGGTTTCGATTGATCCCGTCAAAATATTTGGCATTATTTTTACAGCTTGATGTATTAATCATTAAACATAAAAGAATGAAAAGAATTTGTTTTAGTTTGATCGTAACAGGCTTGCTCTTTATTTCTACGGCAGCCTTTTCACAGGTCACCAAAGTACCACAGATTGCCAAGGATAATTTTGCGAAACAATATCCAAAAGCAGAAAATGTAGATTGGGACAATGACGTAGTTCATGTAACAGTACAATTTGACCAGGCTGGTGAAAGATTGACGGCAGAATATTCCAATAAAGGCATCTGGAAGAGCACACAAAAAGACATTGCGTATGAAAAATTACCCACTGCTGTAGTGGATGGATTTAAAAAAAGCAAATATGCCGACAGGGAGGTTACCGATACTAAGATGATCTATTATCCTGCCGACGTGATACAATACCGGGTAAAGGTTGAAAAAAATGATATAGAAAAAAAATACGTCTGGTTTGATGAGAACGGAAGGTTGATCAGGGAATCGATTACCCTGTAAAAATCTGAAATTACCTGCTTAACACAATAACGTAATTGTGTAAACGTTATATAGCCGGCTTATTATGAGTAGGCCATTGTTAAGTATGAAAAATACTAAAAAAGAGCCCCGCATTGGGGCTCTTTTACTTTAATGTACTCTTAATGATTCACCTGATCTTTCGTTCCATTTTTTCATTGGCTTTTAACCGGATATCTCCCTCAAGATATATCATTGGCTCCTGCCCTTCTTTCCGGTATATTTTATAATGGTAAATGCCGGGCGAAAGTTCGAGTAAACATTCCTGTGAGTTTGCTTTCAGGTTTAATGGATTTGGTAAAGGTTTGTACATGCTGTCATTTACTTTTACGGAAAATTCTATCAGGAGGTCGTTGTTGCTGGTATTGTTATAACAAAGATCCGAACCGCCACGTTGCCCACCGGGGTCAGTTTTACCCGTTGGTGTCTTTTTAAATACCTTAACCAGTTCGATCAATACCTTACCTCCTTCCGTGATTTGATTTGCCGGTAACTGCGCAACCAGGTTTGTATTAAAAAAACAAATTCCTACAGTGATCATCCATTTCATATGCTACACATTTCTTTCGCTTCAGCAATAAAATTCGCATAATTATTCCTGCCAATGAAGTGTTAATCACCTGACTTGCCCGTTATTAATCTTCTTTTGAATGGTGTAAAATACATGGTCTTATATTTTTTTAATCCTTTTTACAATAACCTGTACGGGCTTGCGTTTAATGTATAGCTTTTTATGAGGAAGCTATTGTTTGTTATAGACATAACTGACACAAAAATGCCCCGAATCCGGGGCTATTTTTTTACATCACTCAAGTGAAATTTCTGCATCTCCAAACACCGGGTATCCCTGGCAAAGCAACACCCTGCCCTTTTCAATTTCATCTTCCATCAGCACTTCATTATAAGCCATCCAAATTTTTCCACGTTGGCAGGTGGCCACACAGGAACCACATCTGCCTGCCTCACAACTATAGGGCAAGTGTATATTCTTTTCCTTTGCTGCAGCCAGTATGCTTTGCGGATATTGAACCGTTATTGTATGAACTATTCCATCAACCCGAATTGCTACCTGGTGTGCCAACGTATCTGGAGGTTTAGGTACAAATATCCGGGGTAACGAATTGAATTGCTCCTTATGGATAATGGCTGCGGGTATGCGGGTACGTAAGGTGATTTCGATCATGCGCATATATTCAAAAGGACCACAAAGATAAAATTGAGATATTGCCAGTTCGGCTGCACCAAATTCATCCAACCATTGATTCAATAACCAATTGCTCAGCCTGCTTTGATGTACATCAGGAATATCACTGAATAAATACCTAACCATTAAGCGATCGGGAAAACGGTTTACCAGATCCTTGATTTGATCCCCGAAAATGGTATCGGATTTGCTTTTGTTGCTGTAAATGAGGACCGCTTTCCCGGTACGGGTAAACAAAAGCGTCTTCAACATGGAATAAATGGGTGTGATGCCACTGCCTGCTGCAAAGAAAAATAGTAGTCCATGCCGATCATGCTTCTCCGGTAAAGTGAATAAACCACCAATACCTGCCGTCAATAATAGATCGCCGACTTTAGTATCTGAAACAAGCTTTCTTGAAAATGTTCCATTATCTACTTTCTTAACGGTGATGGACAGGGGCTCATTTACATCGGGTGAAGATGAAATGGAATAAGAACGACGTTTTTCACCATGTTCCGTATAAAAAACCAGCGTAAGGAACTGCCCTGGTTTGTATGCAAGATCACTCCCACTCAATATTTTAAGGATAAAAGTTTTTGCATCGGCCGTTTCCCGGATGACCTGGTTGACTTGTACTTTTTGTATGGAAAATGAATGATTGGCCATGCAAGCTTAAAGATAAATGAATGGAAAGCATGTTTCAAAAAACAGGGTTCATTTCTGCCAGGTTACTTTTCTTCATTAAAGGTTTCGGCTGAAACATGGGATTTGCCCTGTATGGTTTGATCTGTCTGAAGGATATCCAGCATCAATGTATAAGATGGTGATCGATACCCATTCGCCGTATAGGTAAGACTGAAATCCAATATTTCACTGCTTTCAATATAAACGGCGTTGTCGGCAAACGCTCCCACACAACCCGATCCAGTTTTCTTTTCCATCCAGTTGTTGCCATAAGCTGTTTTCAGGAAATACTTTCCCTGTGGTATATTCCTTATTTCGAAAGATGACCCTTTTTTTATATAAATATACCTGATCGATTTTTTAGTTACCTGGTTCACGAGTTTGATCACAGCATCATATTGGTTGCCAACGCTGATGTGTAGACTATTATTCAGATCGAAATCGTAACGGGGCATGAAAATAGAACATCCCGGGATATCCCCTGTATGATAATTGGTCGTCGCCCAGGCTTCAGGATCTGCATTTTTGCTACCTGCCGGGGTGACATTCACTTTGGAATTTTTTGTAGCCGCATTTCCTTTATCGATTGAACTTTTCTTTATCATATTTTCATTCATCACAACTGCTACAATAAACAACAATACAACGGTTATCATCACTGCTGCAGCTTTGTAACTTTCGAAATAATTCTGGATCTTTTTTTGTTTCAACCAATGGCGTATTTCTTTTAATTTCTCTTCATTTCCTTCTGCGAGTTGAACCAGTTGCAGGGAAAAAGCTTCAGCAAAAGAAAAAGAAAGATTCTTCATTGATAAGATTGATTCATCAATGATGCCAAAGTTGATCTGTTTATTGCCATTAGCAACCAGGAAAGAAACATTGCGTTGGTTCAATACTTCGTATAATCGCTTATACACTATCTGCTGGTTTATATAATCCTTGTCTAAGGAAGCAACGCTGATGTGTACCTGCTTTGCCAGGTTGTAAAGGGCTTCGGGTGTGAGCAGTGTTTGTGTTTTGAATTGTTTCCTGTATTGAAAATCATAATCACTTCGTTTAGTCGTATGGGAAAGTACCTCATATGCTTCCTGCACTTCTTTGAATTTCAGTTCAGCTGATTTGTCGCCAGGGTTTTTATCAGGATGAAATTGCAACACAAGCCTGCGATACGATTTTTTTATATCATACGGTGTGGCACCCTGACTTACCCCGAGCGTTTTATAATGATCTTTCAGCATGAATCATTTTGGAAACCTGGAATTTCTTTTAACACGAATATAAATTAATACGGATACGGAAAATGATAAGGAATTCTTAATTATAACAACGGCAGGCCGCTCCTGTTTGAACCACCTGCCGTTTAAAAGCATTTAATTTAAATCACGCCCCGATCTTCGCATTCACAATGCTAAGTATTTCTGTTTCCAATGCCATGGCTTTGTCTTCAATGGCTTTGCCTTTTGCGATGATCTCTTTTACAAATTCCTTGTCATCATAATCAGTTGTGTTGATACGCACATTCATAAAAGCACCCATTACAGCACTGCGGGCGCAAAGTGCTCCCACTCCAGCATCAGAAACAGAATTCGGGTTGCCTGTTTCCGCCATGGCCCTGATCACTTCCATGCTTTCATAGGCCGTTTGCATTACGGTAAATGGAATATCTATGGCAAAGCGGGTGGCATCCTGGATGGCCCTGTTCCGCCAAAGTTTTTCATCATCATTCGACTTAGGCATGGCAAATGCCAGCAGGATGCGGTTAAATGCATGTGTATCCGCATCTACCAAACGAGTGAGTTTGTTTTTCAACACTTCACCTTTCTCGGCCCAGTTACTGAATTCTTCCCAGCGTTCGTCCCAGCCCTTTTTGTGCGATGATAAGTTGGCCACCATCGTTGCCAGTGAAATTCCTAAGGAACCAATATAAGCAGAAATAGAACCACCGCCGGGTGCCGGACTTTCACTTGCCGTTTCATCAGCAAAATCGGCAAGCGTCATGTTTATCAGTTTGCTATCGGCCTTATTGGCCAGCATATATTCAATGATCCTTTCTTCGGGTTTAAATGGACCGAGTTCATCGAGTCCCATCGATTTTACGGCGATCTTGATGAGTTCTTTTTCACTCACTCCCGTACTGCGCTGTTGTTTGCGCAGGAAATAGCGGCCGGCATCGGTCATGGCTTTCAGCGGGATCAATCCCACCAGCTCACTACCGGTTACGCGTATGCCCCGGGCATCAGCTTTTTTGCAAACTTCATCAAAGGCAATGTGTACGGGGGTTATATTGATATTGGTTAGGTTAATAGAGATCTGTGCTATGCCATATTCTTCAATGAACCAACCAATGGCTTTAACGCTTTTCAAACTACCCGGAATATTCACCGGTTTACCATTTTCATCATTCACTACTTTACCATTTACCCTTTTCACCCTACCCGCTTCGCGGATATCGAATGCGATGGCGTTGGCTCTTCGTGTAGAGGTGGTATTTAGGTTTACATTATAGGCCACCAGGAAATCCCTGGCCCCGATCACGGTTGCTCCACGTTTGGCATCAAAGGCAGCCGGACCAAAATCGGGTTTCCATTCTGGAAGTAATATCTTTTTTGAAAAACCTTCATACTCACCCGCACGGATAACCGATAAGTTGCTCCTGCTTTTATCGGGCTGAGCATCTTCATACAAGTATACCGGTAACTGCAATTCTTCTCCTACCCTTTTGGCCAGCTTTTGTGCATAGGCTGCTGTTTCTTCCATGCTGATGCCGGCGATCGGAATTAATGGACAAACATCTGTTGCCCCCATTCGTGGGTGTTCCCCCTTGTGTTTGCTCATGTCGATCAATTCACCAGCCTTGCGAATGGCCCGGAATGCAGCTTCTATCACTGCTTCTGGCTCACCAACCATGGTGACTACGGTTCTGTTGGTTGCTTTTCCCGGATCTACATTTAACAGCCGAACACCTTCTACTGATTCAATTTCACGGGTGATCTGTCCAATAACCTGGAGGTCATTTCCTTCCGAAAAATTAGGAACACATTCAATGAGTTGCATAGTTGTAATTTTAATTGGGTCGTGCCAATTTTTAGCACGGGTTTGATCAAAAATATGTTTTGTTTTAATGCCTGCCGGCCTTTCCTGCCAATGATAAGATCATCAAATGAATGACCCGTTGATCATCACTTTATCGACCAGGTTTTGGCCAAATGAATAAGGAAGATACGCCAGTGACGGAATATTTTTGGTGAAAATGAGGTTCGCTTTTTTACCCAGGCTGATGCTGCCCAGCTCTTGCCCCAATTCCATGGCAAATGCTCCGTTGATCGTTGCGGCATTTATCGCTTCTTCAGGCAGCATTTTCATCTGGATGCAACTTAACGCTACCACAAAATTCATATTGCCACTTGGCGATGATCCGGGGTTGTAATCTGTGGCCAACGCAATGGCACAATCCTGGTCGATCAGTTGCCTGGCAGGCTGGTAAGGCATGCGCAGGAAAAACGCTGCGGTGGGCAATAACGTGCCGATCATATTGGAGGTTGACAAAGCGCTGATATCCGCATCCGTCATGGTTTCCAGGTGATCGGCTGATATGGCTCCCAGTGCGATGGCCGATTGAATGCCACCAATGCTGTTGAGCTGGTTGATGTGCAATTTTGGTTTTAAACCATGTTGTTTCCCGGCTTTACAGATCGTTTCCATTTCTTCTACTGAGAAAAAGCCATTTTCACAGAATACATCAATGTAATCGGCCAGTTTTTCTGCCGCAATCACGGGCAACATCTCATTGATCACCTGTTCGATGTATCCTGCATGATCATCCTTAAACGCTACCGGGAAGGTATGTGCGCCCAGGAAGGTTGATTTGATCGATAAAGACGAACGTTCTTTAAGTTTTTTGATCACCCGCAGCATTTTGAGCTCACCTTCTACCGTTAACCCATAACCGCTTTTAATTTCGATGGCGCCCGTGCCCATCTTCGATACTTCTTCCAGCCTTTTCCAGGCGCTGTTGAACAATTCATCTTCGCTGGCCTCATTCAATCGCCTCGCCGAATTTAATATACCGCCTCCTTTGGCTGCGATATCGGCATAACTCATGCCCTTTAATTTGTAGATGAATTCTTCTTCCCGGCTACGGGCAAATATGATATGGGTATGGCTGTCGCACCAGGCTGGTAAGATACATTGACCCGATACATCGATCACGTTATTAGGAAGCTGTGGTAATTTTAATTCCAGTTCATACATATGGCCATACTCAGCAATGATCCCATCTTCTACGAGAAGGAATGCATTGTCGATGACAGGAAGTTCTGCCAGTTTTTTGCCACGGATTACTTCGCTTTGTTCGCGGATATTTACGAGTTGTTGTATGTGGGTGAATAACGTGGTCATGTTTATGAATGACTTAGTAATGATAATTGTTGATGACTGATGATATTAGGATTGTTGAGTTCTGATCACAGCGATTCCCAAACCTGTTTGCCAAATGCTTCCAGCCCGGGATCCCTGGCACCCATGAGCAATAATACACAATCATTGCTGAGGTGGGGTCTTACCTGTTCTAAAAACTGTTTCCGGTCTTCTACAAAGAATGCATTTTTTCCATTTTCTTTTATTTTTACGATGAGGTCATAGGCCGAAATGTCTTTTACAGCCGTACCGCCTGCATAAAAAATCTCACTCATCCATATCTCATCCCCTGGCCGCAACACGGCTGATATTTCGTGAATGAAATCATCTTTAAGAAATCTTGTTGGCCCGTAACCATGCGGCTGAAACCAGGCGACCACTTTAGGTGCAATGTGCTGGCAGGCTGCGATGGATGCGGCGCATTTTACCGGGTT
>JAKQKY010000380.1 GCA_029560415.1 Bacteroidota bacterium | reverse complement strand
GGCATTTGCGTGTTGTATGGTTTATTCAGAATTTACCGTGGGTACAAGAAAAATTATCTGAGAGAGCGATGATTAGAAAACAAATGGCCGCAGGGCTTGCTTTGATGATGTTGCTGTTGACGGCCTGCCAGGATGAGCCTGTGAAAAGCCGGTTCACGGATACGCCTACCAGCGGATCGATCAACATCAGTGCCGACGAGTCTTTCAGGCCAGTGATCGAAGAGCAGATAAGGGTATATGAAGCTTCTTATCCGGGTACCCATATCAATGCAACCTTTAAAACCGAAGCCGATTGCCTGAAAGATTTTTTCAGGGATTCATTGAACAGGATGGTGATCGTTACCCGTGGATTAACGGCGAAGGAAGAAAGGTTTATGATCGATTCGCTGGGTTATAATCCTGGCTGGAATGAAATCGCATCAGATGCCATTGCAGTAGTCATCAATAGTAAAAGCAATGATAGCCTTTTTACCATGGGCCGCCTGCAGCAACAGCTTACCGGTAAAATTAACAGGAATCAAACAATTGTTTTCGATGGACTAAATGCTACCAGTACAGTAAGATATATCAGTGACTCTATATTAAGAGGTGAACAATTTGACACATCTGTCGTAAAGGCAACTAAGAACAGCCAGGAAGTTATAGATTATGTTGCCCAACATGAGGACGCCATTGGACTGGTGGGTATCAGCTGGATCGGTAACCCGGAAGACAGTGCACAGGTAAACCTGTTAAAAAAAGTAAAAATCGCTTTTCTTCAATGCGACGCCTGCCAAGGAAAACCGTATGTTAAACCAATGCAGGAGAGTATATTAACCAGGCGCTATCCATTGGTACGAGGATTGTATTATATCACAAAAGAGAATTTTTCCGGGCTCGGTACCGGATTTGTATCATTCTTAAAATATGAAAGAGGCCAGTTGATATTTAAACGAGCTTACTTAGGGCCAGTGATGGGATTTGGTGTGCGAAATGTGAAAATAAATGAATCGCTTCCAAAAAAATAGTCAAAAGCTTTAACGGTTTCTTATATATTTTAATAACATTGCAAAAGTCTTAAATTGAAAATAATGAAAATGAAGAAGATCAAAGTTGGAATGATGTTGATGACCGCTTTAGGATTTGCCAATATCCTCTTTGCCCAAAGTATCGACGAGGGAAAGAAATTCATGTATTACGAAAGATATAAGAGTGCTAAAGATGTATTTCAAAAAATCGTTACGGCCGAACCTGCCAATGAAGAAGCTATCTATTGGTTAGGTCAATCGATGATTGCACCGGATGATCGTACCGATAAAGATGTTGCAGACGCTAAAACCCTTTACCAGTCGAAGCTTTCGGCCAATCCAAATGGACCTTTGCTGATGGCGGGTATAGGCCATATCGAATTGATCGAAGGTAAAAAACAAGACGCCCGCAATCATTTTGAAGCAGCCGTTTCATTAAGCCAGGGAAAGAATATAGCAGTATTAAATGCCATCGGTTTTGCCAATGGTAATCCTGATCAAAAAAATGGTGATGCCGCATATGCAATTGATAAACTGAAGCAAGCTACCCAGGTAAAAAAATTCAATGACCCCGATGTGTATGCAAACCTGGGTGATGCTTATCGCAAATTTGCCGATGGTGGTAATGCCCAGTTGTCTTATGAAGCAGCATTGGGTATCAAACCAGATTATGCCAGGGCTAAATTCAGGATCGGTAGGATCTACCAGACACAGGGAACTGGCCAGGAAGAAATTTACATGAGGTATTATAATGAAACCATTGCCATGGATCCCAAATATGCGCCTGTTTATAATAACCTATTCAATTACTATTATAATACCAACGTAACCCGGGCTGCCGAATACCTTGATAAATGGTTGGCTAATTCAGATGATGATCCAAAAGCCTGTTTTTACAGGGCCTCTGTGAAATATGCACAGGGATTGTTTAATGATGCCATTAAAAAAGCGGATGAATGTATTGCAGCGGATGGCGCCAATGCGTACCCGAACCTGTTTGGTTTGAAAGCCTATTCTTACACCAAACTGAATGATTCGGCCAATGCCAAATTGTTCTTTGATGAATATTTCAAACGCCAGGCGCCGGATAAGATCGGTGGTGGAGATTATTCTACTTTTGCTTCCATCTTGCTGAAATTCCCTGGCAACGAACAACAGGCTGGGTTGATGGTTGACAAGGCCGTAATGCTCGATAGCATTGAAACCAATAAAGTGGCTTACCTGAAATCAATGGCCCAGGTATATGAATCACAAAAGAAATTCGCTGAAGCGGCAGACTGGTACAGTAAGATCCTTACCATAAAAAAGAATGTAGGTAAAACTGATTTGTATTATGCCGGGTATAATTATTTCCGGGGTGCAAAATATGATTCTTCTATCCAGGTGTTTAACCAATATGTAAACAAATTCCCGGAAGATGTATTTGGATATTATATGATCGGGAAAGCAAATGCAGGAATCGACAGCACCGGGGAGTTAGGATTAGCCGTGCCTTCCTACCAAAAAGTGATGGAAATAGGGGAGAAAGCACCAGACGTCACCAAAGTAAAAGATCAGTTATTGGGAACGTATAAATTCTTTATTGAATATTATTATAATGTAAAGAAAGACCAGGCAACTGCTCTTCAGTATGCCGATAAGGCCTTGGCGTTGGATCCTGCAGATGCACAATTGATTGCTAACCGCGATTTCATCAGCAAGAATAACCCGAATACACCCCCTAAAAAGCCTGCTACACCCAAGCCACCGGTGAAACCAAAAACGCCGTCAAAAAAATAAATTAGTTTTAAACTTTATATGTGAGCCCACTGTTATTCAGTGGGCTTTTTCATTGGTTTATTTTATTTTCATCATTGGATATTACTATGGCTGTCTTATTTTTGCCAACTAATTACTAAAGCATACCCATTATGCAATTTTTCTTTTTACAGGCGGGGGTTAACAGTGCCGAAAACTATCTACCCATAGCACTCCAGATCATATTTGCCATTGGACTGGTATTTACCATTATTATCGGGTCGGATTTGTTGGGTCCAAAAAGAAAAACAGCCGATAAGCTGCAGAATTTTGAGAGCGGAATCGAAATCAAGGGAAATGCCCGTCAGCCAATGGCGATCAAGTATTTCCTGGTGGCCATCCTCTTTGTTTTATTCGACGTGGAGGTCATCTTTTTTTACCCCTATGCCGTTAATTTCCGGTCACTGGGTTGGGATGGATTTGCTGCTGTTATAGTATTTGTTGGCCTGTTTTTGGCAGGCTTCATTTATATATTCAAGAAAGGTGCTTTAAAGTGGGAAGAATAACGATTTGAAAATGAGGAGAAGAATGGTTTTTAATTTCAGTTTTTTCAGATCATCAAATTAAACTACAAGTATGGAACGTCCGGTTCAATATAATAATAAGGTAAAATTTGCAGGTATCCCTGAGGGTTATATGGGAGAAGGTTTCATGGCCACCAATTTCGAGAAAGTGGTGAGCCTTGCCCGTAAGAATTCCATCTGGCCGCTGCCATTTGCCACCAGCTGTTGCGGTATCGAATTCATGGCCACCATGGCAAGTCATTACGACCTTGCCCGGTTTGGTTCTGAACGCGTAGGCTTTTCGCCACGCCAGTGCGATCTGTTGATGGTGATGGGAACCATTGCAAAAAAAATGGGGCCGGTATTGAAGCAGGTTTATGTTCAAATGGCAGAGCCCCGTTGGGTGATCGCTGTTGGCGCCTGTGCCAGCAGTGGCGGCATATTTGATACGTATTCTGTGTTACAGGGCATCGACCAGGTGATACCGGTAGATGTGTATGTACCAGGTTGCCCACCAAGGCCTGAAGCCATTTTGGATGGATTCATGAAGATCCAGGAATTGGTACATGCAGAAGGTTTGCGCAGGAGAAACAGTGATCGATATAAAGACCTGATGGAAAGTTATGGGATACAGTAATTATTAATTAATAATTAGTAATTAATAATTAATAGATAACAATGTTCATATTATAATTCAATATGTCTTTAACCAACGAAACTATACAACAAAAGCTTACAGAAAAATTCGGGGATGTACTCACCGGTTGGCAGGAGCCTTATGGCATGTTAACCTTTACCGCACCAAAAGACTATAATCTTAAAGTATTACAATTCCTTTTTGATGACGAAACACTGGCCTTCAGGTTCCTCACCGATCTGCAGGCAGTGCATTATCCCGATGATAAAGGAGCCGAACTGGCGGTAGTATATCACCTGCACAACCTGGTTGACAATGTACGCATTCGTTTCAAAGTTTTTACCGACATCAATACGCCCGAAGTATTTAGTGCAACCGCATTGTACCAGGGCGCAAACTGGATGGAAAGGGAAACCTATGATTTTTATGGTGTGCAGTTTGTTGGTCATCCCAACCTCATCAGGGTTTTGAATGTTGATGAAATGGATTATTTCCCTATGCGGAAAGAATTTCCGCTGGAAGACCAGACCCGTATTGACAAAGATGATGAGATGTTTGGAAGGGGATAAAGAACAGATCTGAAGAATTAAACATGCATTGATTCCATGTTGATTTTACAGGTATTCAAATTGATTTAAAAATTTATGAGCGAACATATTCTTTTACCGGAAGGAAGCATTGAGAAGCAAACCACTACGCTGAACCTGGGTCCAACGCACCCGGCCACGCATGGCGTTTTTCAGAATATCCTCGAACTCGATGGCGAGCGCATCATGAAAGCCACTTCTACGGTTGGCTATATTCACAGGGCATTTGAAAAGATCGCCGAACGTCGTAATCTTTACCAGATCACCCCGTTGACAGATCGGTTGAATTACTGCTCATCTCCCATCAACAACATGGGATGGCACCTCACCTGCGAAAAATTACTCGGCGTTAAAACACCCAAAAGGGTTGATTACCTGCGCATCATCATCATGGAACTGGCCCGTATCAGCGATCACCTGATCTGTAATTCGATCGTGGGTGTGGATAGCGGTGCCTATTCAGGCTTCTTATACCTCATGCAGTTCCGTGAACTCATTTATGAAATTTATGAAGAGGTTTGCGGATCAAGGCTTACCACCAA
>JAKQKY010000337.1 GCA_029560415.1 Bacteroidota bacterium | reverse complement strand
AATTGCCATGGGTAAACTGAATAAATTTTTCAAAGACAATACTTTATTGGCACAGGCTTTTGTAAAAGACGGCAACAAATCTGTAGCAGACTACCTGAAAGGGATAGACGCAGATATGAAAGTTACCGAATTCAAACGCGTGGCTTTAGGATAATATGTCCTTATATCATTGAAAAGCGAAACGTGAGTTTCGCTTTTTTTATGGGCAATTGAAAATGACTTATCCAAACATCTACATTCGCAAAATATATTTATTACATGACGAATTATTTAATTGTACCCGGACTTGGCAATTCGGGCCCAGAACATTGGCAAACCTATTTTCAACAGTCGGGCAGTAACTTTTATAGAATTGAACAGCAGGAATGGGATGCCCCAGCCTGCAACGATTGGATTGAAACCATTGAAAGGAATGTTTCAACGTTTGACCCAACAACCGTTGTACTGATCGGGCATAGTTTAGGATGCGCAACCATTGCTCATTGGGCAGCCAAATATAAAAGACAAATCAAAGGCACCATGCTGGTTGCCCCAAGTGATCTTGAAGCACCTCAATACAATTTCCCGGCAACCGGATTCACGCCCATTCCACTCGATAAAATAAACTTTAAGTCGATAGTGGTAGCCAGTGCTGATGACATTTGGGTATCGTTAGACAGGGCTGCATTTTTCGCTGAAAAATGGGGAAGTGAATTCATCAATATTGGTAATGCAGGACATATCAATGCAGCATCAGGTCATACGAATTGGAACGAAGGTATGAGCATTCTGAAATCACTCGGTTAGCAGAATGTAATTCTTTAAAAAACAGTTTAAAAAAAGACCGGCTTGAATGAGCCGGTCTTTGCATTTTTGGTGGATGTTCTCTATAGCTTTACAACTTTTACAGTTCGCTTCTGGTTGCCTTCTGTAATTTCTACAATATACAGGCCGGCTTTTAAGTCCTTGCCAAACCTTATGCTGCTGCCGGGTTTGTTTTGAGCTATGAAGTACTGCCTGCCAGCAAGGTCAAGTACCCTCACCTGTATTTTTTCAGATGACCGGCTATTAAGCTGAAGCTGAAATTCAGCTTGTGTAGGATTGGGATATACCTGGATATTACTCAGCATATTCTCCCTATAAGTTTCTTTTACATTCCCTTTGGTTAGTGTGAAAGATCCAGGGCAAGCTGCGAGACTTACGGCCAGGCTCCTCGATTTTCCATTAGCACAACCATTGGATGGCGTTGCGGTAACAAGACCATTTATCGCTGCAGGCGCATAAGCGACCGTAATGGTTGCTGTACCCTGCCCATTGGTAATGATTCCATTGGCCGGAACACTCCATTCAACCCAGTTGGCATTAGCGGGCAATGAGCCCAGGCTGTAAGTTACCTGCCTGTCGGGACAAGCCTGTACCTGGGTTGCAGTGATGGTGCCGGCGGCTGCGGGTTTCAGGTTGGCCAATATCGCCAGGGATCTGATTGCGCCTGTTCCACAATTGCTGTTAGCCCTTACTGTTATATTGCCACCGGTGAATGCATTGCTATAACTTACTACGATCACGGTGTCGTTTACTCCGGCACCCTGTGGATGATCTGTAATAGTAGCCCCGGCAGGTGCTGTCCAGGTATAAGAGGTTGCATTGGCAACTTTCCTGATGGAATAACTGCTAAGCGTACCTGCTGGAATTGCGGCAGATGGCATGAGGATGCATGCGTTGGTGGTACCCTGGATCAAACCCGGTGCAGACGGAATGCTGCTCGTGATCGCAAACTGCCGTTGATTGGCACTTGACCCGCAATTATTCGATGCTGTTACGGTAACATTGCCGGATGTAAATCCTGGTGCGAATAAAACGGTGATGATCGTATCGTTGATGCCTGGTCCACCTGGGTGGCCAGATATGGTCATTCCCGTTGTTACACTCCAGTTATAACTACTCGCAGCCGTTACTTTATTGATTTTATACGTTGCTTCATTGGATGTTCCTATGAGTGAACAAACTTCAGCCGGTCCGCTGATAAAACCAGGTGTTGAGGGGAATTGCGCCAGCAGGTAATAAATGGTTTGCGGACTGATTCCACAAGGAGAGTTTGAAGTAATGCGGATCTGTTTGTTGGCACTGTTTCCAAAACCAGGTAGTATCGTTACGGTCAACGTTCCGGTACCCTGACCCGAAACAATGTTCACCGTGGGCGGCACTGTCCATTGGTAGCTGGTTACACCAGGTGCAGGAGTAACGGTAAAGACTACCTGCTCCCCTGTTCCTTCAAAAGGACACATATTGGTAGGCCCGTTTACAACAGGAGCTGTTGTTGCGCCATCGATGGTTCCATCACAATCATTGTCTTTACCATCGCAGAGTTCAGGTGCATTTGGATAAACCGAATTATCATTGTCATTACAATCGGTGTTGTTGCTCACATAACCTGTTGGTGCAACACAACCCTGGACGGAATTGTTTGGATCACCGAATCCGTCCCCATCAAGATCACGATAGAAGAAAGTGCTTCCTGCGCCATCATCAATGGTTCCATCGCAATCATTGTCTTTGCCATCGCAGAGTTCAGGTGCATCTGGATAAACCGTATTATCATTGTCATTACAATCAGTGTTGTTGCTCACATAACCAGTTGGTGCATTACAACCTTGTACAGAATTGTTTGGATCACCAAAACCATCTCCATCAACATCGCGGTAGAAGAATGTACTTCCAGCGCCATCATCAATGGTTCCATCGCAATCATTGTCTTTGCCATCGCAAAGTTCAGGTGCATTTGGATAAATGGTATTGTCGTTGTCGTCACAATCTGTGTTGTTGCTTACATAACCGCTTGGTGCATTGCAACCTTGTACAGTATTATTAGGATCGCCGAAACCATCTCCATCAAGATCGCGGTAGAAGAATGTGCTTCCTGCGCCATCATCAATGGTTCCATCACAGTCATTGTCTTTTCCATCGCAGAGTTCGGTTGCATTTGGATAAATGGTATTGTCTGCATCATCACAATCTGTGCTGTTACTTACATATCCGGAAGGAGCAGTACAACCTGTAGCCGTTACCGATAGATTGCCAAATCCATCTCCATCAGCATCCTGGTAATATGTATTTTGTGCGCCATCGTCGATGGTTCCATCACAATCGTTGTCTTTGCCATCGCAAAGCTCAGGTGCATTCGGATAGACCGTATTGTCGTTGTCATTACAATCTGTACTATTGCCTACATAACCAGTAGGTGGATTACAGCCTTGCACTGAGTTGTTTGGATCTCCAAAACCATCTCCATCAAAATCGCGGTAGAAGAATGCAGAGCCTGCGCCATCGTCGATGGTTCCATCGCAATCATTGTCTTTTGCATCACATAATTCCGGTGCATCCGGGTAAATGGTATTGTCGTTGTCGTCACAATCTGTGCTGTTGCTAACATAGCCCGAAGGAGCTGTACAGCCTGTAGCCGTCACCGATAGGTTACCGAATCCATCTCCATCAGAATCCTGGTAGTATGTATTTTGTACCCCATCGTCGATTGTTCCATCGCAATCGTTATCCTTTCCATCACAAAGTTCGGTCGCGTTTGGATAAACGGTATTGTCATTGTCATCGCAATCTGTACTATTGATTACATAGCCTGTTGGCGGCGAGCAGGCCTGAACGGTAGTGGATTGATCTCCGAATCCATCATTATCAAGATCGCGGTAGTAAGTATTCTGCACACCATCGTCGATTGTACCGTCGCAATCGTTGTCTTTTCCGTCACAAAGTTCGGGAGCATTTGGATAAACGGTACCATCATTGTCATTGCAATCGGTACTGTTGCTCACATAGCCGGTTGGCGCCGTACATGCCTGAACGTTATTATTTAAGTTTCCGAAACCGTCGCCATCCAGGTCACGATAGAATGTTGGTGGGGTAACACCATCATCAATGGTTCCATCGCAGTCGTTGTCTTTGTTATCGCAAAGTTCGGGTGCGCCTGGATAAACGGTGTTGTCATTGTCATCACAATCAGTATTATCAGCCACAAAGCCCGATGGCGGTGTGGTGGATGTAGATGTGGTGGTATTAGCCAGGTCGCCGAAGTTATCTCCATCAGCATCGGCATAATATGTATAAATGGTTACATCCAGCAAAGGATTATCAGTAAGATTTGTTGAGCCGAATGTAAAAAATCTTTGATTGAAACTGCTTACCGGTGCACCTGTGGTTACCGTTCCCGATGTTGTTCCGGAGCTTCCGCCATTGCCCAGGTCTTCCCAGGTACTGCCGGTCCAATGTGCGATGTGTACTTCTGTGGGATCGGTGATGTATTGATTGTTTCCCGGATCGGTATAATTGAATGTGAAACTTACATTACTGGTTCCAACCACCCTTTCAATATTCCAGTATTCATAGCCGCTCACGCGGAGGATCGAACCTGCATGTGCGCTGGTATCATAGCCAGCCAGTGATGGATTGTCATTAAAGTATTGAACGCTGAAACGGTCTGTTGCTGAAGCCGGAGCTGTCATGGATACAGGTTTCAGAACGGTGCCATCACCAACAGGGAACGAAAAAGCGGTGGTGCCATTTTTTACAACGGTACCATTTACATGACTTGCATCTGACTCACCCGAATGTGTAGCTGAATTGATGAATGAAAGCGGATTGGCGTCACTGCCAATTATATCGCCGTTTACAAAAGTAATTTTATTGGAAATCGTCACAGGGTCATTCAACGTGATATTTGCAGCACCTGTTTTATCAATGTATGCCCTCGTTATTACGATCACGCCTGTATTTAACTGTTCAATTACGGCATTGGAACTTCCGACAAACTTTACTGTATCGATGGTTCCAATAGCAACATTGCCTGTTGAATTGAAGAAAAGACTTTTATGTAAAAAGGCAGGATTGTCATAAGCAAAATTGATGCTGGCGGTGCTGGTACGCCCCAACGTTACATCTCCGAAATAGGTATTACTTCCCTGGTAAGATTCAAAAAATGACGCAGCAGCATTTAAAGTATATGTTACATCGCTGTTATAAATACTTCTCCTGGAATAAACAGATCCGGTATTGGCCGCATCATCTGAAATATTTACCGTTCCCGTGATCACATTCCGGTCAAAATCATCGGTACCACCACCAGTAAATCCGTTTACGTTAAAAGCGGTTAGTAGTAATGTGTCGTTTGTGATCGTAACCGTACCGCTATTTTGTACCGTTACAACGCCTCCGTTAATATTATTATTTATACGCCTCATAGAGAATGTAGGATTACCAGCTCCCGTTGCTGTCACATTCACAGTGCCTCCGATCGGGCTTGTAGAAAGGTTTGATCCATTGATCAAAGTGGCTCCACCTGCGGTATTTGTATAACTAAAATTGCCCGTTAAAGAAGTGAATCCTGATTCAAATACGTCAGTAGAACCTGCTACCGTTCTGTTAACGGTAACATTTCCTTCAAATGCAGATGGGTCAGTATAACAGATATGATGAGCTGCTGTGCCACCAAAATTAAAGATCACATTTCCATTAAAAATATTCTCACCCTGGTAAGCCTCATAAAACGATGCGTTTCCATTTGCCGCAATGGTGACATTACCATTTATCACAGATCTCCTGAAATAGTATGATCCGGTGTTTGATGCGTCATCAGAAATATTCAGATTTGCTGTGATCACATTCTGATCAAAATCATCTGTACCTCCTCCAGTAAAACCGTTAACATTAAAAGTTGTCAGCAGAAGGGTATCATTGGAGAAATCTGTTGTACCACTGTTTTGTACAGAAATGGAACCGCCAGTTGTACTGTTTTTGATCCTTCTCATGGTAAAAGTGGGGTTACCTGTCCCATCGGTATTAATATTAACAGTACCCCCGATTTGCCCCGTTGATAAATTCGATGCATTGATCAAACTTGCCCCCCCGGCAACATTGGTATAGCTAAAATTTCCGGATAGTGCGGTAAAGCCTTGTTCAAATATTTCTGTTGATCCCGCTGTGGTCCTGGTAATGGTAAGATTACCCAGGAAAGATGATGATCCGCCGGAATAACAAATATGATGGCCGGCCGTTCCTGTAAAATTAAAAACAGTATTTCCATTGAAAGTATTAGACCCCTGGTATCCTTCAAATAAAGAGGCGGGTCCATTGGCTGCGATACTTGTATTTCCATTTACAACCGACCTCCTGAAATAATATGAACCGGTATTGGTTTCATCATCGGAAATATTCACCGTGCCTGTGATCACATTCTGATCAAAATCATCTGTACCTCCTCCAGTAAAACCGTCAACATTAAAAGTTGTCAGCAGAAGGGTATCATTGGTGAAATTTATTGTACCACCGTTTTGTACAGAAATGGAACCGCCAGTTGTACTGTTTTTGATCCTTCTCATGGTAAAAGTGGGGTTACCTGTCCCATCGGTATTAATATTAACAGTTCCACCGATTTGCCCTGTTGATAAATTTGAGGCATTGATCAAACTTGCACCCCCGACAGCATTTGTATAACTAAAATTGCCTGATAATGCGGTAAAGCCTTGTTCAAATATTTCTGTAGATCCTGCAAGTGTTCTATTAACCGTAAGGTTCCCCAAAAAGGAAGAAGTGGCCGTATAACAAATATGCACAGCCGCAGTTGAATTAAGATTGAATGTTGCATTTCCGTTAAAGGTATTTCCTCCCTGGTAGGCTTCAAATAAGGCACCCGTGCCTATGTGGTTGAAAATTATATGATCATTGATTGTTGATAACCTGATGTACTGACTGCCTGTTCCATTGATTGTTATGGTTACATCAGATGCTCCATTGCTGTTGTTAATGGTTGCTCCATTAATATCCAGGTTTCCATTGGCAGTGAGCGTAAAGCCGTTGAAATCGATAACACTACCAGCGCTCATATCAAAAGAATTTACGACAGTGTTTGAGGCTAATTTTGGTGAATTGGGAGCAGTAGGAATAATAACGTTTCCTGTAGGAAGGGGAACTGCATTGGTACTCCAGTTGCCCGGGTTATTCCAATCAGTGCTTTCGCTTCCATCCCATGTTTGGGCTGTTGAAACTTGTGCAAACAGCAATACGATTGACAGAATGAGTAAATGTTTCATCTTCATAAAAAATGTTTGATAAATGAATAAAATGCATCCGCATATAAAGCCGGGGATGTTTTTCTTTTGGTATGAGGCTGGTAAATGGAAAAGAAAACCGGATAGAAAATTAGCAACAGAGTGTATTGGCTAATTTTTATCAAATGAATACAAAACAGCGTACAGCACCTATAATCCTTTTGGATAATATGCTTATTAATTAGTTATTGCGTAATTTGATGAAAGTAAACCAGGTCATATTTACGCATCAAACAGGATATTGAAAACCACCCGACATATTACCCGATGTTACGTGATACTCATCATGACATTGTTGATTTGTTCTGTAAAAGCCCAGCAGATTGAGCGATATAATTCATTTGGCTATAATGTAAATGAAGGATTGTTGCAAACCACCATGAGTGATATGGCTTTTGATAAAAATAATTTTTGCTGGATCGGCTTTCCAAACGGCATACAAAAGTTCGACGGTAAAAATTTTACCATGGTGCCGGTACAACCCGGGCTGCCTGATGACAAACTTACCTTATTGCATACGTGCAAAAGCGGGGATCTTTTTATAAGTCATTCAAAAGGCATCAGCAAATATGAAATAGCTGGTAACAGGTTTACACAGGTTTATACTGCAGCACCTGGCGATACGTGGGCGGCTCAGTTTATAGGAGATGTTGACGGCATACTTTTTTTTTATACACAGTCTGGTAGCATTAAGGGAATTAACTGCCGAACATATGAAATTATAACAGACATAAATCCGGGATTTATAAATCATTCTTTTAAAAGTGACTACAGGGTTAAGATCAGCCAAAATATTATCAATTACAAGTTTGCTTTTGAAATACAATCTTCCATTTATCTATGGGATCTTAAAAAAGAAAAATTGATTTCAAAGTCGCCGGTAATTGATAGTATTTCCCGTTATTTTCTTATGCTGAAATCTGAAAGCGAGGTACTCTATGCCAGGTATGATATCGACAATGCCTTACTAGGATACAATTTTAACGAAAAAACTCACAGAAAAATATTCATACAGGGCAAGGATGAAAAGTATTTGTCGCGTTGTATTATTTACCCCTGGCAAAACACGATACTGATCTCTTTCAACAACAGGTTATATGAAACAGATACTTCTTTCGGGTTTTTAAAAACCGAACTGGTCAATTTCCAGAATCAGTCAATGGCAGGTAATTCAACGATTTCAAATATAAAGGAAGACAATTTTGGGAACCTGTATTTATCTACCATTATGGGAGGAGTGAAGAAAGTGATCCATAATAATTATCCAATCAAATATTATGGCACGGAGAAAAAGGAAGGTAATAATACAACAGCCATCCTCACCGATAAAAAGCAAAACAGGATATTTTGTGGTACAGCCGGCAACGGCGTGCTGATATTCGATACCCTTCAGCAATTAATCACCCGGGTTAACAGCCTGGGTGGAAAACCCATTTCTGCCGCTGTTAATACCATTATTAAAAACAATAAAGGTGATTACCTCTTATTTATTTCCGGCGAAAAGAATGTGTGGGTATTAAAGAACAATCTTTTGTCTGCAAGCCCTGTTGCTATTACATCATTGAATCCTGCAAATGTCCCCGGCATCTATTATTTTGGAAATACTTTATTCCAAAATGATCAGCTTGCCATCACACAATCGCAGGGAAAAGTGTATACAACCAACTTTATAAATAATACCATCACGGAGAAGCCTATTACAGATTCATACAGCATGGGCGGCTTATTTTACGATGGATATATTATTACCCATGCAAACGACGAACTCCTCTTTGCCGATACTGCTACCGGGCAGGTATTTAAAAAAATCCCTTTTAAAAATACGGCTTATGTAAGATGTTTTACCAAAGATGCTGCGGATAACATCTATGTTGGAAGTAACAAGGGGATTTTCAAAATTAACAGCCAGGGTAAAATACTCTTGCATTTGCAGAAGGCTGACGGTTTGCCTGATGAATGTATTTATGCGATGCAGTTCGATGAAAAAGGGTTCCTGTGGTGCAGCACGAATAAGGGTATATTTAAATTGAGAGATAAGACTAATATCCTGCAGCTTAAGAAAGAAGATGGTTTACAGGAAAACGAATTCAACACAAATATTGTTGCCAAAAGCGAAGATGGAGAAATGTTTTTCGGAGGGGTTAATGGAGTGAGTAGTTTCTACCCTGATGCTATAAATAGTTTTAAAGAAAAAATACAACTGGTTGTTACAAAAATCAGCATTAATAATGAGGAACATTTTAAAGATACTTCTGTATGGGATATTGAGAAAATAGAAATGCCCTATAATCAGAATGCATTGTCATTCGACTTTATTGCCATGGCAAACAACAATCCTGGTCAGTATATTTATCAATACAGGATGGACGGTGTAGATGATCAATGGATTCAAAACAACGATATGCAGACGGTGCGTTATCATCTGCAACCAGGAAAATATGTTTTTAAAATGTATGCATCGCGGTATTTTGATAAGGATGCAAAAGCCATGAAAGAAATTATCATTCACATTCATCCGCCTTTTTGGATGACCTGGTGGTTTAGGCTACTCTTATCCGTTATGATCATATCCGTTGTTGCATATGTGTTGAACCAGTTTAACAAACGGGCATATCAAAAGAAACTGGCACAGCTTGAAAGTGAACACAAAATGCAGCTAGAACGGGAGCGGATTTCGAGAGACCTTCATGATAGCATCGGTGCTTATGCCAATGCAGTGCTATACAATACCGAATTATTGGAACAGGAAAAGGAAACACAATTGCGTACCGAGCTCATGAAGGATCTCAAATTTGCATCAAAAGATATCATTACATCTCTCAGGGAAACGATCTGGGCGTTGAAAAAAGACACATACACTGCAGGAGAATGCCTCATGAGGATCCGTAATTTCATGCAGCCATTCTCCAGGTATTATCCGGGCATACAGTTTAGGGTAGATGGGGAAGCCCCGGAAGGGAAATTATTACATTATACCAGGGCGCTTAACCTGGTAAGAATGGTACAGGAAGCGGTTACAAATGCCATCAAGCATGCAGAGGCAACACAAATAAATATAAACAGCAGCATCCTGAATAATCATTGGGAGATCTGGATCACAGACAATGGCCGGGGTTTTAACAAAGAAACGATCATGAAATCTGCAGCCGGAAATGGCCTGCTGAATATAGAACAAAGAGCCCAGGACAGTGGCTTCGATCTATCCATTCAATCTGCTCCGGGCGATGGCACCAGCGTCAGGATACTCATCGTTTAAACAGGCAGTTTACTTTTATATTTATTATTTTACATTCATTATTTTTTATTCCCTCTGGTATCTGTTCGGATTATTTTTTATTTGGCTGAAACAATTCAACTTTATGACAATTCATTCATATGTTTATTAAAATAGCCATTATCGATGATAAAGCCAGCAACCGGAATATCCTCAAAGATAAGCTGCAGCGGCATGGACATTTCAGGATAACCCTGGTTGCGGAAGATGGAAAAGACTTCATGCAAAAAATGCGTGAACTTCCCGAGGAAGAGCTTCCTGATGTGGCCCTGATGGACCTGGAGATGCCCCATATGGATGGTGTAGACGCCATTGCAGTGGGTTCATCTTTTTATCCTACCGTAAAATTTGTGGTGCTTACCATTTTTGATGACGAGGATAAAATATTTAAAGCCATCAAGGCTGGAGCATATGGCTATCTCTTAAAAGATGAAAACGCAGAAAATATTTCAGAGATGCTTTGGCAGATGCATGAAAGTGGCGCCGGACCTATTTCTCCCGGCATTGCCCATAAGATATTACAGCTCGTGCAAAACAATGATCTTACACTTGTAAAAAAATCCTCGCCCATTCCGCAGAAAACCTTTTTCGATCTTACCCAACGCGAAAGCGAAATCCTGCAGTTATTGGTACAGGGATTAATTTATAAGGAAATAGGAAGCAGGCTACAGATCAGCGCCAATACGGCAAAAAAACACGTCATTAATATATACCAAAAACTGCATGTAAACAGCAGGGCACAGGCATTGCACCTGGCCTATGAAAAGGGGATGTTATAACGACTTTCGAACTTTCAGAAGTATTTTTCCAGGCACAGAACATACAGGCTCTGTGCTTTTTTGTATGTTCCTACTTACAAAAAATATATCTTCGCAGCATCTTAGTTCATCTATCTAAAATCATACATCCTTCTATTTATGCTTCCTAAATACAAGCGCATCCTCTTAAAGCTTTCGGGCGAATCATTAATGGGTAGTAAAGACAGTTTTGATCCCATCGACCCAACCATCATTGCACAATATGCCCGAGATGTTAAACAGATCACAGAAATGGGCGTTCAGGTAGCCATCGTGATCGGCGGCGGTAATATTTATCGTGGCATGAATGAAGCGGAAAGCGGTATTGAACGGGCGCAGGGCGATTATATGGGCATGCTGGCAACTGTTATAAACGGGATGGCCGTGCAAAGTGGCCTTGAAAAAGCAGGTGTGTATACCCGTTTGCAAAGTGCCATTAAAATGGAACAGATCGCTGAGCCTTATATTCGTCGCCGGGCCATGCGCCATCTTGAAAAAGGACGTGTGGTAATCTTTGGCGCCGGCACAGGTAATCCATATTTTACTACCGATACCGCAGGTTCTTTAAGGGCAATTGAAATAAAAGCAGATGTCATTTTAAAGGGCACCCGGGTAGATGGTATCTATACAGCAGATCCCGAAAAAGATCCAACCGCAACCAAATTTGATAAGATCACATTTGCAGAATGCATTTCCAAAAACCTGAAAGTAATGGATATGACAGCATTCACCCTGTGTATGGAAAACAACCTCCCTATTGTTGTTTTCGATATGAATAAACCAGGCAACCTGCTTAGCGTGGTTACTGGCGAAAAAGTAGGAACGCTCGTAAGTTAATGATTCACGGATAACACGGATAACGCTGATATGACGGATTAAAGAATCTTTCAAAGTCGTGGCCTCCGTTAATTCGTGTTCCAAAATACTAAAAAGAAAAAGCTGCCTGGAAAGGCAGCTTTTTTATTACCCGAAGTGTGAACAAAACAACAATCAAAAAATTGTCCGGTATCAAAAATCCATGCGCAATCCCAGGCGCAGGCCGATGGTCGTAAATTTTTGTTTTAATGTGATATCGGCTTTGTTGGCGGCGGACATGTTATACCGTATATAAGGTTCTGCCAGCAAGTGCAGGCGTTTGTTTAATTTATAATACACAGATGCGGAGCCCATCAGGCCAATGCCCATATTGGTTTTAAACTGGTAAGGTGATGCATTGCCACCGGTACTGATGCTGATGGGTTTATAGGCAGTATCGAGTACATCGCCTTTTTGCCAGCTGTATACATTAACGATCACACCGGCGCTCAGGTTGGTATGAAATCGTCCATTGCCCATTTCATAGCCTATCAGCAAGGGAATGTCGATCGTACGGTACTTATTAAAAGTTGTTTTATAACGGGTAGCCGTAGTCGCATAACTTCCTGTGGTATCGCCATTGGCATCCGTTACATATACAACCTGTATGATATTGCCTTGTACAAAAGTGAATTTTTCATTTACCTGGCTGAAATTAATGCCTGTGCGAAAACTCATGGCATTATTGAAAACCCGTGTATAGCGAATGCCGGCACTGAATGCAGAAGCGAAGCGGGTACTTTCTTTTCTTTTCTGCATATAGGCCGAATTGGCGGTGTCATCAAAACTACGGATGGCATAATCTGGTCCGCCGTAAATTTCAAAATACCGTTTGTTGGCCGCCGCATCTCTTTCAGATTCCGGGCATGGAATAGACACGGTTGGAATGTTTGGTTTTTTGATGGTACCCAAAAACGATTTTTCAGGATACATTGATTGAAGCGATAATATCAGGCGGTCCAGGTAAAGATCTTTTCCAGCAGGATTTAATTTGGAAACCGGCAATTCATCTTCAAGGGAAATATCGGTTTCACTTTCGGAACTAATAACAGAAACAGCATTACTTGAATTGGCCTTCCGTGTCAGCTTGTTCCGATGATTGGCCTTCTTATCATCCCGATCATTGATGATCTCGTTTTCTGTATCCTGGTTATTTTTATTTTCACCCTTTGTCAATGCTACCAGCTTCGTTGTTTTCTTTTTTGAAAGATCCTGTGCCGGAACAGATACGGTTGATTTCACTGTTTCAGTAGTGGCAGGCACGACAGCATCTTTCAAATGCTCTTTTGGGGTTTCATCCGTGTTAGAAACATCAATGTTATCAGCAGTTGAATTGGGCTTATCCGGTAAATTATTTACCCGTATTTGTTCAATTGAATTTACTTTTTCTTCGGCATTTTGCTGAGCAGATGATTTATCGTTTAATTGAATGGAAGAAATATTTTTGGTTGATTGTTTATTATATAGGAACAATGTAATGCATGCCCCGGAAATGACCAGGGCCAATACAGCAACCAGGAGCCTTTGTTTATGTTGAAACAGGCTCAGCCAAAGTCCGAACGGACGTTTCTTATCTTTCCTGGCCATGATATTTTCCCAGATATGCGGCGGCACTTCTGGTTCATAATCGCCCAGGCGTTTTTTTACATGTTCATCTAATGGAGCATTTTGCATCATACAGCAACCTTTTGTAATGCTAAAATTTGTTTTTGCAGCATCAGCCTGGCTTTTACCAACTGGCTTCGGCTGGTACCCGCCTGTATACCCAACAATGCTGCAATTTCATCATGCTGGTATCCTTCAATCACGTACAGGTTAAAGATCAGCCTGTATCCATCTGGCAAGGCGTTGATCAAAGCCAGCAGGTCTTTTTCGGTGATATGGGAATATGCCGAGGCGTCTTCGGCCTGGTGGGCATGTTCCGTGATCTCATAACCGCTCAATTCCTTTTGGTACCTGATCAGTGAATATTTTTTTATGGCGGTATTCACTACGATCCGCCTGATCCAACCTTCAAAAGAGCCCTCCGATTTAAACTGGCCAATTTTATTAAATACCTTGATAAAGGCATCCTGTAAAATATCTTCGGCATCGGAACTATTACGGGCATAACGCTGGCATACGCCAAGCATGCGGCTTGCGTAACGGTTGAAGACCTCTTTTTGGCAGGCCGCTTCATCCTGGATACACCCTTTTATTAGTTCATCTTCCGTCAAACTGTTTACCGGATTATTCCTTGAATGTTATGATTAGATGCCACAGCAAGGCATAATGCTGCCCGGCTGCAGACCTGAAATTATCTAAAATTGCCCGTTTTCAATAGCCAGATCCCCCATAAAAATGGTACTTTTAAAGGTAACTTTTATTCAGATATGCTTTCCAACGAACAGGTACAACAGTTGATCAGTGAAAATGAACTGCTCCAGATTCAGCTTAAGGACGTAAATGAGATGATCGAGGTGAGGGAAGAAGAGCTTGATCTTCTGAGGCAGACTGCCGACCATGCCCGGCAATTGCAGAGCAGGCTTGATGCGAATCTATACCAGATAGAACAGATGCAGAACCGCATTGGGGAAGATCAGCGTATGGCAGCCGGAGCGGCCAGGAGGGAATCGGCGCTGGAAATTGAAATGATCAGCTCGCTGAAAATGGAAACCGAATATTATGACCTGAAAGACCAGTTTGCGAGTACAAAGGCCGCCCTGGAAGATATAAACCGCGAAGTTTCCGAAACAAAAGGCCTTTATGCAAAGCTGGCCCAGCTAACCACCCGTGTTGCAGAACTGGAAAGCAACCTTGAAATTGCCGCACTGGATAATTTATTTCTCAAAGAAGAGTTAGATAGAAACAGAAAGGAACTGGAAGAGGCCCAACATAAAAAGGCTTAAAATACAATTTGCAAAAGCAAGATGCATTTCATATTTTTCTAATCTAAAACATTCTATATGAATTTTCAAACAATGAGTAAACAACGCAAGTTCGTTTTGATTGCGGCCGCCATCGGCATAATTGCTATGTTTCTGCCATGGATAGACGCTTTTTTTATAAAGGCTAATGGCATGCATGGGAAAGGGATCATCGTATTTTTATGTTTTGTAGCGGCTGCTGTGATGGCCTATATGGGCGACCAGGCGAAGAACCTGGATAAAACCTCATGGTTCATTACCCTTATCTGCGGTGCGCTGGCAACTTTGATGATGATAATTTTTTATTCGGAGGCTTCTTCAAATGCGATGATGGGTTCTTTATTGTCATACGGCTTCTATATAGCTGCGATTGCTGCCATTGGATTGTTGGTAGCTACCTATGTGTTCAGATCTGCGGGAGACAGCATCAAGGGCGGCCTGGATAATCTGAAAGATAGTATTGAGCAAAAAACAAAATCGGGTAATCCTCCCAATACCAATAGCTGATAAAAATCATTTCTATATAAAGCATCCATTACCGGTGGATGCTTTTTTATTTGGGTTTATTGATGGAATTTTGTGACAGAAATTTATTTTATGCAACACATCGCTGACATCAGGAAAGAATACATTTTTCAAACGCTAAGTGAACATGAAGTGGCCGGCAAGCCGATTGACCAGTTTGAAACATGGTGGAAACAGGCATTGGAAAGTGATATAGAAGAAGTGAATGCGATGACATTGGCAACGGTGGGGGCTAATGGAAGACCATCGGCCAGGATCGTACTACTGAAAGGGTTTGATGAGAACGGGTTTGTTTTTTTTACCAATTATCAAAGCCATAAGGGAAATGATATTCAAATCAATCCATACGTTTCAGTGGTATTTTTCTGGAAAGAACTGGAACGGCAGGTACGCATCAACGGTATAGCCGAAAAGATCGACGAAAAGGAAAGTGACATATATTTTCAGTCACGCCCCGAAGCCAGTAAGATCGGTGCCTGGGCTTCGCCACAAAGCAACGTGATAGAAAACAGGGAAGTAATTGAAAAGAATGAAGCAGGTTACCAGGCAAAATTTGCCGGAAACAAAATAGAACGGCCACCACATTGGGGAGGTTATATCGTTAAGCCGGAGGTTGTGGAATTCTGGCAGGGCCGTGCCAGCAGGCTTCACGACAGGATCAGGTATACGATCGAAACAGATAATAACTGGAAAATAGAACGCCTCGCTCCGTAACTACCGGTTAGGCATAGAAGAGAAGTTGACAAGCCGCCGGCCTTTAAATATAACCAGGCATCTTGTCAACCAATTGCTTTAGAATAGAAATTATTTTGCTTTCTTAACAGCGGCTTTCTTAGCTGCAGCAGATTTCACTTTGGCTGGCCTTGATTTTCCAAAACTACCTGCGAAAGTTTTTCCTTTTTTTGTTTTAATATCTCCACGTCCCATGTTGATGATTTTTATTTAGGCTGTAAAATTATAATAAAAAAAGCAAGACAGGTGTACGTCTTGCTTTTAATTCTTTGAAATGCAAATTACATTTTAGCCGACAGCTCTTTACCTGCTTTGAATTTAGCTACTTTTTTAGCTTTGATTTTGATAACAGCGCCAGTTTGTGGGTTACGACCGTTACGTGCAGCTCTTTTTGAAACAGAGAAAGTTCCAAATCCAACTAAAGTAACTTTGTTACCTTTTTTTAACGTTACAGTTACTGCTTCAATGAAAGAATCTAAAGTAGCGTTTGCCTGTGTTTTAGTGATGCCTGCGTCATCAGCAATTTTTGCAATTAATTCAGCTTTGTTCATAATAAAGTTTTTGAGAATTTTAAGTTGGACAAATATAGAAGCTTTTTGATTGCTACAAAATTTTTTTTGATAAAAAGTGAAAGCTTAAAAAACCCTGCAATCCGCAATCGGCAAGCATTTTAAAACAATCAGGTGATTTGATGTTTGAACAAAGTTAACTCTTTTTTTTCTGAAACCCTTACTGGGAGAGGCTTTGATGCTTATGTGGGCTAAAGTCCTTTGCCCATGCGGTTTTTAGCCGATTATAAAAAAATATTTCTGATAAAAAATTTGTTATTTATTTGTTTTGCACAATTAGTTAACAACCTGCATAACTGATCGGAAAGCAATGAAACGATTGCCCCATTTTTCAAAACTTTTCTCTCTCATCAATGGAGCAAATTTTTCAATATACTGGTTATACAATGCCTTGCTTTCTGCAAAATACTGAACGGCAAAGGTGGGTCCTTCTGTTTCATCCACTTCCAGGAGCTTTAAAACGGTGGCACGGGTAAAGCAACCGGTTTCAATTACTTCGGGAATATGTTCCTTCTGAAGCCAATTCAGCCATTCTGCTGCAATTCCTGTTTCCACTTTGATGGTTACATTATAAATGATCATGATGTCAGGATTTGATTTCCAGGAAAACGGGGCAATGGTCGCTGTGCTTCACGTCGGGGAAGATGTCAGCACCCACCAATTGTTTTTCCAATGGGGTGGTTACGGTAATATAATCGATACGCCATCCTTTATTATTGAGCCTTACACTCGGGAAACGCTGGCTCCACCAGCTATAGCGATGTGGCTCGGGGTGAAAAACCCTGAACGTGTCGATCCAGCCGCGGTTTAAAAAATCGCTCATCCAGTCCCTTTCTTCTGGCAAAAATCCGCTGCTTTTCTTATTCCCTTTTGGATCGTGGATGTCTATTTCCTGGTGCGCAATATTGTAATCGCCGCAAAGAATGATCTTGGGATTTGTCTTCTTTAATTTATCCAGGTAAGTGGTGAATTCTTTCAGCCAGCTATATTTGAAGCCCTGCCGCAGGTCGCCACTGGTGCCCGATGGGAAATACGCATTAATGAGCCGGATGTCGCCAAAGTCAAGTTGAATTACCCGGCCTTCATCATCACTTTCTTTATGCCCATTGCCCAGGATTACCTTTTCGGGTTTAATCTTTGAAAAAACGGCCACGCCGCTATATCCTTTTTTTTGTGCACTATACCAATGATGATGATATCCCAGCTTTTCAAGTTCTTTCACATCAATATCGGTATCCTGGGCTTTTGTTTCCTGCAGGCAAATGACCTCTGCCGGGTTTGTTTTCAACCAATCCATAAAACCTTTTTTAATGGCAGCCCTGATGCCATTCACATTATAGGAGATGATGCGCATGCAATTTTTTTAGAGAACAAACTTACTAAACAATGATATACCAGTTCAGGGAATTGTTTAACCGGCTTTGATGAGATTGGCAAATGCTGCCTGGTAACTATCTCCAATGGGAATAAATACATCCTTCATGATGATGCGATTTCTTTCAATGAATGATATGTGGTTGATGGCTACTATATATGATTTGTGAACCCTGGTGAAACGATTGGCCGGCAATTGGCTTTCCATATTGCGCAGGCTGTCGAGGCTCATTATCTTTCCATTTGCAACAGTATGAATGGCGATATAATCCCGGAGCGATTCTATATAAAGAATATCCGACAGGTCGACCCTGATCAATTTATACTCACTCTTAATAAAAATATGATCGATGGGAGTAGCGGGCTGGCCCTCGGTTTGTAAAGCCAGCATCGGTTTTGTTTTTTCAATAGCTTTTAGAAACCGATCATAAGCGATGGGTTTTAAAAGGTAATCCGACACATTAAAATCATAACTATCCAATGCATATTCAGTATATGCGGTGGTAAGGATGATGCGGCAATTTTGTCCAATGATTTTCATAACCTGTATGCCGTTCAGTTCGGGCATCTGGATATCGAGCAGTAAAATGTCTAATGACTTTTTTTGAACGAGTTCAAGTATTTTATAGGCGTCTGTTGTAGCTTCAATGAGTAGAAGCCCGTTTGTTTTCTGCACATAATCGGATAGCACTTCTAATGCAAGTGGTTCATCATCCAGTATGCCAATGCGCAATACCATGTGTTTAGCGGTTAATTTGTAAATATATGCTGAACTTTTCGCCAACGTGCTCCATCCTCAACTGGTGCCGGTTTTCGTATAATAAGGCAAGCCTGCGTTGTACATTTTCCAATCCAACGCCACCCTCGGGGTCTTTTTGTTGTGTGGCTACTTTGTTCTCAATATAAAAATCCCAGGTTGATTCCTTGATGCTGAGTTTTATTGTCAGCGGTTTTTTTTCATCTGACAGGTCGCCATGTTTAAAAGCATTTTCAACAAATGGAATGAGCAGGTATGGCGGTATCCGGATATTACCAGGATCACCCTCAATGCTAAGTGATAACGCCAACGGGTAGTCGTAACGTAATTTTTGCAGGCCGATAAAATGCTGAATATATTCCCATTCTTTTTCAAGGGGGATATTTTCTTGTTTTTCATAAAGCATATACCGCATCAATCCACTCAGTTTTAAAATGGCTTCAGGCGTTTTCGGGGAGCCTTTATAACTCAAGGCGTAAATATTATTTAATGAATTAAACAAGAAATGCGGATTGATCTGCGACCGCAGAAAGGCCAGTTCGGCTTCCCGACTTTGTGCGATCAGTAAAGCTTGTTTTTTTTGAATGGTCAACTGGTTGTCTAACATGAAAATGAGAAATCCCAAAATAATGTAAATGCTAGCATAATAAACATTATCGAGCGAGTAGAACAGGAAAGAAGTTCCTTCATTATAGTTACGGGCATTGAATAATGCGGGGATCAACATTTCTTCCAGTCCATAACGAAAAAAGATGAAAGCCGGGATGATGCAAATAATGCCAATGACTAACGGCCATTTATTTCGTTTTGAATAATAACGTTTAAAAACCCAATGCGTGATGAGCAGGGTGAACAGCGAATAAATGAGCTGGGTAAAGTTAAACAGCCTGGTCATACCCGACAGGCTGATGGCGCTTCCATATTTAAAGTCATTTACGAGGTCAAGCCCCCATGTCATGGTGATCATTATGATGGCATAGATCCATATCTTTTGCTTACGCGTCATAGAACTAAAATACGCATTGAAGCTAATAATGTATTCGTTTGTCTGCAAACGGGTTTATTTTATCTGCAAACCGGTGGTGGCCCGGAAATGTTTACTGGCAGAGGAGTTCTACCCGTTGGTAGATTACACTTGAAATGGCTGGAAATCCTTTTCATATTTGAAATAAAAAATATGAAAAAGTTACTCATCATCATTCCGTTCTTCCTGGTACAATTATTTGTGAGTGCACAAAAAGTTAACTGGGATAAACTGGCAGCCCTTACACCGGATAAAATTTTAATGGCGGGAGATCGAAAACCAACCAAGGTTTTATTGCTCGGAACTTTTCATTTTGGATATCCGAACCTGGATGGACATAAAACCGATTCTTCTAAATTCATCAATGTATTGTCGCCCCAACGGCAACTAGAGATACAAGAGCTGGCCGATGTGATCAAACGATTTAAGCCAACCAGGGTGTATATCGAATCCTGGAATCCGGCCTTTCATGATTCATTGTATAATGAATACCTGCAGGGTAGATATGTACTGGGCCGGAATGAAAATTATCAGTTGGGATACCGCATTGCAAAGCAAATGGGCCTGCCGAAAGTGTACCCGGTGGATGCCAGCAATTTTGCCTCGGAAAATTATGAAAAATATAAATGGATTGATAGCATGTGGAATATCAATAACCCGGTAGATAGTATGCGTGATAAATACTGGAGCAAACAATTCAGCCGTTTTTATACCGCATCTGATTCTGTAGAAACCACCCTGACCATGCTGGAGAATTTCCTGTTGATGACAGCACCTGAAACCCTGTTTCGCATGCATGGAGCTTATCTTACCAGTGGTTTCAATACACAGGGAAATGAAGGACCCGATATGCTGGCGATGTGGTGGTATAGCCGCAATCTTCGTATCATCAATAATATATTACGTACAAGACCAACGGCCGAAGACCGCATCATGGTATTGTTTGGCAACGGGCATGCACCTATCATGAAGCATTGCTTCCAGTCATCGCCGGAATTTGAATTGGTTGAACTTAAATCGTTGGTAGAAAAGAAATAGTGATTAGCATTCATGCATCACCGTTATGGCATGCATGAATGCTTTTTATATTATTCAAGAATGGGCCTGAGCCACCTGGTGGCTTCGTCGTGGGCCATGTTTTTCCTGCCGGCATAATCGGCCAGCTGGTCTTTTTCAATTTTTCCTACTCCAAAATATTTACTGTCGGGATGGGCAAAATACCATCCACAAACAGATGAAGCAGGATACATGGCCAGCGACTCGGTTAAATGAATGCCGGTTGCTTCTTCGCCACCCAGCAGGTTGAATAATTTATATTTTTCTGTATGATCGGGACAGGCCGGGTAGCCTGGTGCGGGGCGTATGCCCTGGTATTGTTCGCTGATCAAATCTTCATTGCTGAGTTGCTCTGTTGGTACATAACCCCAGAAATCTGTCCTGGTTTTTTTGTGCAACAGTTCTGCAAATGCTTCGGCAAGCCTGTCGGCTAATGCTTGCAGGATAATTTTATTGTAATCATCGAGTTGTTCTTCAAATCTTTTGATATGCGGTTCAATGCCCTGGATGGTTACACTGAATGCGCCGATATGATCCTGGTAATTCATTTCTGCAGGTGCAATGAAATCGGCAAGAGACAAGTTGGGTTGCCCGGCCGCTTTTTTGATCTGTTGACGGAGGAATTCCAGTTTAACAACAGATGAACCATCTTTACAATCCACTGTATCCGGCGCTACTTTATTCGCTGGCCAGAAACCTACTGTTCCCCTTGGGGTGAGCCATTTTTCATCAATCACCTGTTTCAACAATAGTTTGGCATCATCGTATAATTTAGTGGCTTCTTTTCCAATCACTGTATCACTGAGTATCTGTGGAAACTTGCCGTGCATTTCCCATGCGATGAAGAATGGCTGCCAGTCGATGTATTCTGCTATTTCTGCCAGGTCGTAGTTATCGAGGATTTTTGTTCCGGTGAATTGGGGTGTTACCGGTTTGTAATTTCCCCAGTTTATCACGGCACCATTTTGTTGTGCCTCGGCAAATGGCAGGTATTGCTTGACTGATTTCTTATTGCCAAAATCTTCTTTCAGTTTATCGTATTCAGCTTTCAGCTGTTGCAGGAACCCCGGTTTATGTTCAGGATTCAGCAGGCTACCGGCAACGGTTACACTACGACTGGCATCCAGTACATGGATCACACCATCATCATATTGCGGAGCGATCTTTACGGCAGTATGCATACGCGATGTGGTAGCTCCGCCGATCATCAAGGGTAGTTTGATACCACGACGTTTCATTTCATGTGCCACGTGCACCATTTCATCCAGCGATGGGGTGATAAGGCCACTAAGCCCGATGATGTCTACCTTTTCTCTTACCGCGGTATCCAGTATTTTATCAGTAGGAACCATTACACCCAGGTCGATGATGTCGTAACCATTACAGCCCAATACAACACCCACAATATTTTTACCGATATCATGCACATCACCTTTTACGGTGGCCAATAGGATCTTTGCAGCTCCGGCGGCTTCTTCATTTACAGTACCTGCGGTGATATGAGCTTGTTTGCGGTCTTCTTTCTCCTGTTCAATGTAAGGCGTTAACACGGCCACGGCTTTTTTCATTACGCGGGCACTTTTCACTACCTGTGGCAGGAACATTTTACCGGCACCAAACAGGTCGCCAACGATGTTCATGCCATCCATTAGCGGACCTTCAATGACATCCAATGGCTTAGGGTATTTAAGCCTGGCTTCTTCGGTATCGGCATCAATGTATTCGGTGATGCCATTCACCAGGGCATGTTCCATTCGTTTTTCAACGGGAGCATTACGCCATGTTTCGTCTTTAATATTTTCTTTTCCTTTGGCTTTTACAGTGTCGGCAAACTGGATCAGTTTTTCCGTGGCGCCATTGTCGTCGTTATTTCTATTGAGGATAACGTCTTCGCATAGTTGCTTTAAGGTAGGTTCAATTTCATCGTATATCACCAATTGCCCGGCATTTACAATGCCCATGTCCATCCCGGCCTTGATGGCATAGTACAGGAACACGCTGTGAATGGCTTCCCGAACGTGGTCGTTACCACGGAATGAAAAGGATACATTGCTTACCCCACCACTAACTTTTGTTAGCGGCATGGTTCTTTTTATTTCACGGGTGGCTTCAATGAAATCCACCGCATAGTTGTTGTGTTCTTCTATCCCGGTGGCGATGGCAAAAATATTCGGATCAAAAATAATATCCTGCGGATCGTATCCTACCTGTTCGGTTAAAATTTTAAAAGCCCGCTGGCAGATATCTATCTTGCGTTGCTTGGTATCGGCCTGGCCTACTTCATCAAATGCCATCACGATCACAGAAGCGCCGTAGCTTTTACATATAAATGCCTGTTCAATGAATTTAGCTTCGCCTTCTTTCATCGAAATGGAGTTCACGATGCATTTTCCCTGTACACATTTCAACCCGGCTTCAATGATCTCGAACTTACTGCTATCGATCATGATGGGGATCTTGGCAATATCAGGTTCGGCCTGCAGCAGATTTAAGAAGGTGGTCATGGCCTGTACGCCTTCCAGCAAGGCATCGTCCATATTGATATCGAGCACCTGAGCGCCATTCTCTACCTGTTGACGGGCAACCGACAGGGCTTCTTCATAAAGTCCTTCCCGTATGAGCCGGGCAAATTTCTTGCTACCGGTTACATTGGTACGTTCACCAACATTTACAAAGTTGGTTTCTGGACGAACGATC
>JAKQKY010000329.1 GCA_029560415.1 Bacteroidota bacterium | reverse complement strand
CAAAGGCACAGTCAATTGATTCACTTAATCAATTAAAAGATTATGGTTTCCAGGTATTCTACAGTTCCGGCCATCAACAGAGAGCAGAAGTAATGGCCCGTCGGATAGAGAAGGCAATCTCCTTCCACCAGCAATTACTTGACTTTAAGCCAACCGTAGCATTGATAATCCTTAGTGCCCGGGACTGGGAAAAGTATATTTCAGAACCGGTGGTATATGGCATGCCGCATTATAATGAAAAGTTGAATAGACTTATTGTAGCTGCGGAAGACAATGTATTCTGGAAAAGTTTTTTGCCAGCTTTGGATCAATTGCCGGAAAGTTTGCACAAGCCCATTCAAACAACTTATAGCAACAACGATGGTCAACTGACGGTGCAGGCTTTTTTTGACCTGCTTGCCATTCATGAACTGGGTCATGCATTTCATATGCAAGGCGGCCTTACTATGCAGCGTAATTGGCTGGGGGAATTGTTTGCTAATATTCTATTGCATACATTTATTGCAGAAAAGGAACCGGAATTATTACCTGCGCTGACATTATTTCCCAAAATGGTCGTTGCCGGTGGTACCAAAGGATTTAAATATACAAGCCTGCAGGATCTCCAGGAACATTATGGTGAAATTGCCCGGCAATATCCAAAAAATTATGGCTGGTATCAATGCCGCTGGCATGCTGCAGCTGCAGATATATATGATGCAGGTGGTAAAAAAGTTCTTCAAAAATTATGGAATGCTTTAAAAACAAAAAAAGAGATTATGACAGATGACGAACTGGTTTCTTTTCTTAAATCGATGGCAGATAAAAGCATTGCTGATATGGTTGAATACTGGGACCGGGCTATGGTAAAATAGCAGTTGCATTTACTTTACATTTTACAAGGTTTGTGTTAATGGCACATACCACTTCGATTGCCGAAATAAATTCCGCCAACTATACATTTTGCCAGTAGGCGTAGCCGGTAGCATAATTTATCATACTTTGGAAGATACTATTCCTGAAAATGTACGGGATCACTTGGGGCAAAATTCCGCTGCGTGAGGCACGCAGCGGTGCGGATAGAATATAAAATGCAAAATTTTGAATGCAAAATGTAGAATACAGACTCCTAACATTCCTTGTTTATAATTCCTTGTTCCTTGTTCGATATTTTTTACTCTCATCTGGCGCAAGACTTCCGCAGGGTGTCTTGTGTCTACGTAAGTAAGCAGGTCTGCGACCGGGCTAAATAGAGAAAGCAAAAATTATAAATAAAAGCAGAAGTTGTACGCCGCTGAAATTAAGATCATTGGAATTTATACATTCCGCTGCGTGAGGCACGCAGCGGGGCATGGTAAAACTAATATTGTCTTGCGCAATTTTCAACGAATCATACTTGTTGTAATTTTTTGGTTGAAAAAAGACGCTGTTTCAATTCGGGGAAACGAACAAATGCTGTAATCCAAAGCAGGGTTTGAATAATAACCGCCATTATAATTGGCTGCTGGTGTTGCAAATGTGTAACGATGGCTCCTCCCAAATAAGCTACTAATAATAAAGTTCCTACAATGCCGGTTCTTGGGAAAATGAAGAGTATCAGCGAGCTGATCTCAATGATGCCGATGATCTGAAAGGTAGCGGCATCCATCCCCATTGAAGAAGCCTGTGCCATTGCTGTTTCGTTTTGTGTGAGTTTCATCAATGCACTCATCGTGAATAAAAGTCCTAAAAGGATGGTCAGTGTCCATCCGATGATCCTGGTTGCTTTTTGCGACATAAAATTTTGTTTTAAATGATGATGCAAATGTCTGACCATATACTATACCTTTGTTACCTGTTACAAAAAGGATAGTACTTACAAAAAGAATAGTATATGGCAAACCATACGATAGAAAGTTGCGCAAAATCTAAAATGGCAATCAGGGATACCTTAGATGTTGTAGGTGGGAAATGGAAATTGGTTTTAATTACTGTTTTAAGAAGCGGCAAAAAAGGGTTTAATGAATTGTCGAGAGAAGCCGGAATTTCTCCGCGGATTTTGTCGAAAGAATTACATGAAATGGAAATGAACGGGTTGGTGAGCCGGCAAGTCTGTAATACCAAACCTATAACAGTACAATATGAATTGACATCTTATAGTGAATCGCTAGGTGAAGTTCTTATCGCAATGGAAAAATGGGGTCATAAGCATAGGAAAAAAATTGTTCGGGGGATGTAATAATGGTAAGACCCCCATCTGAATATTTCTGCCTTCTCTTTCCTGGTATATAATTCCTTGTTCGATATTTTTTACCACAAGGGCACAAAGGATTATACTAAGTTCACAAAGACTAACCACAAAGGAGCGCATAGAATGTAAAATGCAAAATATTGAATGCAAAATGTAAAATACAGACTCCCACATGGGCCCTCATCTGGCGCAAGACTTCCGCTGGGTGTCTTGTGCTAGGTCTGCGACCGGGTTTAATAGAGAAAGCAAAAGTTATACGCCGATGAAATTAAGAACATTGGGATATATACATTCCATTGCTTGAGGCACGTAGCGGGGCGGAAATTATTTCACAATGATTGACGCTCCTATGGCATCACGATTACCAGTTGTTAATGAAGTAGCTACGCCGTTTTTCCATACTTTGGCAACTTTTACACCTGCCCCATTTTTTTCAAAACCCGTTGCATACACATCTGAACCTAAAGCACAAACTGAAAATGCTACTGCACTATCAGTACCGTTGGTCAAAGAAGTTGCCATTCCATTTTTCCAAACTTTGGCAACATCAACTGAGCCGTTGGATTCATAACCAGCTACATAAACATCTGTTCCCAAAACAAACACAGACTCCGCACCAGCAATATTTGTTCCATCTGTTAAAGTAGTTTGTATCCCATTTTTCCATATCGTTGCAATTGGCTTGGGTCCAATTGTTATGCTACCCCCGTTAAAAATACTTCCTGCTATATAAACATCACTACCTGAAACAAACAAAGAAGTGGCAAGGGAAAATGGCATTGTTGATAAATTGGTTTCAATCCCATTTTTCCACATTTTTGCGTTAGTCGTAAACCCATTATTATATGCAACAACTTTACCGCCTACTGCATAAATATCGGCACCAACTTTAAAAACAGAACGAACATAAACAAGTTGATTGCTGGTTGCCAATGTTGTTGGAATATCATTTTTCCAGATTTTCGCAGATGAAATAGTACAATCATTTTCTCCTGTTGAGACATATACATCAGAACCTGAAATAAATACATGGTAGGCAGTGACCCCACAACCCGGATCAATTGATAGTTTCTGCACCCCGTTCTTCCATAGTTTTCCTACTTCTTCACCTGCCACATTTACTTCACTCCCTACCGCATATACATCGGAACCAGAAACACTTATAGCATTTATGCCGCCATTCGATAGGCCAGTTGTGATCTGAGTGGGTACGCCATCTTTCCAGATGGTAGCAACCAGGTTATTACTATTGTTCCTCTCAGCCCCTCCAACATAAACAGAAGGTGTAGAAGAAGATGTTGAAAAGCTTAGATCGTTTCCATAAGCAGTGCCTTCACTGTTGGTTGCATATGCCCTCACATGATAGGTTGTAGTTTCTAAAAGACCCGTTATATTGCTGACAAATGTTCCGGTACCAGATCCATCTGTTGTATGATTGCCTGTAACAACCGGATTTATCGTGGTGCTCCAGCAAACACCACGGACCGTGACAGAGCTACCTCCATCTGAACTTATTGTTCCCCCGCTAATCGCTGATGAAGGAGTAATGCCAGTTAGTTGCAAATCGGTGACAACCATAGGTAACCCGATGATGGCAATGCTGTTGAAGCTGATCTCATTTCCATATGCAATCCCTTCACTGTTCATCGCATAAGCCCTAACGTAGTAAACCGTATTGGATGAAAGCCCCGTCATATTACTGGAAAAAGTTCCTATTCCGTTTCCATCTGTGGTATGATTTCCTGTTACATCAGGATTGGCACTGGTGCTCCAGCATATACCCCTTGCCGTTACCGATGCGCCTCCGTCATCTGTGATATTACCCCCGCTTATGGCCGATGTAGTGGTAACGGAATGTACTGCCAAAGTGCTGATAACCGGAACTGATGAGGTGGTATCTAACCTCTCGCTTTCTTTTGCACAATTGAGTGAGCAGATCGACAACAGGGAGACTGATATGAAAAGCTTTATGTTTGTTAGTTTCATACGCTTTCTATGATACGGTTAAAAGATCTCCTAAGATATTATTTTCCGGGATAATATTGCTGATTTTTTTAAATCGATGTAGGGTTGTTAAGGGATGTAATAAATTAAACAAAAGTATAGATAAAATTAGATCATTTGAATTTATACATTCCGCTGCGTGAGGCACGCAGCGGGGCTTGAGGAAGTTTGAGTTGTTTTTAGTAAGTATGCCAGGATAATGTTGATTTATACTCCATAAGATTCATTCCCACATTTCTTGACCCTTGCAGGATCCAGCTTTTCAAATTTACCTGTTTTGCGGTTCGCTCTCCAGGCTTTTTTTATCTGATAAAAATATGCCGGATTTCCTTTTACATCTTTTACCAGCGAAATGATCTCTTCATCCCAGGTATCCGCATAACAGGATTGCTCTACCAATGAATATCCTTTGAATGCTGCTTTTGAAATGGTCAATACATCGGTTACTACCTCTTTCTTCATCCCATTTACTATAGCGGATTTAATGAAAAACCGGTAGATGACCTTCTCGCCCGACCAATATGAAATACTATACTGAACCTGTTGAAAGGCTGTATCCGCTTTCAGCATGTATCCACCTCCGTTAATTAAAATGGAATGACCGATAAATATACTGTCGATTGAAGATGGTAAATATTGATCTTTCAAAGCTTCGATGGATGTTACAGACAGGCTTTTATGCTGGGCCTTGCTTTTAGAAAAGGCGAGCAACAGTAATATCGGGATAAAGAACTTTCTCAATTGAACCAGTTTTAAAAATGCAGTTTGCATTTGCATGATCGAAACTAATACATATTTTCATTGATTTCATGTAAAGTACCTGGCTGGTTAGGATTGATTTTTTAAACCACAAGGGAGAGATAGAATATAAAATGTAAAATATTGAATGTAAAATATTACATGCTAGCGATCCTTGTTAATTATTCCTTGTTCGATGTAGTGTCTACAGGATACAAGATACTGGATACTGGATACTGGATACTGGATACTGGATACTGGATACTGGATACTGGATATCGAAGACTCCAATTATTCGTAACTACGAAATAAACTAAACTTTCTCTTCAACTTCCTTTTTAATAATTCCATGTTCCTTGTTCGGTATCCTTTAACTACCGAGGAAAAGAAGTTCGTCACAGAGTTAATGGAGTGGAATACTGAGTGTATTCGTTCAACTTCCTTGTTATAAATTCCTTGTTTATAATTCGAAAATCCTTAACCACAAGGAGCACAAAGATTTTCACTAAGTTCACAATGGTTTGCACTTCTTCGTTTGATATTTCTTCTAGCTTGCCTGAAATTGTTTTATCGTAAAGAGAAAGAAAAGCTTTCGATTTGAAACAGATTTAACGAATGAAAGGGAATAAGTGACAAATGTTACCATCTGTAAACAACATCATACGCAACTTGCGGGTAAATAATTGAAATGAATAACTGGGGAAATATATTTTTCGGCATAATCATGCTTCACCTGCTCATCGGGTTTGGATACGTGTTGTATAAACTGAATGCAAAGCAAAAACCAAAAACCGGGAACCAGGAAGAATAGAAGGAAGGAGTACAAAATGTAAAATGTAAAATATTGAATGTAAAATGTAGAA
>JAKQKY010000255.1 GCA_029560415.1 Bacteroidota bacterium | reverse complement strand
AGGCCATCATAAAAATGTGGTTCAGGTTATGCTGGGTATAAATGTACATTTGTACAATTGGTTTACCAATCCTGCCTCCCCGGTTTCTGTTTTCACTAAACTGCTTTTATGCGCTTTGTATTTTTTTCTGTTTTAATTTACTGTGCGGCCTTTTCGTATGCCCAGCCACATGGCCTTGCTGTACAATGGCAAAAAACCATGGGTGGCGAATGGATCGAAGAGGCAACCAGCGTCATTATTTTGCCCGACAGCAGTTTTGTTGTTGCCGGATACGCTTCGTCGCAAACCGGGGATGTAACAGGACTGCATAGCAATGATAATTCCCCGGATGGCTGGGTGGTGAAGTTCGACTATACTGGTACTATGTTATGGAAATTATGTGTTGGTGGCTCGTTTGAAGATAAATTCCAATCGGTTTTTGCCGCTCCGGACGGGGGATACTATTGTTTTGGGAGAAGCGAGTCTTTTGATGGGGATCTCGTTGGGAATACCATTGTAAATGGCAGCTGGTTAGTCAAACTATCTCCTGACGGAAACCTTGAGTGGAGCAAAACCTTTGGCAGTTTTTATTCTGGTTACTTTGGTGACGCTGTTGTTTTAACTGATGGCAACATAGCAGTGCTGACTGCAGCCGGACAGGATGATGCCGTTTTGTATAAAATCGACCCCACGGGTAATATCATATGGGAACTTGACAGTATTTCAAATTCAGGGAGCCATATGGTAGAAACTGCAGACAAAAATATTTTAACCAATACCGGTTTGCTTGTCAAACCCACCCAGGGTGATACCAGCCGTTTGAACTGGAGCCAGGAAGTAATGGCCATGAAGAGACTGGACGGCCGGTTATATGTTATCATCAGGGAAGAGATGTCTAACAAGCTGGGATATATGGAGGAGTTGAGTGGCGATTTCACTTTTAATGAATGGAGCCAGGAATCAATAATGGACGATATGCAAACTTCCTTTATCACAACACTCAATAGCCTGGCCATTTTACCAGATGGAACCGCATTGATAGCGGGCAACAAAAACTTTACTTCAAGGGGTGGTGCATTTAATGCAGCCTTTCTTTACAGCGAACAAGGACTAAGGTATTATGCAGACCTGTACAATGATGGCGGCAACAGTTTTAATGCCATTGAAATTTTTCCAAATGGAACCGAGGTATTGGTAGCCGGTAATATTGGTGGTGAGTTCTGGATAGCAAGGATATCGCTTCAATACATAACGGGCCAGGTGTTTTTTGATATTAATAATAATTCCTCAAAAGATGAAGACGAGCCTGTGCTGGAAGGCGTTAAGATCAAATCAGCGAAAGCAGGCAATGAAGTTATCTCTGCCACTGTAAACGGACAGTACTTTAACAACGTAAGTGATACAGGCAGTTTTACTACCAGCCTTGTGGCAGAGGGGGCCGTAAATTATATCGCATCACCGGTATCCCGATCAAGCCTGTTTGAGAACGGGAAAAGAATGGATACTGTAAATTTTGCCGTTCACACTTTACCAGGCGCAAAAGACTGTGAAATTTTGATGCGCTCCTTTACACCCGCAACCTATTCCTCCACGGTAAAGTATAAAATTTCGGTTATCAACAGGGTTGCAGAAACGGTTTATAATAAACAGGTGCGGCTTATAAAAGACAGGCACCTCGATACGCTTCAAATATTTCCGTATGCCAGCAATACTGCAGGTGACAGCATTTACTGGACCATTGATAGTTTGTTACCCGGTAAAAGCACAGATTTCTTCGTAACACTCAAAGTAGGTTCTCCTGTTGAAGAGGACAATTTTACAGCAATATCTTCTTCCGCATATTTTGAGGATGAAGAAGATATTAATCCGGAAAATAACGAATCAATCCTTGTGCAAAATATTGTAAGCAATTTTTGTATCAATTGTAAAGAAGAAGTTCACGATGGTTTTATTAGTATGACAGATGTTATCAATCAAGATGACCTGCTCTATACCATCCGCTTTCAAAACCCATGGTATGTATCCGGGAACGAAATTGTTATAAAAGATACTTTGCCTGCCGGTTTAAATGGCGAAAGCTTTGAAATGGTGGATGCCAGCCATCCCTATATTTTAAAGATCAAAAAGGGGAAGTATGTAGAATGGGAACTGCCCAAAATGAATTTGCCCGATACCTTTCATTATGGTTCATACGCTACAGGGTATATAACATACAAGATAAAGCCTGCAACAGGTTTGCTGCCGGGAGACAGTATCATCAATACCGCCTTCCTGTCGCTTGATCACCCGGTATGGACCACGGAACAACACAGTTCTTATACCATCGTTAAGAGAAGGGTATCCATCTGGACAGGTGCGCAGGATACGGCCTGGGAAAATCAACATAACTGGAGTGACGGCCTGGTTCCGGATGAACTAACGGAGACCATTATACCAGCAGTAACGACATTTTACCCGGTGATCAGCAGTGAAGCCGCATGTTTTTCTTTGTTTGTATATCCAGCCGCTGAAATAAGGCTCAATGCTGGATTCAGCCTGCAGGTAACCGGGAAACAGCCTTAGCATTTCAACACCGGCGTGGCAATATCATGATAGAATAAAAACGTCCAGTGTTCTTCCTGTGCCCGTTGCCACCATTGCTGGCGGAGCTCCATACAGAGCTTGCCATCATAATCGTATTTGGCAATGAACTTGCTTTTCATCTGGTTAAGCTGTGGTGCCACATCAGCACCGAAAAATAATTTTTCGCCGTCTTCTTCAATCATAAAGGTTTGATGAAACGGGCAGTGGGCGCCGGTTACTTCATACTGGATATAGTTATCGATCATGCCATTTCCCTCTGTAAAAATAACCCTGTCTGCCCCGCCAAGGATACTGAATTCTTCCGGCGTGTAAGAAGGCTTACCGGTGGTTATGGCAAAAGTAAACTCTTCTTTATTTACATAATAAGTGGCTGCAGGAAAGCTGAAAAATTTTTGCCCCAGTTTTTTATCTTCCTTACTGATGCCGCCTGCATGGTCTTTGTGCTGGCGACTCAGCGACTCACCAGCACATCGTTTTTAGTGATGATACAAAGGCGGTACTTCCACCGGCAGGCTGCACTTGCATTTGCTGAGGCCGCAAACAAACTGTTCGTCGATCACCTCGTCGCTTACCAGTTTGTTGTCTATTGCTATCATAGAAGGGGCAAAAATAACAACAAAAAGGAAGGCTTACATGTTGATTAAATATTTGTAAACTACGGCATAATTGTATGCTTAGGTATTGGCAGTATGCAACTGTTGTAATAAACAAAGTGTCTGTGCTTATACATAAAAGGGAAGTGGCAGTATCAAGGTTTGTAACTAATAATACATCCCGGAATTTATTTTTTTTTACAATAGTTTTTCGCATTACATTTACATAACACCTAAGGCTTTGATATTATCCAAAGGCCTTTTAAACCTTAAATACCTATATATGCAGCACCGCATTTTTACATTATCTGTTTGCCTTTTATTTACCGCTATCACTAAAGCCCAGGGGGTTTATTTTGGTGGAGCAAATAACCCCCGCCATTCTTTGCTTTGGCAAAAATGCCTTGGCGG
>JAKQKY010000248.1 GCA_029560415.1 Bacteroidota bacterium | reverse complement strand
GCATCCCTCTGCGAACGCATCGCTTTGTTGCAGGCTGGTAAGATCATGTCGATCGATACGCCGGATAATATTGTACAGCAATACCCGGGTAAACTTTATGCCATTAAATCAGCTTCCATGAGCAGCCTGTTACAGGAGCTCAGGAATTATGCACCCGTCAACAGTTGCTATGCTTTTGGTGAATACCATCACATCAGTTTCGAAAATGAAACCAGCAACACGCAAAACGAGTTGATCCGTTACCTGCAATCGAAACAGCAACAGGACCTGGCATTAAAACCGGTACAACCTACTATAGAAGATTGTTTTATTAAACTCATGAATGTTACGGTATGAAAAATATAGTCATTAAAACAGATAAACTTACCAAACGTTTCGGGGATTTCATTGCCACCAACGAGATCAGTTTCGAAGTGTATGACGGAGAGATTTTTGGTTTCCTGGGTGCCAACGGGGCCGGCAAAACAACCGCGATGAAAATGCTGTGTGGATTATCAACGCCTTCTTCCGGATCGGCTACCATCGCAGGATTCGACGTATACAAACAAGCGGAACAGATCAAAAAGAATATCGGTTACATGAGCCAGAAGTTTTCACTTTATGAAGACCTGAATGTAATAGAGAATATTGAATTCTTTGGAGGCATCTATGGTTTAAGCAGGAAGCAACTTGTGCATAAAACGGATGAACTCATTACGCAACTCGGCCTGCAAACCGAAGCCAAAAAACTAGTAGGATCCCTACCGCTTGGCTGGAAACAGAAGCTCGCTTTTTCTGTAGCTGTTTTACACGAACCGAAAATTGTATTTCTTGATGAACCTACGGGTGGGGTTGACCCGATCACCCGTCGCCAGTTTTGGGACCTGATCTATGCAGCTGCTGATCGTGGTATCACCATATTTGTAACTACCCATTACATGGATGAAGCAGAATACTGTAACCGCATTTCCATGATGGTGGATGGTGTGATGAAAGCGCTGGATACTCCGGCACAGTTAAAACAACAATTTAATGCAGGTTCCATGGATGAAGTATTCTTCGAACTGGCCAGGGGAGCAAAACGTAAAGCAGATTAATCATTACACATGAAACAGTTTACATCATTTGTACGAAAAGAATTTTATCACGTATTCCGTGATCCGAAGAGTTTACTCATTCTCTTCGGTATGCCCATTACCCTGATCGTATTGTTTGGTTTCGCATTGACGAATGAAATCAAGAATGCCAGGATCGTGGTCTGCGATTATGCGAGGGATGCCGCCAGCCAGCAGATCATCTCCCGGTTGTCGGTGAGCAATAATTTCAGCATTCATCAATCCATTATGAGCCATGAAGAGCTGGAAAGCTCTTTTAAAAGCGGTAACATTCAACTGGCAATTGTGATTCCGGCACATTTCAACGATGATCTTTTGCATTTGAAGCATGCCCAGTTGCAAATAATTGCCGATGCCTCTGATCCCAATACAGCCACTACGCTTACCAGTTATGCTCAATCCGTCATCAATAGTTACCAGCAGGAATTACGATCTTATCACAAGTCAGGTCTTCAGATCATTCCGGAGATCAGGATGCTGTACAATCCGGAACTGAAAGGCGCTACCAATTTCGTTCCGGGTGTGATGGCACTGGTGCTCTTGTTGGTTTGCGTACTTATGACATCGGTTTCAATAGTTAGAGAAAAAGAACTGGGCACCATGGAAGTGCTGCTCGTATCCCCGTTCAATCCCATGATGGTGATCATTGCTAAGGCAGTTCCTTATTTTGTATTGTCGTTACTGAACCTGGCCCTGATCGTTTTACTGAGTGTGGGTTTACTGAGCATGCCCTTCCAGGGAAGTGTGCTCCTGTTGTTTACCGTGAGTAGTTTGTTCATCATCACCGCCCTGTCACTGGGCCTGCTAATCTCAAACAGTACGGCATCACAACAAACGGCCATGCTCATTTCTTTGATGGGAATGCTGATCCCTACGATGATGTTTACAGGTTTCCTCTTTCCGTTAGAGAATATGCCGGTGGCGCTGCAGGTGATCGCCAATGCAGTTCCATCGAAATGGTATTATAGCATCGTAAAATCGATCATGATCAAAGGGCTGGGTTTCTCCGCCATCTGGAAAGAAACCCTCATCCTTCTTGGCATGACCATCTTCCTGCTCACCATCAGTTTCAAAAAATTTAAAACACGCCTGGCATGAGAACCTTATATTTTTTATTGCGCAAAGAATTCAAACAGATTTTTCGCAACAAGGCCCTGCTACCCATGATCTTCATCGCCCCGCTGATCCAGTTGCTCATCCTGCCGCTGGCAGCCGATTATGAAGTGAAGAACATCAATATTTCCATCATTGATAACGATCACTCTGCGTACTCCCGGAAATTGCTGATGGATATCACAGCCTCTGGATATTTCAAAGCAGTTGGATATGGCAACTCTTTCCAGGCTGCTTTCCGGCAGATTGAGCAGGACCAGGCAGATCTAATACTTGAAATTCCCGCTGGTTTTGAAAAGAACCTGGTAAAAGAAGGGGCACAATCCTTGTTCATTGCAGTAAATGCCATCAACGGCAGCAAAGCAACACTCGGCGCTTCCTACCTGCGACGGGTAGTTGAAGATTTCAACGCAGGCATCCGGTTATCGTGGATGCCGGCTGGTAATGATCAACAAGCTGTTATTGAAACGGTTTCTTCCAACTGGTATAACGCTTTCCTGAATTACCGGTTCTTCATGGTACCCGGTATCCTGGTAACTCTGGTGACCATGATCTGTGTTTACATGTGTGCATTGAACATTGTAAAAGAAAAAGAGATCGGCACCATCGAACAGATCAATGTGACGCCGGTTAAAAAGCATCTCTTTATCCTGGGCAAGCTCATACCTTTCTGGATCATCGGGCTCTTTGTTTTCACTGTGGGGCTTTTCGGCATCGGCCGCTTGGTATATGGCATCGTACCACAAGGGAATTTATTATTGCTCTATGGGTTTCTTTCTCTCTACCTTGTTGCGCTGCTCGGTATCGGGCTCCTCATCTCTACTTACGCCGAAACCCAGCAACAGGCTATGTCAGTTGCCTTTTTCTTCATGATGATCTTCATGCTCATGAGTGGGCTCTTCACTTCGGTTGATAGCATGCCGACCTGGGCAAAATTCCTGGCCAACTGCAACCCGGTTACCCATTTCATTAAAGTGATGCGCATGGTTTTATTAAAGGGCAGTGGTTTTGCCGACATACAGTTTCCCATGCTGATGATGGTAGGCTTTGCAATATTTTTTAATACCTGGGCAATTTTGAATTATAAAAAGACAGTCTGATAAATGATGGCAGGGAAAATAAAAAGAGATGTATACCTTGTCTTATTGCATGTCATCAAGCGCTTTGAGTTTTTTTAATGCCTGCTGCATTGAAATACCCTTGCCCAACACGCCTTTAAACAGTCCAGGTTGTTTCTTGATTTTTTTCAGTGCATTGTGTATGTTGAAATCCAAAGGAGATAGTCCGGACTTTAATTCCGCCCAACTAACGGGCATCGATACGGGCGCACCTTTCTTCGGTCGTACACTATACACCGAACAGATCGTCTGGCCTTTCCGGTTTTGCCCGTAGTCGAGGTATATTTTATGTTTACTTCGCTTCGAAAGACTCCTAACCGTTGTCGTTAGCTCAGGCAATTGCTTTTCTACATACAAACAAAGGATTTCCATGAATGGCAGCACCTGGTCATAATGATATTTTCTTCCCATGGGAATATAAATATGCAGACCGGTTGATCCGGAAGTTTTGCAAAAACCGGTAATGCCGATTTTTTTCAGCACTGCATTAAAATACAAAGCCACTTCGATCACTTCTTTAAAATTGTTTTTCTCCGAAGGATCCAGGTCTATAATGGCATAATCGGGCTTATCGGGTTGCAGCGTGGTAGAATGCCAGGGATTGAGTTCGATACAGCCCAGGTTGTTTAAATAGGCCAGCGTTGATTTATTATTGCAAACGATATAATCAATATCCTTTTTCGATGATTCGGAATAAATCTTGTATGTTTTAATAAAAGACGGAACATCTTCACCGGCATCCTTGTGAAAAAATCCTTTCGCTTCAATGCCACCGGGATTTCTCAATAAGGATTGAGGCCTGTTTTTGATAAACGGAAGTAAGTAATCGGCCACGGACTGGTAATAATCAACCAGCATTTGCTTGCTGATCTTTTCCCTGGGCCAGTATAATTTTTCAGGGTGAGTAACCGGTGCAGTAGCATTTCTTTTTTTTGATATCATGGCATTTTTTCTTTCAGTACTTTCCATTACATCGGCAGGCTCATTCAACTGGATCTCTTTCGCAGATTTATCATCCCGCCAGCGTAAAAATACAGGGTGTCTTAACTTTCCTTCCCTGGTTCTTTCGGTATAACGAACCTCGCAGATAAGTTTGGGCACAACCCAGGTAATATCAGCACCGCGTGCAGTAATGTCAACAGGAGCTTTGAGGGTTCTCAGTTTTTGCAGGGTTTTAAAACTACCGGCAAGTTCTTTATCGGTAAACCCGCTGCCTGCCATGCCGATCGATACCAGTTGATGCTGCTCATTATATTGAGCCAATACCAATGATCCAAAGTAGGGGCGGGCACCCAACGGCTTCGTATAACCTACCACCAGGGCTTCGGTGGTTTTATGTGTTTTTATTTTCAGCCAGTCACCAGTTCTTTTTCCTGCATAATAATGACCATCCTTTTTTTTGGCAATGATGCCTTCATGACCTTTTTTAATGACCTGTTTGAAAAGGGCGCTGCCTTTTTCCAATATATGTTCATTGTAAATGATCGCAGGAATTCCTTTTACCAGTTCTTTAAGCAATGATTTCCTGTCTTCGAGCGGGTAAACGGTGAGGTCTGTTCCATTCAGCCATAACAGGTCAAATACAATATAACGTAAACGGCTGTACGATTTTTGTTCAGGATCCTGCAGCAAGCAAAACTCAGAAAGACCTTTTTATTCATTACGATGATCTCGCCGTCCAGCACACAATCATGTTGTATTTCCTTCAGCGATTGTTCTATCAAAGGGAATTTACCCTGGAAAGAATGATGGTTGCGGGAATATAGGGATACCTGCTGTTTCCTGATCACCGAAATGGCCCGGTAACCATCCCATTTTATTTCAAACAACCAATCGGGATCATCGAAGGCCGTGCCGGTTTCTTTGGCAAGCATCGGCTTCTGGAAAATGTGCTGGGCTTTCATGATCAACTGCGCTTTTTAGTTGATGATGATTTTTGAAGGGCCTTATTGATGGGCGAATTTTTAGGCGTATATTCTTCACTGTTATATGGCTTGTCTACCGCGTATTCATCCGAATCCTTGATCAGCAGCCAGCCATTTTCTTGCGATTTTAATTCGATCAAAGCAAAAATGCCTTTGAGTTTTTTTCCCTTCAGCAGGATTTTTACATGCCCGTTTTTTAATCCGGCCGCAAGGCTTTTAGCAGGTTGCAGATCTTCATCCAACGGCATATAATATCCTTTATCCCAAATCTCCACGATACCCGCACCATACCCCGAAGGGATCACTCCTTTAAAATCTTTGTATTCATAGGGATGATCTTCTACCATCATGGCCAGTCGTTTATCGGCCGGGTTCATGGAAGGCCCTTTGGGTACAGCCCAGCTCTTCAGCTTCCCGTTGTGTTCGAGCCTGAAATCATAATGAAGATGCGATGCCTTGTGTCGCTGCACAACGAAGATGGGCGGACCTTGATTTTTATGCAGATGTTTTCCCGGTGGCTCTGGACTTTCTTTGAAGTTTCTTTTTGTATGGTAAGATTTCAGGCTCATTAAGAAGCTTTTTTACGGGTTGGTTTCAGGCTGGCTTTTAATTGATCCATCAGGTCGGCTGTTTTATGATGCACCACTTTCATCACCGGCGTCTTAGGTAATTTTCCCTTCGCTTTCAGGCGAATGGTTTTCATCAATTGAGCAGCATATTTATCCTTATACTTGTTGATGTTGAATTTTTTGCTGTGTTGATTGATCAGGCTCACTGCCATCTTTAATTCGGTGGCTTTCACCGAAGCCCGGGATGGCACACTGAATTCTTCAGGTGATTTGATCTCCTCTGCAAACCTTATTTTATTCAGCACGATCATGTCGCCTTGCGCACATAATATGGCCAGGTTTTCTTTATTGCGTAATACAAAACTGGCCACACCGGCTTTTTTTGATTTTAACAATGCTTCCCGCAGCAATGCATAAGCCCTGGCCCCGTTTTTTTCCGGAACGAGGTAATAAGGTGTTTCAAAATAAAAGAAAGGGATTTCTTCCAGGGAAACAAAATCATCGATCTGTATCATTTTTGTTTTTTCAACATTCGCTTTTTCAAAGTCTGCATCTTCCAGGATAACATAACGATCCTTTATTTTGAATCCCTTTACAATATTTTCCCATTTAACTTCTTTACGGGTACGTGCATTTACCCTCATAAACTGGATGTTTTCGTGATCCTTTTTATCCAGCATGTCGAAGTCTATTTCACTGGCCTGTGAAGCACTGAAAAGTTTTACCGGGATATTCACCAGTCCAAAACCTATAGAACCTGTCCAAATGGGTTTCATGATCTTAATTTAAATGTAAATAATCGTGTGTATTCATTTAATGAATGCTGTTTATCCATCAACCAGGGCACTGTTGAATAATACCCACTCATACCCTCATTAAATGTAAACAATTCATGTTTTTAACGACATAAAATTTATTTCAACTATTACACCAGAAATCATGAATGAATGTTTACGTGAAAAAATCAGCAAGAAATACAAAATTGTAGAATCCATTCCTCAGTATGATCCGTGGTTGGAATGAAAAGCGATTGGTATGCCATAAAATTTCTATGGCTTGTTTATTGTTTTAATGAAATCGAGATTTTATTTTTTCATCACTTATTAAAATTATGTATTATGAAAAACAAAGAAACCATTGAAATCCTGAACGATCTGTTAGTAATTAATAACGATCGGGTAGAAGGGTATGAAAAAGCAGTAAAAGAACTTGACGCAGAGAATGCTGAGTTAAGAGTGATATTTTCAAATAATGCAGAACAAAGTAAAATGTTCAGTTCTATTCTGCAACAAACGGTAAAAGAGCTGGGTGGTGATCCTGATACCGGAACCACCAACCGTGGAAAGGTCTACAGGTTGTGGATGGATATTCGCTCTACGATCTCTACCGATAAAGCGGTTAGTGTTCTAAGTCTTTGTGAATACGGTGAAGATGCTGCGCAAAAAGCCTATGAAAAGGCGATGGAACAGGATGTAAATATGGACCTGCCTACACGCCGTTTGATCCTGGATCAGAAATCTGCCCTGAGAGATGCACATGACCAGGTAAAAAAATTAAGAAATGTCATGGAAAAAGTTTCCTGATGATAATGCGATCTGTCATTCCTTATCAATAAAATAAGAGAAAACTTTATAGAAGTAAAGCACTACAAAACGTGCTTTGCTTCTATAATAAATGTACAGGTATGCGACGCCTTTAAATATGTACGAAAGGTTTTCGTTTGCAAATTCAGGGCACTAAAAAATGATTTTCGGTTAGGCAACAACGGTAGTAATGATGACGATATATAAGCGGTTTATAGCCCGTTCATCAATTTGATCTCATTTCTATACAGCAGAATCTTTCCGTCATTTTCAAGTTGCTTCAGAAGGCGTGAGATCACAACCCGGGAAGTGGCCAGTTCATCTGCGATCTGGTAATGGGAAGCTTTGATGACGCTGGATCCTGATAAGCGTTGTTTTTCCTTCAGGTAAGCTACGAGGCGTTCATCGAGTTTATGAAAGGCAATGCTTTCGATCGATTTTAGTAATTCAAGAAAACGTTCATTAAAACTTCGCATGATGTAGTTTTTCCAGCCTGGGTATTTACACAACCATTCATCCAGCTTATCATGCGGTATGGCGAGCAGGGTTACTTCATCTTCAGCAATGGCCTTCACTTCGCTTTTTCGGGCTTCGAGGCAACAACTATAGGCCATCGAACAACTTTCGTTGCTGGTTAAATAATACAACAGGATCTCTTTACCGTTCTCATCCATTCGCAATACTTTTACCGTGCCCTTTAAAACAATCGGCATCATGCGAAGGTACTTGCCATAATTCATGATGATATCGCCTTCAGTGAATTGCATCAGTTCTCCGGCTTCCTGCATCTCTTGCAAAAGAGCCGGTTCAAATACGCCTTCAAATCCCGTTGAATATTCCATAATTTACTTCCCCGCTATGAAAGATAAAATTACAGAATACCCCGGACTATGAAGTTTATCATTTCATGCCTGTTTGTTTTTAAACAGGGTAGCATCCAGGATTTTTTCCAATGGGCAAAACTTCGTGAAGGATGACTGCAACAGGTTTACCCCCACAAACACGGCAAGCCACAACCAATTCAGATTTACAGACTGTGCAAGGAGTAAACTGGTCAATATAAACAGGCCGGCGACAGCCCGAACGATTCTTTCTTTCATTTGATATAGTTTTTAAAATTAGGATCCAAATTTTTCTACCGGCACAATAAAGGCCTTTATCGGGAATG
>JAKQKY010000229.1 GCA_029560415.1 Bacteroidota bacterium | reverse complement strand
GAGTATCAACTACAACAACATTCAAAGTTTTTCTTCTTCTGATTATGCATTCATATTTTCATTTGCACAAAATTTTCGTAACACCGAAAAAAAGAATATCAGTATCGGCGCCAATGCCAAAGTGATCTATCGCAAAGTGGGAAAATTTGCTACTGCATGGGGTTTTGGCCTGGATGCAGGTATACAGATGCACGGTGAAAAATGGCATGCTGGTCTTGTAGCCAGGGATATCACTACCACGTTCAATGCCTGGTCATTCAAGTTTACCGAAAAGGAAAAAGAAGTGCTGTACCTCACAAACAATGATATCCCGGTACGATCTACTGAATTAACTGCTCCCAGGCTGGTGCTTGGTGGAGGATATAATTTCAGGCTTGGGAAATCGGTAAACCTGCTGGCAGAAGCCAATGCAGATTTTACATTCGATGGAAAACGAAATACAATACTGAGTTCCGATCCCATCAGCATCGACCCGCATATCGGGCTCGAAGCTTCGCTGAAAAACCAGTTCTTCGTTAGGGCAGGTATCACCAATTTTCAACGGGCCCTGGCCGATGAAGATACCCTGAACCAGAAAAAAGTGTGGATATACCAGCCAAGCCTTGGTGCAGGATTCCGCATCAACAACGTAATGATCGATTATGCTTTTTCAAACCTGGCAAACCAGGAAAATCCATTATATACCCACGTAATTTCTTTACGTATTAATTTTATAAAGAAGAACGAAGATTAATTTTAATTCAACATCATCATGATGAAAAAAATACTTTTACCTGTTTTGTTATTCATGGCATTTGCCGTGCAGGCCCAGCATAACAATAGCTGGATAGATTATAGCAAAACCTATTACAAATTCAGGCTGGCAAAAGATACCTTGTGCAGGATTTCGCAACCGGCACTTGCAGCAGCCGGATTAGGCTCGGTACCGGCCGAACAGTTCCAGCTTTTTCGCAACGGGCAGGAAGTTCGTTTATATACTTCTGTTAGTACCGGCACCATGAGTACAGCAGATTATATTGAATTCTGGGGCCAGATGAATGATGGCAAACCCGACAATCAATTATACCGCAATCTCGATTTTCAGTTATCAGATAAATACAGCCTGGAAACAGATACTTCCTGTTATTTTTTAACAGTGAATCCTTCGGGTACAGCCCTCCGTTATATCAATGCGGCCAACCCTTCTCCAGGTTCGGCAACACCTGACGCATATTTCATGCGCAGCATTGATGTACATTATAAAAACCAGATCAGCAGGGGTTATGCCAAAGTGGTAGGTGAGTATATTTATTCTTCTGCATACGATGAGGGAGAAGGCTGGGCAAGCAATAACATTGCACCCTGCTGCGACCTTGCGCAGGAATTCTTTAACCTGAATGTGTATACAGCAGGTCCGCCAAATAGTCTAACGGTGAGGGTTAACACTTTTGGCAATGCACCGAACGACCGGAATGTTCGCATCAAATTATACCAGAACGATGTAACCGCAGCTCCGTATGGTACAGCCGTGAACATGCCATTTTTCAGTTACCGTAAAATAAACCTTCAGAACCTGCCATTGTCTTTATTGCAAAGCACATCTTACCTGCCCATTTATGTTGGCAGTACATCGGCAGCGCCACTCGACCGTATTACCGTTTCTACCATAGGCATTACGTACCCGGCTACTTTCGATTTTGCGAATCAACGATATTTTTCATTTGAATTAGCACCGGCTCCTGCAGGAAACTTCTTGCAGATCAGTAATTTTAATTTCGGCGCTACTGCACCTGCACTTTATGACATGACTTCGGGAACCCGTTATGTTGGTGATGTACTTACAACTCCCGGGAAAGTGCAATTTGTATTACCTCCATCACTTGACATTCGCCAGATGATGCTGGTGAATGAAGAGTCGCATCAACCCATCAGTGGATTTACGCCTAAACAGTTCATAAACTATGGTGATGCCGCCAACCAGGGCGATTATGTGATCATCACGCACCCTACGTTGTTTAACGATGGTAGTGGAAATAATTATGTAGATCAATACAAACAATACCGCAACTCCATCCAGGGTGGAAGCTTTAATACAAAAGTGTATGACATCAATGAGCTTACCGACCAGTTTGCATTTGGTATCAAACATCACCCGGGTTCTGTAAGGGATTTTATCATGTATGCAAATGAACAGTTTGCGGTAAAACCAAAATATGTTTTCATCATCGGTCGCGGTATCAATTATATAGATCAGAAAACTTTTGAAACAAACCCGATCACCGATAAACTGAACCTGGTCACTGCCTTTGGCTGGCCTGCATCTGATCAATTACTGGCTTCTACGCCTGGTACCGTGATGCCGGTTGTTCCCATTGGAAGACTGGCTGCGATCAATGGTGGTGAAGTAAATAATTACCTGCTGAAAATTCAGCAATATGAACAAGCCCAACAATCGCCTTCCTCGTCTATTAACAGCAATGGCTGGATGAAAAATATGATCCATGTGGCGGGTGGCAAAGACAGTTCAGAGAATGCCATTTTCTATAATTACCTAAATGCTTACAAAGCCATCGCTGAAGATACTTTGTATGGTGGAAATGTAGAAACTTTTACCAAAACCTCAACGGGTGCGGTGCAGCAGGCCAATAGTCAGCGCATCGAACAATTGTTTAACCAGGGACTTGGTTTCATTGGATATTTTGGTCACTCTTCTGCAAACACGTTTGAGTTTAACCTCAGCAATCCCGAGATATATAACAATGCCGGTAAGTATCCATTCTTCAATGTGAGTGGTTGCAGCGCTGGTAATTTTTATATTTTCGATCCACTGCGTTTATCCGGCAACCTGTCGTTGTCTGAGAAGTATGTATTGGCCAACCAACGCGGTAGTATTGGCTTCCTGGCCGATACGCATTTTGGTATCCCGCCATTCCTTAATTCCTATAACACTTCATTTTATAGAGCATTCGGTCGTTCGATGTACGGCAATACCGTGGGTAACCAGATCGTGAGCGTGATTCAAAGCCAGGGCGGTGCTAACACCGGACTTGATTATTTTACCCGCATACATCTCGAAGAAGTTACACTTCATGGTGATCCTGCCGTGAAAATTAACACCTTTGAAAAGCCCGATTACGTGGTCGAAGATCAACTGGTAAAAATCAGTCCGAACATTATTTCCGTTGCTGATAATAATTTCAAGGTGAATGTGAAGATGCTCAACATTGGCAAGGCGATCTCTGATTCCATGTGGGTTTCTGTAAAAAGAAAATTACCCAACGACAGCATCAGGGTATTATACGATCAATTGATCCCTGCTACCAAATTCTCTGATTCATTGGAACTAACGGTGCCGATTAACCCCACTTCTGATAAAGGGCTAAACCAGATCATTGTGAACCTGGATCATACCGGCAGGATCGACGAATCAAACGAAGCCAATAATACCGTTACC
>JAKQKY010000221.1 GCA_029560415.1 Bacteroidota bacterium | reverse complement strand
CCGCTATGGTATGGATAATGGACCTGGCTTCCGAAAATTTACTCAAAATAATTTATTCCTTATTTAAATAATGGATACGCCGGTAATTGAACAGCAGGATAGCAAGTGGTACGTACTGCGTGTGGTGAGTGGAAAAGAGCGTTCCGTTAAGGAATATCTCGATAAGGATATTTTACGCCAATCCTGGGGAGACCGTATCAAGCAGGTTTTTCTTCCCATGGAAAAAGTGTATAAAGTGCAGAATGGTAAGAAGGTAATGCGTGAGAAAAACTATTATCCCGGTTATGTGATGATAGAAGTGGCAGAAGGAAAGCTAACCGATGATATGGTACAACATATCAGCAGCATCAGCAACATCATGCACTTTCTTACTGATGGAAAAGGTTCAAAAGGAAATATTATTTCGCTCCGTAAGTCCGAAGTAAACAAAATGCTTGGCCGTGTGGATGAAATGAGCGATCAGGGTATAACCATGAGCGAGCCATTCATTATTGGTGAAACGATTAAGATCATCGACGGTGCATTTAATGATTTTAACGGGGTAATTGAAGAAGTTAATGACGAAAAGAAGAAACTGAAGGTTATTGTAAAAATATTTGGCCGTTCAACACCTGTAGAACTAAACTATATGCAGGTTGAAAAGCTTAGCTGATTTCTAACAGATAAATTTCCAAAGCCGCTGACATTTATGTTGGCGGCTTTTGTTATTTAGGCCTGGTTTTGTTGTGGTTAAGCCAAATTTCATCCTGCAGTTACCTGTTGCTGGGTATTTTACAGATTGCAGGGGGCCCTTGCTGACAGTTATTTATATTTTTGCAGTGTATTAAACGGCAAAATGGGAGATCCAAAAAAAGTTACCGAACAGGCTGGAAAGTGGATTTCAAACATCGCCGGTTTGTTTGTGGTTATTCCTTTGGCCCCTTTTATTTGCCGATTTATTCCTCCCATATTGCTGGGTGAACTTAATGTTGACCTGGTCATTGCAATTATTATTGCGATTATTATTGTCAGGATTATTTTGTGGCTTGTGCGCCCGCTTATCTTTCCCGCACTGGTGTTGGTACTTGGATACCTTTCTTATACGCAGGTTGAAGGAACCTATGGTTTTAATAAGGTGGTTCATGATTATAAAACCCTCGCATTTAGTAACTGGCAGGTAAAAGATCAGAAATCCAAGGATCTGCTTAGTTTTAATCCGGCCTTATTTGAAAAGCCTGCGGATAAGTTATCGCGCAGGGTAAGGATAAAAATGCAACTGGGAGATTCTACCGTAAGAAACTGGGCAGTAAAGTATTCACTGGCTCACTTTACCATGTATGAAAACAGGTATGGCCTGCTTACCCGTCAATTATCCTTATTTAAGCATATCAACAACAATTTTAAGTATGTGCCGGATATGCAACGGGATGAATATTATGCAACCCCAAACGAAACCATTAACAATGGAATGGGGGGCGACTGCGATGACCACAGTATCCTGATGGCAAGCGCTTTAATGAGTATTGGCGCAAAGTGCAGGCTGGTTATTGTTGAGGGTCA
>JAKQKY010000216.1 GCA_029560415.1 Bacteroidota bacterium | reverse complement strand
AAAGCGTGGAAAATAAGAACAGTGTTATGATCAGATCACCACATTCACCATTTTACCTTTTACAAAAATGATCTTTTTAGGAGCTTTCCCTTCAAGCCATTTCTGAACGATCTCATTTTCGATTACCATCTTCTCTACTTCGGGCTGTGAAGCATCTAATGAAATAAGAATGGTGGTGCGCATTTTCCCATTGATGGATACCGGGTATTCTTTAGACGTTTCTACGAGAAATTTTTCATTCAGCACTGGGTAGCTAGCATCCAGTATACTTCCTGTATTCCCCAACTGGCTCCACAATTCTTCTGCAATATGGGGTGCATATGGCACGAGCAATACCAATAACTGTTCGAGGATCTCTTTTTTGTTGCATTTCAGATCAGACAGGTCATTAACACATACCATGAAGGCGCTTACCGCTGTATTGAAAGAGAACTGTTCGGTATCGTATTCGATCTTCTTAATGGTGCGATGCAACACTTTTAATTCGGCATCATTTGGCTTGTCGGTATTCCAGACTTTGCCTTTCATATCGTCGAAGAATAAACGCCATAGTTTACGCAGGAAACGATGTACACCTTCAATGCCCTTTGTATCCCAGGGTTTGCTGGCTTCTACCGGGCCAAGGAACATTTCATACATGCGAAAAGTATCGGCGCCGTATTTATCTACAATGTCATCGGGGTTATCTACATTAAACTTCGACTTCGACATTTTTTCGGATTCCTCTTTCAATACAATAAACTCTTCCTCTCCTTCTTTTTCCCAGGCGATGTTGAGGGTGCTCATATCTGATGCATGCTCCCGAATATATTCTTCCAATTTCTTTTTAGTAAGCCTTGCATTGGCATCAACATAATTATGCCCGTACTTAAAGCGAATTAATTTATTGGAAACATCTTCTTTTTTATAAGAAATGATCTGGTCATTATTATCCGGATCAACAGAAAAGAAATAAGATTTCCCTGTGATCATTCCCTGGTTCACCAGTCTCTTAAAAGGTTCATCAAAACCAACAAGGCCGAGGTCGTACAATACTTTCGTCCACATACGACTGTATAACAAATGGCCAACAGCATGTTCTGTTCCGCCGATATACACATCTACCTGTCCCCAGTAATCGCTGGCCTTCCTGCTACAGAAAGTTCCCTTATTGTTGGGATCCATATAACGGAGAAAGTACCACGAAGATCCCGCATAACCAGGCATGGTAGAAGTTTCGCGTTTCCCTTCCGGCGTATTCACCCATTCTTCTATATTGGCAAGTGGACCTTCTCCTTCCGGACCAGGTCCATATTTTTCTACATATGGTAATTCGAGTGGTAATTCATCTGATGACAAAGGAACGGCCACGCCATCCTGCCATGTGATGGGGAATGGTTCACCCCAATAACGTTGACGGCTAAAGCCTGCATCCCTCATTTTATAATTCACCTTTCTTTTGCCGATGCCCAGTTCTTCAATTTTATTTACTGCAACCGGGATCGCATCTTTCATTAGCATTCCATCCAGGAAACCTGAATTTTCCAGGATGGCTTCCTTGGTTGGATTGGCTTCTTCTCCCGTAAAATGATGGCCAATGATATTGCTGATGGGAATATTAAAATGCTTTGCGAAACTGAAATCACGCTGATCACCACAAGGCACCGCCATGATGGCGCCGGTACCGTACCCTGCCAATACATATTCAGCGATCCAAACCTGGATGAGTTTTCCATTGAATGGATTTTCGGCATAGGCTCCTGTGAAACAACCGGTGATCTGTTTTACTTCGGACATGCGTTCCCGATCGCTCCTGCTTTTTACATAAGACAGGTAGGTATCAATTGCTTCTTTTTGATCTGCAGTTGTGATCTGGCTTACCAGTTCGTGTTCGGGAGCCAGCACCAGGAAATCTACACCAAAGATTGTGTCGGGGCGGGTGGTATATACTTTGATGTATGCCTCACCCCCAGCCCCTCTCCCTGAAGAGAGGGGAGTAGATTTTCCCAACTCGATACGGATCTTCTCTACAACAGCATCTATGTTGGTATCAACTTCGCCATTTGTAAACCTGATCACTTTATAACCCAGTTCTTCCAGAAAAGCAGTCCTGGCATCATCATACTCTCTCTGATCATTTTCATTATGATAACCTCCATCAACTTCTATTAATAATCTTTCATTCAGGAAAGCAAAATCAATAATAAAATTTTCAATCACATGTTGCCGCCTCACTTTTGATTGAAGTTGATTAGACTGAAGTTTTTGCCACAATGCATCTTCTGAGTCTGTAGCGGATTTCCTGCTCTCCCTGGAAAGATCTTTTAAAATTGGCCAGGCTGATTTGTTACTTGTTTGAAAAGGGGTCTTGCCACCCTCTCCGGCCGGAGAGGGGTTGGGGGTGATGCGAAACAACATTTCCGCCCCTTCACTTTTCCCAATCCAGTTACGCTGCATCTCCTTCATAGAATCGCTGAAATCCAGTGTTTCCAGGCTTTCAAGCAGGCGATCTGCATAAGCGGTAATGCGGAGATACCATTGACGCATTTTCTTTTTCACCACCGGGAATCCACCTCTTTCACTCACCCCGTTAACTACTTCATCATTGGCCAATACAGTACCAAGCGCTTCACACCAATTCACTTCGCCATAAGAAGAAAATGCAAGACGGCGTTTCATTAAAATATCTTCCTGTTCTTTTTTCGTGTAGGCGTTCCATTCAGTAGCAGTAAAATGTACGCCGGGTATCGGCGGTTGCCCTTCCCTTGGCATCGCCCCTTTTGTTTCATACTTGGCGATAAGCTTTGAAATTGGTAACGCTTTCTTTTCCGTATTGCAGAAATAACTATTGAATAATTGAAGGAATATCCATTGTGTCCAGGTATAATAGGCCGGATCACTGGTTTGTACTTCCCTGCTCCAGTCGTAACAAAATCCGATCTTATCGAGCTGGCTTTTAAAAGTGGCAATATTTTTTTTCGTTGTTTCGGCCGGATGCTGGCCAGTTTCGATGGCATATTGTTCAGCTGGCAAACCAAAACTATCAAACCCCATCGGGTGCAACACATTGAAACCCCGGAGTCTTTTATAGCGACTGTAAATATCACTGGCAATATATCCTAACGGATGACCTACATGCAGTCCGGCGCCACTTGGGTAAGGAAACATGTCCAATACATAGAATGGTTCTTTAGCAGAATCATTACTGACCTCGTACGTTTTATCAGCCTTCCATTTCGTCTGCCATTTTTGTTCAATTTCCCTGAAATTATATTCCATTTTTTTTGATGTATTATCTGTTCTTACTAATTATTTGAAGCAACCGAAATGATACAAGACGGAAGCCTTGAGATATTGCATTATTGCACGATACATATGTATCCATTAAAAAATACCGGGAAGGCTTGATCATTTTAACAAATAAATATGCCGCAGCATTACAGCAATCAAAATATATTTGGCAGGCAATCGTTTTTTGTAGTGGACAAAAGTAAAGCAAACAGCTTAAAAACCTTTATTTTTGTCGACTTTAGCACAGCAAATTTTCATTTATCCATTATTTAAGAAAAATGTTATGGCACAATTCGGAAAAGCATCCAGTAAGAAAAGTAAACCTACCTATGGGTATGCGATAGTAGGTGTGGCACTGGTGTTATTCTTGTTTGGCATCGTTGGCTGGTTTTTCCTGAATCTTCGCAAAACCGGTGATTACCTCAAAGAAAATATCCAGGTACATACTTACCTCAACAGGGACGCTCCTAAAAAAAGGATCGACAGTCTGGTCAATTATATCTCGTCTATCCCATATGCCAACCGCGTTGAATATGTGACCAAGGAAAAAGCCATCGAAAAATGGAACAGTGAGAATGATACAACCTGGAAGCAATTCCTCTCAAACAATCCATTGCCCGAAAGCATTGACTTTTATGTAAAAGCCAATTATGTTGACAGTGACAGCCTCAATATTTTGTCGGCCAACCTGCAAAATACATTCCCCGGCGTTATATCAGAATTCCAGTTCCCAACCGAAACAGTTTCAAAGGTGAGTTCCTATGTAAAAACGGCCGGGTTTATCTTCCTTATTGCTGCTATTTTACTAACCGTACTGGTAGTATTTTCAATAGATAATACGATCAGGCTTGCCATGTATAGTAACCGGTTTTTGATCAAAACTATGCAAATGGTGGGTGCAACGCGTTGGTTTATTGCGAAACCGATCAACCAGCGGGCTATACTGAATGGGTTAATTGCGTCAGGAATTGCTATTGCCGCTATTTGGGGCACGGTATTGCTGATAGAGAGCTTTTTACCCGATTTTAAATTATTGCACGATAATAAAGGATTGATCATGCTGTTTATAATCATTATCATACTGGGAATCACGATTTCACTCGCCAGTACGCATCGTTCGGTAATTAAATACCTGCGCATGAAACTGGATGACCTGTATTAACAGCTGTAAAAATTCCACTATATTGCAATCCGAAATATCACTTTATGAACAAGGATAAGAAAGAAACCGTTTTACGAAATAACTTATTTGGCAAAGAGAATTACGTGTGGATGCTGGCCGGGATGGCTGTGCTGGCCCTGGGATTTTTCCTGATGGCTGGTGGCAAAAGTGCTGATCCAAAAAACTTTGACCCTAAAGAAGTATATAGTACAACCCGCATTACCATCGCCCCGATGCTCATCATCGCAGGGTTTATCATGGAAATTGTGGCCATCATGAAGAAACCGAAATAATCTCATTCATATCATTTAACGATATACCGATTTGAAAATTTGAAGACAGTTCAGGTTTACAAATCGGTTTTTCATTTCCAGATTTTTAACATCCTCATTACCAAAACAACATGGATACTATTCAAACAATCATCATCAGTATCGTAGAAGGTTTGACAGAATTCATACCGGTATCGTCTACCGGCCACATGATCATCACGGAAAAATTACTCCATATACCGGATAATGATTTCACTAAAATGTTCACGGTAGCCATACAGCTTGGCGCCATCCTCGCCGTTGTTGTTTTATACTGGAAAAAATTCTTTGATTTTAAAAACTTTTCTTTCTACCTGAAACTCATCACCGGTGTGGTACCCGCCATCATACTAGGGCTCCTGTTCTCCAAAAAAATAGACGCCCTGCTCGAAAGTACCACAACCGTTGCCGTTAGCTTATTGCTCGGTGGAATCATTTTATTATTTATTGATAAGGCCTTTAACCATCCCCGCATACATTCAGAGAAAGAAACAAGTTTCAAGAATGCCTTTATCATTGGTATATGGCAATGCCTGGCCATGATACCCGGTGTGAGCCGCAGTGCCGCTTCCATCATTGGGGGAATGCAGCAAAAGCTTACCAGGAGCGCTGCTGCTGAATTTTCGTTCTTCCTGGCCGTGCCAACCATGCTTGCTGCAACCGGTTATAAATTATACAAGCATTACAAAGACACAGGCGGCTTTACCGGCGAAGAGATCAAACAACTTGCCATTGGAAACGTTGTGGCTTTTATTGTAGCCATGCTGGCGATCAAATTCTTCATTGGCTTTTTAAAAAAATACGGATTCAGGGTTTGGGGTATTTACCGCATCATCGTTGGATTGATCTTACTGGCCATGATCTATACCGGCTATATCAGCGCTTAAGAAACAGAATTCTGTTGCATTTCAATTTTTAATTGTTAATTTTTCATTCTTATGAATCAAATGCAAACTGCTTCCAAGAAAGTGATCAATGGCTGGGCGATGTACGATTGGGCCAATTCGGTTTACAACCTTGTGATCACCACCACCTTTTTCCCGGCATATTATGCAGCGGTAACAGGCCCGCAAAATGAGGCGTTTAAAAACGGGGTTCCGTTCATGGGGCGCACGTTCGTGAATACAGAATTAAAAGATTATGTATTATCATTCGGCTTTCTACTGATCGCAATTCTGTCACCAATCCTTTCTTCTATTGCCGATTATAAAGGAAATAAGAAAAACTTCATGCGGTTTTTCTGCTACATGGGTGCCATCAGTTGTTCCTGCATGTTCTTCTTCGATGAAAACCACATAACGGTAGGGCTTATGTGCTTTATGTTTGCGGGTATAGGATTCTATGGCAGCCAGGTTTTTTATAATTCATACCTTCCCGATATCGCCGCTGAAAAAGACATGGATCGCATCAGTGCCAAAGGATATACCATGGGTTATATCGGCAGCGTGATCATGCAATTGATCGGCTTTGCACTCGTATTAACGATGTCCAAAGGTGAACTACCTTTAAAACTTACCTTCCTGCTGGTAGGTATCTGGTGGGTAAGTTTCGCACAGATCACTTTCAGGGCCCTGCCCATTTCAGCAAAAGCTGAAAGAAAAGCCAGGACCAATGTTTTTACCAATGGTTTCCTGGAACTGAAAAAAGTTTTACAACAACTGGTACACATGCCGGTATTAAAAAGATTTCTCTCTGCTTTCTTTTTTTACAGCATGGGCGTGCAGACCGTAATGTTGGTTGCCATTGATTTTGGCATCAAGGAATTAAAGCTGGAAGATACCAAGCTAATCATCACCGCCGTGATTATACAACTCGTTGCCATCATTGGTGCTACCGGCATGAGCAGGCTTTCTGAAAAATTCGGCAATATCAAAATTCTCATTTTCACCGTTACGCTTTGGATCGGCGTTTGCATAACCGGCTATTTTATTAAAACAGAAATGCACTTTTATATCCTGGCTTCATTGGTAGGCCTGGTGATGGGCGGAATCCAATCATTAAGCCGTTCTACTTACAGTAAACTCATGCCCGAAACCAAGGACACTGCCTCTTTCTTTAGTTTTTATGATGTAACTGAAAAGCTTGCCATCGTGATCGGGCTGTTCAGTTTCGGATTTATTGAAGGCATTACCGGCAATATGCGCAATTCGATCCTGGCCCTGGTTATCTTTTTTGTATTAGGACTATTTTTTCTCCTGCTTACCTTTGCAAAACAACAATCAACAAAACTTAATTCATGAACCTGTATACCATCAATACCGGCCATTTTAAACTGGATGGCGGCGCAATGTTCGGGGTTGTACCAAAAAGCATATGGAACAAGCTGAACCCTGCCGACGATAACAATATGTGCAGCTGGGCACTGCGTTGCCTGCTGATAGAAGACGGCAACCGGTTGATACTGGTAGATAATGGCATGGGAGATAAACAGGATGCAAAATTTTTCGGGCACTACTACCTGCATGGCGATGATACCCTCGACAAATCCCTTGCTGTGCATGGCTTTAACAGGAACGATATCACCGATGTATTTCTAACCCATCTTCATTTTGATCATTGCGGAGGAAGCATCCGCAGGGAAGGCGACAAACTGGTACCGGCGTTTACCCATGCCAGTTATTGGAGCAACCGCAGGCACTGGAAATGGGCCACCGAACCAAATGAAAGGGAAAAAGCTTCGTTTTTAAAAGAGAACATTCTCCCGATACAGGAAAGCGGCCGGCTAAAGTTCATTGAAGATGATGCCGACAGTTTCCCGGCAGGCATAGATGTGAGGCAGGCATTCGGGCATACCGATGCCATGATGTTGCCCCAGATGAAATACAAAGGGAAAACCATTTTGTATATGGCCGATCTGCTGCCATCCATTGGTCACATTCCATTGCCTTATGTGATGGCTTACGACATGTTTCCGCTAACAACACTTAACGAAAAAAGATCTTTTCTGACAGAAGCTGCTGAAAATGATTATGTATTGTTTTTTGAGCACGACCCTGTAAACGAATGCTGCACGGTTCAAATGACCGAAAAAGGAGTAAGGGTAAAAGATATTTTTAAATTAAGTGAGTTGTAAATTACCGGACACTCACCAGTGACGTTAACGGGTACCTGAGGTTTGAATATCCCATCATATCTACCTTAATACTACCAACCGAAATAGGACTTTCAACGCGTAATAATAAATGGTTCGGATCATCGCTTACCCATGCATTCATTTTTTCGCCACCTTCAAAAATGGTTCCTTTGATGAGTAAAGGCTTGAATTTAATTGCATTGAATTTACCATACCTCGTTTTTACTTTTTCCTTTCCCAGGTAACGGATATAAAGATGATATACTTCATCATCGAGGAACATATCAAAAGGAATTTTATCGCCTGGTTTGTATTTATCAAAATTAATATTGCGGGCATAATATACAGCACTCACCACATCCTGCATACAATTGGTTACTTTAAAAACGCCATTGGTGCTTACAGCTGTGTTTTCCTTCTGGTTAAAACTTACATTATTGTATATCTTATGTCCGCCTTCATCTACATTCCGGATAAATTTATAAGGCAATAAAGTGGCGGTATCAATATAGCTCTCATACCTGTCACGCACTTTAAAGAAATTATCGAAGAAAGAATATGTTTTTCCTGAGCCTACCGCATGATAAACGGGTTTACCATTAAAGCGTTCAAGCGTAGTCGTGAAAGTGGCTTCCCCTGCGCCGATATAAGCACCGAGTGTACTGTAATACACTTTCATGGTAACCACTTCTCCAGCCTGGAAAGCAGTATTGGTAATGCCACAAAAGTCATTGTCATAAGGTGTAAAGCTTACTGAAAACAAGGCTACCGTTAATAAGACCAGTCGGGTAAATTTTTTCATCTTTCCTTCATTATTTTAATGCCTAAAATAAAAACACTTCCCATTATGGCAGGAACGACCAGGTTTATCAGCCAGATACCAAATGTTGCAGCCTGCATGCCAAGCAGGTTATCACTATAAAGTCCCAGTATCGCTGCACTTGCCGTAGCCCTCACTGGTAACTCTGTAAACCCAATGGTGGGTGCGATCACCATTACGAGATAAAACAAAGCCAGTAAACAAAAACTCAACATCACCGGGATATTCACTTCCATAACCCGCAACAGCAGCATGTATTGCAAAATAAATACCATATACCGGAAAAATGATAAAAATAAAATTCTTAACAATTGTTTACAGCTGAAAACATCTACTACTTCAATATGCTTAACAAAACTTTTTAAAAAGGATATACGTGATACCAATTGTATAAATACATGCAGCCTGAAGTAAATAAACAACAATATAACGGTAACGGCAATACTAACATACAGGATCAGGTTGTGCAGGAACCACGCTTCCTCTTTTTTTACATCTCCGGCATGCACAACATATTTCAGGTACAGTAAACCAAGTGTTCCTATTATCAGCGTTATGGCAAGCTGACTGATGCTTCCCAATATGGTCAGCGAAATGGCTTTTAACCTGTTCTCTTCTTTAATGTACATGATCCTGCCTCCATATTCGCCTATTCGGTTTGGCGTTAGCATGGTGATGCTGCAACCCGACAAAACCGATTTCACTGCTGTAAGAAAATCAAGTTTCTCCAGTGGAGCAACCTGGAGTTGCCATTTACGTGATTCAATACCCCAGTTAACAAACATGAGGAGGAAGACGATCCAGAACAATCCACTCTGCCAGCTGCTTTTGATCTGGTTCCATCTTTCCGGCAGATCGGGCTGATGAATGATTTGCTTGTACAAACTCCACGACAAAAAAATAAACAACAGTGGCCCCAGGAAATAGTTGATTATTAATTTGATATTTTTGTTCAAGCAACAGATTTATCAGTAAAAATAGGCCGCACTTTGCAAAAAGTTTCAAAAATCATTTTGGGGATCGATCCGGGTACTATTATCATGGGATATGGGCTCATCAAAATTACCGGCCAAAATATGTCGCTGATCGATATGGGCGTGTTGAAACTTTCTGCTAAAGACGATGCCTACCAGCGGCTCGAAAAGATACACCAGAAGGTACATCAACTGATCATTTCTTTTAAACCCGACCACTTTGCCATTGAAGCGCCTTTCTATGGGAAGAATGTACAGAGCATGCTCAAACTTGGTAGAGCACAAGGTGTAGCCATTGCTGCTGCCATGCAGGCAGGCTTAAGTGTTTGCGAGTATTCTCCCAAAAAAATCAAACAGTCTATTACCGGCAATGGCAATGCAGGAAAAGAACAGGTGATGAAAATGTTGCAAAACCTCCTGAAGTTTACCGAAGATCCAAAACACATGGATTCATCAGACGCATTGGCCGTGGCCGTTTGTCACCATTTTCAACAGAATATACCGGTAACAGGAGTTGGCGTTAAAAAAGCCAATGGATGGAAAGATTTTCTTCTTAAAAATCCTGGCAGGGTAAAATAAAGGTCTGTTTTCTATAAAATCACCTTATAAATTCTCCAGGATCTTCGCCTGGATGGCGGCCAATTCTTCTTTACTGATCGTTAGTTTGGGTTGCGTAAAATTAAGATCATTCGCCGTGTTGATGGGCAATAGGTGCATATGGGCATGCGGCACTTCTAACCCAACCACGCTTATACCACATCGTTTGCAATCAAAAGATTTTTCAATGGCACGGGCAATGGGTTGGGCAAATACCAGCATCTCCTGTAAATATTTTTCAGGCAGGTCAAAGAATTTATCAACCTCTAATTTGGGAACCACCAACACATGTCCTTTTACCAATGGAAAAATATCCAGGAAAGAAAAGAATTGATCGTTTTCTGCAATTTTAAAAGAAGGAATTTCGCCTGATATGATCTTGGTGAAGATGGACATCGCTTTTTATTTAAAGATACGTACATAAAAAAACCATTCAAATTTATTGAATGGTTTGTCAAATGATCAATAAAATCTTACACAGTAATATTGTCGATCTTAAATTTTAATAAGCCTGCAGGAACGGTTACTTCGGCAATGTCGCCAACCACCTTTCCCAATATACCACTTCCGATCGGTGAGGTTACCGAGATCTTTCCATCTTTTAAACTGGCTTCATTTTCCGATACGATTTGGTAAGTGACCGTTTTCTTCGTGGCCAGGTTAGTTAAAGTAACCTTGGTGAGTATGCTTACACGGCTGGCATCGATATTTGTTTCGTCCAGTATCCTCGCCGTTGCGATGACCCCTTCCAGGTATTTGATCTTTGCTTCCAGTAAGCCCTGTGCTTCCTTGGCTGCATCATATTCTGCGTTTTCTTTCAGATCGCCTTTTTCCCTCGCTTCTGCAATCGCCTTGCTGGCAGCAGGACGATCGATAGATTTCAGTGAATGCAATTCTGTCTGCATTCTATCAAAGCTCTCCTGGGTTACATAATTGGTTTCTGCCATAACTTTCTGTTTAACTGGTAAAAAAAATACAACGCTTCAGATTGACTAAAGCGTTGCACCTGGGCAAATATACTAAAAAGGATTTTTGTAGGCCATTTCGCCACTACAAATATTCTTAGGGGTCGATATCAAGCTTTTGCAGCAATATCCTGCTCATTTTATAAAAGGCTTCATGTGAATAACCGGCAATATGGGGCGTGATCAGTACATTGTCCTGTGCACAAAGAAAATCCAGGTTAGATTGTTCAATACTGTTTAAAGACCCGATTCTTTCATTTTCCAAAACATCAAGTGCCGCTCCACGGATGATATCCTGCCCAATCGCCTTGATCAACGAACTGGTTTCAATTACGCCGCCACGCGATGTATTAATGATAAAGGGACGCTGTTTCAGTAATGAAAAAAATTCATCATTTGCCATATGCATGGTTAAAGCAGTAAGGGGCACATGAAAACTGATGACCTCAGCATACCTGCACAATTGCTCCAGGCTGGCTTCTTTTACTGCTGCATTACCAAATCCGTATGAATATTTATCATAGGCGAGAATGCTTACATCGAAAGATGAAAGCAATTTGGCAAAA
>JAKQKY010000210.1 GCA_029560415.1 Bacteroidota bacterium | reverse complement strand
GCATCCCACCCGGTGGCGGGTATTTCTTTTATGCCGGTGCACAAATGAATATTAATTCTTATGATGGTTTTTACCAGGGATTGCCGCTAAATTACAGCAGGAAGAGCTGGGTGTTTTTCATGTATCATCAAATAAAATTGCTTCCCACCCTCAACATGACCATCAATGGTTTTATGCGTACGAAGGGCCTGCAAAACTTTTTTGAACTAAGTAATTTCGGGGCAGCCAACGTAAGTTTTAATAAGTCGGTGATGAAAAAAACAGCCAATATCATTTTGTCTTTCAATGATATTTTTTATACCAACCGCACTGAGTTCAGTCTGCAGCAGGGCAATATCAATGTGGCGGGAACAAGGGTGGGTGATACAAGAAGGGTGGGCATTACTTTCCGTTACAATTTTGGTGTAAAGAAAAAAGAAGAGAAAAAAGCCATGTTTGAACAGCCTGCAGAAAACCTGTAAAGAAAACCTATAATATTTTAAAAAATCTTATAGGTTTGATTGAAATTTTTATGAATAGTTAAGATGGAAAATTTCCGATAAAACATACAAGGCTGTTCCAGCGGAAAACAATGTAAGCCATCCTAATAGTGAAACAAGACTTCCCAACTGCTGTTGTAAGCAGGATGTTGAGGAAAAGTAAGCGTTGAAATTGTTTTGTCAATCCGCTTACCAGTAAGGGTAAAATTAGTTTCCCTTATCTTTTCTACATAAGGTGCAGCTCCGTTCACCTGCACTATCTGAGTTATTTTCTTAGGTAACCTGTTCATCCTGCTTAGTACCGGGTAGTTATAAACCTCGTACAATTCATCGAGGCCTGTGCCAATAAAAGTCCAGGGTATGAATTCACAGGAGTCGGAATAAGCATCGATTGTCCAGGTAACTTTACTGGTGTTATTTATCGAAACTACTTTTGCCAATTGCCCCCCCGTATCATAAGTGTACGTACTTGTATATTTAAGCTGGGCAGGTGCTTCATTAATGGTATAATACCTGAGTTCTGAAACATTGCCATTGGCATTATAGGTGTAAACCAATTTATTCCCCTTTTGCTCCAGGCCCTGCTCTGTCATAAAAATGGCACTTATTTTCCCGTTGGTATAAACATAGGTACTTTGGTAAAGGCTGCCAGTTAACATAATTTTAGATATACCATTAGTATTATACTGGAAGCTGGTTATATAACCGGTGCTGGTACCTGTATACGTAATTTTTTGTAAAGTACTATCGCTGCGATACTCATACACACCGGTGGCATTTAAGTTCTTAAACTCTACAGATTTCAACAAATCTTTGGGTGCACTCACCGGTGATGGTGTAAGAGTATCACACAAATCCTTGTCACATGCAGCCAAAGTAAAACCAATAGTGCAAAGAATAATAGCCCAGTTTTTTAGTTTCATAATGGTATTTTTTCAGCTTTGACAATACCTGTTATAAGACGGTTGCATTCATACGTAAAAAAGCTGGCTCCTTCCATTTTAAGTTATCAGTGTTGTTTTTTTACGGCGGCGGAACAAAAGTCTTCGTCCAGGGTAGTTGTGAAGCTGGCTATTGTGTTCTATGAATTGCTTACAGATATATTGAACAAGTCCTGTTGTATGATCTGTAACACGCAAAAAAGACCTATAAGGTTTTAAAAACCTTATAGGTCTGCGCCCAATCCCCGAACTTCGCCCAAAATAATTCGTATGCTTAAAATATTAACCGTTGCCGGCCTGGCCACTTTCGAAATCTATGCTGCTATCCCGGCTGGCTATGCATTTGAATTATCTCCCTTGGTTATTTTTTTTGCTGCACTTACAGGTGGTATTGCAGGTGTGTTTGTAGCAGCTTTCCTGGGAGAAAAGATAGAG
>JAKQKY010000209.1 GCA_029560415.1 Bacteroidota bacterium | reverse complement strand
TTTCCTTAGATCGTTCCAGGAGATACGCAGAACCTTATTTACAAAATAGAATTCAACCTGGTTAGGAACGGATGTGATGATCTTTCTTTCGGGAACGATACGTACGATGGCCGACAGAACACTTGTATCCTGGCGCAGGTTCTGAGTAAGTACGGCATAGTAATATGGAGTTCGCCCGCTTAATGATCCTGAAGAATCGAGGAAGGTTTTTGTAAAAACAGGACCAGCCACCAGGTCTAATTGTTTTGATGATGTTCCGCGGTAAATATAATAACCATAAAAAGATGGCTCATCAACCGCATCCCATTTCAATTGAACATTGCTGTTAACATTTTCAGCTACCAGGTCAAATGGCGGAAGCGGGCGTGAAAAAATGGTATAGGTTCCGATACCTTCGGCAGGTACTTTTTGTTCAACACCTAACAAAGGAAGGAATATGGCTTTTACTTTATAACGATAATGCTGCCCCACCTTGATGGAATAATCTGTAAAGCTGGTATCCGACACCGGTAGTGTTGCCAGTGAATCTTCCACATCTTCACTATTGGTGCGCCTGATCTCGATGCCTACCACATAAGGCCTGGCAGGCAATTTATCCCAGGATAGCTGCACGCCATCGAGCACATCCTTTACCCGTATGCCATAAATGAGCGGAACAATCTTGTTGGAAATAGCAAATGCATAAGCCGTATCAGATGAGATACCCTGGTTATACACTTCATCTTCTGTAACCAGGTAAGCAGTCACTTCTTCTTCGGGCATGCATTTTTTTACGTAAGTATAGGTAAGGGTATCCTTGCTGATGTTCAGTACCGGCATTAAAGTAGCATACTCTATGAATTGATTATTCTTCCTGGCGAATACCTTTGCCCGCGTATTGAGCATGCCAAAAGGTATGCGAACCATTGCACCGTCTTTATCTGCTTCAACAAGTGATTTTGGAACGGGAATTTTATCCAGTGCATCTCCTGGTATCGCCATTTTCCAGGTGATGCTAACCAGGCTATCGGAAGCTTCCAGTGATTTGATCATGGGTTTGAAATAAGGCAGCACATAATTGGCCGCATGACTTTGCCTTACAGCAAAGCCCCAGGATTCGTTTTGGTTTGTTTTAGACACCCTGCTCACCTTATACATGTATACTTCACCTGGTTTCACATCCTTATCCAGGAAAACCTGTCCCAGGGCTTGCCTGGTTTCTATGAGGTCGTAAATGATGGGGAATTCCCTGTCGAAATGATGAGTATTAAAATATCGCACCACTTCCTGGTCATTTTTAAGACCAAATAATTTTTTTATTTCACTCACCTGGCTTTTGGAAAAATAAGCCTGTATCTGTTTATAGGTTTCTACCCGCCTGGCTTCGCCTGCTTTGGTATAAGCAGATTTTTTTGTTCCTTCTGTAAATTCGTAGCGTAGCTTTTCAATGATGAAATAATCAGTGGCGGCAACTTTCGATGAATCTTTCCCGCCCAGTTCATCCTTATCAAAAAGATATATATAATTTCCCCTTGGCGAAGACACCGATTTAAGCAACCTGTTCTGGTTGTATGGCTGACCGAATGAAACAGCATGTGCCAGCAATATCAATGAGATTATAAAGAGATTTTTTTTCATGATGACGTTCTTAATTAAAATAAATTTCTGTTGCAGAACCCTGCCTGTATTTAAACCCTGCGTTTAATGACATGCATATTTTAAACCCGATTACAGGATACGGTATACATACACGCTGTGGACATTTCCATATACAGGTGCAGTCAATACAAGGCCAATCACAACAAGGAAGCTTAAGATTGGAACAACAGCATTCATACCAGGTGGTGGAGATGCTGTTACAGCTGGCTCCCGGGTCGCTGTATAGTTGCATAGCCAGTGAAGCGTTTCCGTTTACATACCATTTTCCATCATAACCGCCATTAAGCGAAGCCGTTATCTTTCCACTGCCGTATACCGTGATGCCTATGATCGTTAAACTGGCGTTTGCATGCGCTTCCAGGTCGGCCCTGAATTTAAAGATGTGATTCTCATCGTTAGGGTTTTTATTGAATTTTACAAACAGTACAGCATGAGCTGAAGCACCAAAGTCGTAACTAAAGCCAAACAAACTAAAGCCTGCAATGGCAATATTAAAGTTTCCGCTTTTCGAAGGAACATTCATATATCCACTGATGAATAATGCATTCAACTCTGTGCCATTGTTATCCTTGGCATCATACTCAATTTTATTCCAAAGACTTCTCACTTCCTGCGGCGATAATGGATCGGTATTACTGTAATTAACTCCCAGGGCCATGAAAATATTTCCATTCAGCATATCGCCCATGCTTGTAATATTGGCATTAACTCCCAGGAACATGGAACCTGTTTGCGTGCCATTCACATTCCTGGTCATTCCATAAAATACACCAGTTATATACACATCCACGCCTGTAGCAACGGGCACCTGGAGGCCAATGGTGACCAGCAATAATTTTCTGCAGAAATCAACCTTTGCGCCCACTTGCCCCCATTCTTTATTTTTAATCATGATCTTTCCACCTCCCTCGATCACCGGGTATGCGTCGCAGTTATTAACGTCGAACAATATACTGATGTAGGCATCTTTCACATAGCCCACTTCTTTAGGCGTACCTGCCGGCCCTACATCTCCCGTTAAATAAACCAGGTATGTATTTTTTACCGTGTTAAAGTCGAAACCACCGCCGATCGAATGCCAGAGGATCGGGCCGGTTGTAATGCCTGCTGATACTTTTATAGTGGCCCCCAATTCAACACCTTCCGGTGTCGTAGCAGTTTTTGACAAGTAATAGAATTTAAAGCTTGCTTCAAATTCCCTTTTGATGGTGGTTAGTTTAGCGGCTGCTTCAAAGCCCTGCTTGTCACTACCGAAGGCCAGTTTTAATTTGGCTTCCAGCGCAAAAGCCTGGTTCTTTATTTTAAGTTCAATTTCGTTTAACCGTGCCTGTATGGTATTGTTGATATTGGCGATCAGGAAGGAACCTTTGAGATCGGCTTTCATATCTTTTATACCAAACTCAATGCCACCTGCGATACCAAATGCCCAGGATGTATTTTCTTCATCCAGCAATTCATCTTCGGGACCACTTTCCGGTTTAATATTGGCAGCTGCGGTTCCGATTGGCGCTGTGATGTAAGCATTCATTTCCTCCATCGTTTTATTATACCCGATGCATACCAGCAATC
>JAKQKY010000165.1 GCA_029560415.1 Bacteroidota bacterium | reverse complement strand
TATTGGAAAAAACTTTCCTGTTTTGGATGGAGAACATTTATACGAGATCATATCAATCCGGGCACCTTTTGTAACGATCGAAGGTTTTAAGATTGTTCATTCAGGTGTATCAAGTATTGAAGATTTTGCCGGCATCAAGATCTGTAATGTACCTCACGCGATCATCCGGAATAATATTTTGGATGATACTTTTTTTGGTATTTATTCTCAATACGGAATGCAGGGCCTGATCGAGAACAACAGGCTTCGGGCATACGGCAAACAGGAGCAGCAAAGCGGTAACGGTATTCATTGCTGGAAAAGCGATCGTATGCGCATCATCGGCAATTCTATCATCGGTCACCGGGATGGGATCTATTTTGAATTTGTAACAAATTCGGTGATATGGAAAAATCATTCTGAAAAGAACATACGGTACGGATTGCATTTTATGTTTTCAAATACAGATGCATATATTTCAAACCAGTTCATCAACAATGGGGCCGGGGTTGCGGTGATGTTTTCTCACCATGTAAAGATGTATGATAATTCATTTAATGATAATACAGGTGATGGATCTTATGGCCTGTTGCTGAAGGAGATCAATGACGGCTATTTATTGAATAACCGTTTCAACGGTAATACCATCGGCATTTATTTTGAAGGTGCCAACCGGTTGCAGGTAGAAAAAAATATTTTTAAGAACAATGGCTGGGCTATTAAGATGCAGGCTAACTGCATGGATATTTCTGTTTTTTCGAATAATTTTTATTCAAATACATTTGATGTTGCCACCAACGGAAGCCTTGTGCTGAATTCATTCAACGGGAATTATTGGGATAAGTATGAAGGGTACGACCTCGATAAAGATAAGAAAGGTGATGTACCGTATCACCCTGTAAGCCTCTATGCCATGATCGTTGAACAGAATCCTACGGCTATGATCCTGTTCAGGAGTTTTATGGCTACGCTGCTCGACAAAACCGAGAAGCTTGTGCCTAGTGTAACCCCCGACCAGTTAAAAGACAATCTTCCCCTGATGAAACCCTTTCCGCTATGATCATCGCCAACAACGTTACCAAAAAATTCGGGAAACTTACCGCCCTTGACAATGTTTCTGTCAGTTGCAGTTCGGGCGAGTGTATTGCCCTGATAGGACCTAACGGTAGTGGTAAAACGACATTTATCAAATGCGTATTGGGCATGGTAGTTTGTGACAGTGGCTTCATCACCTTCAATGATAAGAATATTGCCCGGGACTGGACATACCGGAGTCATATCGGATATATGCCACAGATCGGCCGATATCCTGATAACATGACCATCGGCCAGGTATTTACGATGATGAGTGATATAAGAGGAAAGGGAACGTATACAACAGACGATGAACTCATTCGAAACTTTGGATTGGATGCGTTACTTGATAAAAGAATGAGCAACCTTTCAGGGGGAACAAGGCAAAAGGTAAGCGCAGCACTGGCGTTCCTGTTCAGCCCGGATGTGTTGATATTAGATGAACCTACTGCCGGGCTTGATCCGGTGTCGTCTGAAATCCTTAAGGAGAAGATCATTTTAGAAAAGGGGAAAGGAAAACTGGTAATGATCACGTCTCATATTCTCAGTGAATTGGATGATCTTGTTTCACAGGTGATCTATATGCAGGATGGTAAACTTTGTTTTCATAAATCCATTGAAGCACTGAAAAATGAAACGGGAGAAGCAAAGCTTTCGAAAGCCATTGCAAATGTTATGCTTCAAAAAACGAGCAGATGAAAAAGATTATAAAATATGTAATCATAGATATTTTACGAAACAGGATCGTATTGGCATATATGTTGTTCTTGTTGCTGATATCTGTGAGTGTGTTCAACCTTGAAGACAATTCTGCCAAAGGATTGTTAAGCCTGCTAAATGTTATTCTCATCATTGTGCCGTTGGTCAGCATACTTTTTTCTACCATTTATATGTATAACAGTTCCGAGTTCCTGGAACTGCTTACAAGCCAGCCGTTACAAAGGAAAACGATCTGGCTGAGTTTGTTTACCGGGTTATCTGTTTCACTTTCTGTTGCATTTTTAATTGGGGCTGGAGTTCCGATTTTAATTTTTGAAGCCACTGCTACAGGATTCATGATGCTGGCTGTCGGATTGATATTATCGGTGATCTTTGTCGCCATTTCAATGCTGGCTGCCGTTAAAACAAGGGATAAGGCGAGGGGCATTGGTGTTGCCATCCTGTTGTGGCTGTATTTTTCTGTTTTGTTTGATGGATTGGTGCTCTTCATTTTGTTTCAATTTGCTGATTATCCACTCGAACAGCTAATGGTTGGCATGAGCGCTTTAAACCCGATCGATCTCGGAAGGATACTGGTCTTATTACAACTCGATATGTCTGCTTTGCTTGGATATACCGGCGCCGTGTTTAAAAATTTCTTTGGCTCGCAGGCCGGTCTGCTTCCGGCTTTTGCGGTATTGCTAACGTGGATATTCCTGCCGCTCTGGTTTTCTTTAAGAAAATTTAACCGGAAAGATCTTTAATTTATTTACAAAAAAGTATTCCCCGATATGAAACGTTACGATTCATTGTCTCCATTATCACGAGATCACCATCCTGCTTTGATACTTGCCCGTTTGCTGAGAAGTGATGCTCCTGCTTACAAAGATCTTCCAACACAGCCTAATGACAAAGCAGTATATGCAATGCAATTTTATCAAGGAGAACTCTGCAGCCATTTTGAAAAGGAAGAAAGCTTATTAGAAAAATGCAGGCATGTTAATCAGCAGGTGGATATACTGATCAAAGAAATATTTGAAGAACACAAGGTCCTCAGCAAAGCGTTTTTATCGTTAACTGATCAAACAAACCAGGATGAAGCAAATGATCAACTGGGTAAACTCCTGGAGGCGCACATCAGGAAAGAAGAGCGTGTGTTGTTTCCATTGTTGCAGGAATATTTTTCTGATGAGGAAATAAAGCAATTCATTTGACATCATCCTGAAATGCACCGCCATGAAAAATGACATCACTTCAAAAGAGGATATTAAATTATTGGTCGATCGCTTTTATGAAAAAGTAATAGCCGATCCTCAATTAGGGCATATTTTCACAGATGTGTTTAAAGTGCATTGGGAAAAACACCTGCCAGTGATGTACGACTTTTGGGATAATGCTATATTTTTTACCGGAACCTATCATGGAAACCCTATGAAGGTTCATGCCCACGTGAACAGGATTTTTCCTTTACAACCAGCCGATTTTGAACAATGGCTTTTATTATTTTTTGCAACACTGGATGAATTATTTGAAGGCCCGAAAGCCTTGCTGGCCAAGGAAAGAAGTGCCAGTATTGCCAAAGTGATGCAATTAAAGCTACTGCAGCAGGAAACAAAAAATGCCAATCCAATGGATTAGCATTTCATGGTTTTTTAGGGAAATTTATTTAGAAGCTGGTGGCGGTAGTAATACAGTATTGATCACATGAATGATCCCGTTAGAAGCAGGTATAGAGGCAACGATCTCTGCGGTTTCATTTACAAAGATCTTTCCATCTTTTTTAGTAATGCGGATATTGCCGCCATTTACCTGCCCAATAATTTGTCCGTCTTGTAATGCATCTGCTTTAAACACGCCAACGGATACATGGTATTGTAAAATGTCTGCTAGGTCTTCTTTCTTTTCAGGTTTCAGTAAACCGTCAACCGTTCCGGCAGGAAGTTTGTCAAATGCTGCATTTGTTGGTGCAAATACCGTGAATGGTCCGGCGTTACTCAATGCATCTACCAGTTCGGCGGCTTTAACGGCTGTTACTAGCGTCGTGTGATCCTTACTTCCCATGGCAACCTGCACCACATTTTTTGCGGAAAGATCATCTTTTACACCAGACTGTCCGGTTTGGGTTGTTTCGGCTGTTGATTCTGTTACTGCAGTAGTGGTTTCCGTTTTATTGGCATTGCATGCAGCCATTAACAAGAGCATGCATCCTGCAATGTTTAGTTTAAGTTTATTTTTCATAACATGTTTTTTCTGTTAAAAATTAATGCATGAAAACTAAACCGTGATGCTTTAATATTTTATGATTGCAATCACAAAAGGAGAAATCAATTAAATAAAAAATACTATTATTTTGAATAGAGGCTGTTTGTTGCTTTATAAATTAACGGCAACTGCATCATTGAATATAAACGGTGTCCCGCAGGAAGCTATCTTCTGTTTCCCAAAAATTGAGGTAATATGTGCCTGGCTGAGATGCGGTAAAAGTATAGGTTACCTGCATGGTGGCTGCCAGCAGGGTGCACATACAACCCTTGTATGTTGCATTTACTTCAATGAATCGTTCATTGCCGCTGATGGTTTCTTTAAGTTCACTTGATTGCCAACAGCCATTACCGGTTATATAGGAAACATTGAGGTTAAGAGGTTGATTCACCTGGCCGGTATGTGTGCCCGTTACTGCTACTACCGGGCAAGGCAATACGCTTATGCAATTATCTTCTTTTTTTGTACAGCCTGCCATTATTATTACCAGTAGCAAGCAAAAAAGGAAATATTTATATTGTATGACGTTTTGCATATGATGCATTTCAATGAAGAAAGGTAAACAAATTTACCTGTTTACCTTTCTGTACTAACCATTTGTTTTCATTAAATGATGCAATTCCAGTTATTGATATCCGGTGCAATACCTGTCCTGATCTTTTCTAATTGATCCTTCAGCCTGTATAAAAAATGATCTTCGGTGTATTCCGGCAGATCAAAATCTGTTCCATCGATCTGTATGGTCCTGATCGGTGCAACGACTGCTGCGGTACCGGCTCCAAATGCGCCGGTGATGCGCTGTTCAAGGAAAGCTGTTTTTAATTCGTCAACTGAAAGTTGTCTTTCTACTGTCGGGTATCCCATGTCATGAGCCAATGTTAATAAACTGTCGCGGGTTACGCCATCAAGGATTGAATCCGACAATTTAGGTGTGATGAGCTTTTGATCGATCACAAACATTACATTCATCATGCCGGATTCTTCAATGTAAGCATGTTCATTGGCATCTGTCCATAATACCTGGTCATAACCTTCTTCTCTTGCCTGCCGGGTGGGCAGAAACGCAGCTCCATAATTGCCACCGCATTTTGCAAAGCCGGTGCCGCCCCTTGCAGCTCTTGAGTACGTTCTTTCCACTTTAACTTTAATGGGTTCGGCATAGAGTGAAGGAACGGGGCCGGAGAAAATGATAAACCTGTATTCATCTGATATTTTTACACCAAACCGTGCTTCTGTGGCAATCATAAAAGGCCTCAGGTATAAAGAGGCTCCCGGCTGGTTAGGTACCCACTCCTTATCCAGGTCGATAAGCCTTGTCAATCCTTCGATAAAGATTTCCCTGGGGATAACCGCCATGCATAGCCGCTCCAGCGAGCGTACAAATCTTTCATAATGCCTGTCGATCCTGAATATATTGATGCGTCCATCGGCCATACGAAATGCTTTCATGCCTTCAAATACTGTTTGTCCATAATGCAAGGCCAGGGTTGAAGGGCTTAAAGATAAATTTGTATAGGGCAGAATTTTAGGTTCCTGCCAGGCACCATTGGCATAATCGCATACCATCATATGATCGGATACGTATTTGCCAAATTCGAGGTTGTTGAAATCAACTTCATCGATGCGGGAATGTTTTGTTTTGTGTACGGTGATGTCTGCAATTAGTTCCATGTTTCAATATTTAAAATGGTAAAATGTTATGGAGTGAATACATGTTATTGGGTAGAAATTGATTTGATCAATGGTTCCTTCGGGATCTTTTTTTCGTTTATAGCTATGGTCATTTTTACATTCGCTCTTTCATACACTCCATTTTCAACGGCTATATGCCTGAAGCCCAGTTTTTCGTATAGCTTTATTGCCCCGGCATTCTTAGTATTAGAGTATAGGATCACTTCAGTTGCACCCAATGCGAGGGCCTTTTCGAAACTTGCCAGACTAAGTGCTTCTGCGATTCCTTTTCTCCTGAATAAGGTATCTACCGCCATCTTGGTAAATTCATATGTATGTTCATCCACTTTTCGTAACCCAACGGTGCCGGCTACCTGCTTGTTATACAAGGCCATCAGTATGGCGCCTCCTGGTTCAATGATGGCTTTTTCGGGATTGGCAAGTACGTACTCATCAACTGGTTCCATTGTGAATAACTCTTCTATCCACTGCCGGTTAAAGTGTTCAAAATAATGTTGATGCCATGGTTCAAAATCAACAATTTCTATCATCGCTTTTGTTTTTTATATTCAAAATTTACCAGGTACACCCCACCAAGGGTGATGAGCGTACCCGATATCATATGTGCATTCAATTGCTCGCTTAATAATAACCAGCCAAATGCAACCGCCACAATGGGATTGATGTATGCATATAGAGATGCCTGGGTGGCCGGCAGTTTTTTAATGGCATACATATAGGCCGAATAAGCCAGTATGGAACCAAATATAATGAGGTAAGCGAGGGCATACCAGGATGAATTTCCTGTATCGGCGAGGTTGGCATATTTACCTGATGCGAAGCAAACGATCAGCATAACGGTACCGGCTATCAGCATCTGAAATCCCACACCAAACAAAACTCCGATGGATAATCGTTGACCGGAAGTATAAACGGTTCCGAATGACCACGCGATGGTTGAAAAGAATGCCATGATGATGCCGGTGATGAAAGTTGGATTGCCAAGCTGACCGATGTAATCATAAAATATAGTAACGATACCTGCAAAGCCTAATAGTAATCCAATCAGCATCCAGCGGGTGATGCGGGCCGTTTTCGAAAGCCAGATGCTGAAGAGGGTTACAAATAGTGGAACCAGGGCAGCAATGATCGCGGCCAGGCCACTGCTGATATATTCCAGCGACCAGGTGAGCAAACCATTTGCCACGCATAATAACAATATTCCCTGTACAGAAATTTTCTTCAGGTCGGCTATCGTCGGCAATGTATATCCTTTGAGGATGAAAAATCCTACCATAAGTAAACCAGAGGTGAATTGCCTTACTCCCGCAACAAATAATCCCGGCATGTGTTGTGTTCCGATCTTTGATGCAATGTATGTTGTGCCCCAAAAGAAGCTTACCAATGCCAATGCAAAATATCCTTGCCTCAATTCACTTTTCATAATTCCGGTTTAAAAATGATTGTACAAAATTTGTTCATTTATTTTGTAAAAAACAGATTCAGATTTAGTAATTTTGGCTAGATCAGATTTTTTAACACCAGGGTTATTTAGCTATTTGCTACCTGGCTTAAATGAACATAACATGAAAAAGAACCTGCTCAATTCAGATGATCATCTCTACCTGCAAGTGGCAGATGGACTTGAGAAAATGATCGCGGAAGAAGTGCTTCGCATTGGTGATAAACTGCCTTCGGTTCGGGTGTTGAGCGAAGAGTATGGCATCAGCATGGGAACTGCCTTCCAGGCTTATTACCACCTGGAGGGAAGGGGACTGATAGAGTCAAGACCCAAATCGGGTTATTACGTACGGTTCAATCATCGCCGTTTTCCTAAATTACCTAGCCCCGTGCAGCCAGATACCCTATCCCACGACGTTAGTGTTAAAGAAATGATCGCATCTATATATCGTGATATTGTTGCTTCTGATGTTATCAACTTTGCATTGGCCGTTCCGGATGCTTCATTGTTGCCAACAGCCAAGATTAACAAGTCGGTTGTTTATGCGTTGCGGAATACTGCTGATCATTGTATTAATTATGAACACACACAGGGTAATGTTGAATTACGTCAGCAAATTGCAAAACTTGCATTCAACTGGGGTGGAAAAATTAAAACTGATGAAGTAGTTGTTACTTCGGGATGCCTCGAAGCCATCACACTTTGTTTAAAAGCGGTTACAGATCACGGTGATACAGTGGCTGTAGAATGCCCAAATTATTTTGGAGTGTACCAGGCAGTAGAAAGCCTTGGTTTAAAAGTCGTGGAGATCCCGGCCGATCCGGTTACCGGGCTCGATCTTGATTGTCTGCAGAAAACAATCAAAAAATATGATATCAAGGCCTGCTTGTGTGTCCCCAATTTCAACAATCCACTGGGAAGTTGCATGCCGGATGAAAACAAAAAGAAGCTGGTTGAGATCATCACGAAACATAATATTCCATTAATAGAAGATGATATATATGGTGAATTGTATTTTGGAAAAAAACGGCCACATACCTGTAAATATTATGATACCAAGGGTTTGGTGATGCACTGTTCTTCATTGTCTAAATCACTGGCACCCGGTTACCGCATCGGTTGGTGTATGCCGGGTAAATTCTTTGAGCAGGTGAAACATCTTAAACGAATACAGAATATCAGCAGTCCAACTTTAACACAGGCGGCTATGGCACATTTTTTAAAGAATGGCCGCTATGAATACCATCTTAAAAATCTTCGTAAAGCATTGCATACACAGAGTATGCGTTATGTGCAGGCGATCATCGAGTATTTTCCATCCGATACAAAAGTTTCCCGGCCGCATGGCGGTTTTACCCTTTGGTTAGAGCTGAATAAAAAAGTGAATTGTTTTGCCTTGCGCAATGAAGCAATGAAACATAAAATATCTTTTGTTCCCGGGAAAATCTTTTCGGCGAGCTGCAATTATTCGAATTGCATGCGCATTAGTTTTGGAAAACCATGGACGGAAGACATGGATTATGGCCTGATGATGTTAGGGAAATTGATCGCTAAAATGAGCCGGTAGTTTTACTCTGCCATGAGGGTTTGGAAATGTTCAAGGAATTGTCCAACGTGATATCCATCCATGAGTCCATGATGAACATGTACAGAAAAGGGCATGGTCCTTATTCCGTTTTCAAGTGTTATTTTACCTACCGATATTTTTGGAATACTGTCTCTGAAAGCAAAACTTCGGGCGTGTGATACTGATGTGAATTTGATCCATGGAATAGAAGAAAAATGTATGATGTTTTCTCCTGATACAGCAGGTATGAGCCCCTTGCTTTGCTGAACCTGGTCAATAACTTTTTGTGCTTCTTTTTTAAAGAGGTTGATATCTTCAATATAATCGATGTAAGCAAATCCAAATGTTCCGTCGGGCCGGTTGATCGTTGGCGATGCATTCACCCGCTCGTATACACAAACCTCTTCTTCGCATATGCGATACCGGAATGGTTCAATATGATTGCATGCCACAAGCGTTTTGTGAAGGTAATACAGGAAAAACGGGATGTTCTTTTCCCTTGCAGTTTCATATCCTTTGGTACAATCAATATTTACACTTACCCCGAAAAATGGCTCTTCAAACTGTTTAAAAAAAAGAAAATGGTCTTTCCTGTGCCAAGTTTCGAGGTTGAGTTTTTTCATCATGACAGCAAGTACGGTAAAATTTTTCTAATTTCTGATACCTGTAAATAATTTGGCTGGGTAACGGCTTGCGGCACATGCTCATGAGCCCAGGTGGTATGATAGGGTACATGAATGCCCAACCCGCCCAAGTCCAGCACAGGTAAAACATCAGATTTAATGGAGTTGCCGATCATGACAAATTCTGAAGGTTTTATATCAAGATGCTTTATCAGTTTGGCATAATCAGCTTCCTGCTTATCGCTCATGATCTCTATGTGGTGAAAGTAATTTTCAAGTCCCGATTTCTTCAGCTTCCTTTCCTGGTCAAGCAAGTCACCCTTTGTAGCAACTACAAGTTTGTATTTTCCTGAGAGCGCATCCAGCACTTCTTTTACGCCATCCAAAAGTTCAACAGGTTTTTCAAGTAGTTCTTTGCCGTATTCAATGGCTTTTACAATAATCTCTGGATTCAATGTATTGCCCGAAACAGATAATGCTGTTTCAATCATACTCAGCATGAATCCTTTTACACCATATCCATACAAGGATAAATTTTGTATTTCGGTTTTAAACAGTTCTTTCGAAATGCTATGTCCAGGCATAAAATCTTCCAGCAAAGCACAGAATTTTTCCTCGGCTTCTTTAAAATAGGGTTCATTAACCCATAAGGTATCATCGGCATCAAATGCGATCACTTTGGCATGCTTCATGTTCAATAAATAGTCGGGATAAAAAATAGTATTTTCCGCCAGGATTCTATTCATTGGCGAAGTGTATTAACAAAGATGTTTGTTCGGCTAATTCCTGATAAAAAATTTAATGCCGTTATGGTATTGAATCTGGGCACCGGTTTTGATCTTGCCCCTGGGATATTCTTTGCTGTCGAATTGTGAGAAATAAGTAAAATTATTTCCGGCAATGCTTTTGATCTTACCTGCAAATGCTTTTTCTGCAAAGGATGGAAAATAATCAATATTGGTTGCACCAACCGATCTTAACTTTCCTTTGAGAGCTTCATTGTCGAAAGAAGAATTCCAGGCGAATTCAAAATTTCCGATCTTCTTTACATTGCCTTTAAAAGCCGCATCATCAAAATTCTGGTAATAATCAATAATGGTAGTACCAATGCTCCTTAATTTTCCACGCAGCGATTCAATGTCGTAAGACGCATAATAGGTAAGCGCCGTCATGCCAATGTATTTTATCTTTCCGCGAAAAGCTTCATTGTCGGTACTTCTGAAATATTCAACACGCCCGGTATATTCATCCAGTTTATCTTCATAAATCTGAACTTCCCTGCCTGCATAACGGTTAACACCCCATTTTACAATGCTGCCATCTTTGCTTACATTGATGATCACCGCTTCGGGTAATTCAAAAGAGATCACTTCCAGGTTTCCATTATCGGCAAAAGTTAATTTGGCCAGCCGCTGTGCGAAACCGTTAGCAAAAAGGAAACCGGCAATTGTAAATAATAGTAGCTTTTTCATATCGATCCATTTATCAAAGTTCAAGGTTAGATGCCTTTTGTTCACCGGTTGTTACCGGTTTTGAAACAATTCAAGGTACAAATTATTTCGGGAAAAATACAAGGCTTCTGTAATACAGGTATGGTTTTCATACCTTAAAAGCTTTCATTTGTTTGTTAGATAAGGCCCTGGTCTTATTGTTTAATCCCTGATTGATAATAAACCGCTAAAATGTTTACTGCTTGATTTATAAAACGATTGAATGATTAATTTTAACAACTTTATTTACATCAGCCAAATTTTTGAACCATTATGACGAAATCTGAGATAAAGTTTTTAGCCGGCCCGCAAAACCGTTGGAAGGAATTCAAATTTGCAGTTAGTGTATTGATGGAATTCATCAAAGGATTCAGAACATTGCATTTTGTAGGGCCCTGTGTAACGGTGTTTGGCTCGGCCCGGTTCGACGAAAATCATCCTTCTTATAAAAGTACCCGGCAGCTTTCTGCCGAGATCGCCAGGCTGGGATTTACCATTATGACCGGCGGCGGACCGGGTATCATGGAAGCGGCCAACCGGGGCGCAAAGGATGTAGGTGGGCGAAGCGTTGGTTGTAATATTGTATTACCTCATGAACAAATGCACAATCCATACCTGGATAAATGGGTAAGCATCAAATATTTTTTCGTTCGCAAAACCCTGCTCATCAAATATTCTTATGCATTCGTGGTGATGCCGGGTGGTTTTGGCACGTTAGATGAATATTTTGAGGCGCTCACACTCATACAAACCAAGATGCTAAGTGAATTTCCCATTATTATTTTCGACATTGCATATCACAAAGATCTGCTCGAACATATAGAAAGAATGAAGGAAAGGGGAACCATCTCGCCCGAAGACCTTAAGCTTTGCCTGTTCACCGATTCCATTGAAGAAGCGGTGCAGCATATTCAACTAAATTCTATTAAAAAATTCGGACTCAAACCCGCCACTCCCCGAAGGCGCTCCTGGTGGCTCTTTGAGCAAAAATATTAGGCTGGTAACCTTTCGCACAACCTGATAAACATCAGTTTCTGTTTTGATAGCCATCATGCAATACTGCGCTTGCAGATGATAGTTTTGGCCATCAAAATACAACGTTATCAGCCAGACAAAAAATACAATCCCAGCCTGTTATCATTGTGGTGACCAATGCGATAGTCCAGTTTGGGATGCCGAAAAGCCATTCTGCTGCATGGGATGCAAGCAGGTTTACCTTCTGCTCGATGAAAACAACCTTTGCAGCTATTATCAATTTGATAAAAACCCCGGGATAAAAGTGAAGGGCAAGTTCGTGAGCGAACGCTTTGCCTACCTGGAAGATGAATCGGTGATCGATAAACTGGTTCAGTTCAGAAGCGAAACCCAGATCAATGTAAGCTTTTCATTGCCCCAGATGCATTGTGCTTCCTGCATTTACCTGCTCGAAAATCTCCACCGGATCGACGCAGGGGTTATTTCTTCCCAGGCTAATTTTCAAAAGAAGGAAGTATTTATAAGCTTTAATCCAACCCTTATTTCCCTGAGAAAAGTGGTGGAATTGCTATCTTTTATAGGCTATGAACCCTTTATCAGCCTGCAGGATACTAAAGAAAAACCAGCATCTTCGTTTAACCGTAAGCGTATATTCCGCCTGGGAGTGGCAGGATTCTGTTTTTCCAATATCATGATGCTCAGTTTCCCGGAATATTTTTCGGGCGGACATATAGAACAAGACGGTTTGAAGGAAACTTTTAACTGGATCATTTTCGGGTTATCGTTACCGGTTTTGTTTTATGCAGCATCTTCATTTTTCGTTTCTGCCTGGAAAGGGCTAAGGCAGAAAGACATCAACATCGATGTACCCATTACCCTGGCCATCGTTATTACTTTCGGCAGGAGTTATTACGAGATAATCAGTGGCACAGGTGCCGGTTACCTCGATTCCGGCACGGGTATCATTTTTTTTATGTTGATCGGGCGATGGTTCCAGGATAAAACCTACGATTCACTGGCATTCGACCGCGATTACCATGCTTATTTTCCACTAGGCGTTACCGTTTTACGCAATGCGGTGGAAGAAAATATCCCGGCAACCAAATTGTTGAAAGGAGATATCATCATTGTGCGTCACGAAGAAATGATCCCTGCTGATGCAGTGCTCATCAGCGGAGATGCCTGCGTGGATTATAGTTTCGTAAGTGGTGAAAATGCACCGGTTTCAAAACATTCCGGTGACCTTTTATATGCCGGAGGCAAACAGACCGGTTCGGCCATCAAGTTACAGGTAGTGAAGGAAGCTTCACAAAGCTATATCACCCGCTTATGGAATAACCAGGCTTTTTCAAAAGACATCAATGCAAGTAACTCCTTCATTCATCCATGGAGCCGCTATTTTACCGCGGCCTTATTTACCGTAGCCATTTCGGCGGCTATATACTGGTATTATGTTAATCCGGCCAATTTGTGGCCTGCGGTAACAGCTGTGCTTATTGTGGCTTGTCCTTGCTCGTTGCTGCTTTCAGCCACTTTTACATTTGGAAATATGCTGCGCATTTTCGGCAGGCAGAAATTATATTTAAAGAACGCACAGGTGATAGAATCGTTGGCAGGAATTGATACCATTGTTTTCGACAAAACCGGTACCATCACTCAAAATAATACGTCCGATGTAAGTTATACCGGCAAGCAACTCAGCGAATGGGATAAGTCGCTGGTGAAAAATGCAGCTTCTCATTCGTCGCATCACCTCAGTAAACTGGTAGGATCTTCCCTGCATGTGCCGGTTGAAAAGGACCAGGAGTTGCAATATTTCAAAGAGTATGCCGGCAGGGGCATTGATGCCACCGTAGATCATGTGCAGGTAAAACTGGGTGCTGCAGAATTCATCAACGAAAGAGAAGAAAATTCAAAAGCATTTTCGGGTTCCAGGGTATATGTAATGATAGATCAGAAGCGTAAAGGTTTTTTTGAGATACAGAATAAATATCGTGATGGCTTTACCTCGGTTGTTGATAAACTGCAGGGTGCGGGGTACGACCTTCATGTTTTATCCGGAGACAACGATAGCGAGAAAATGAATCTCGAACGCATATTTCATGGTAAGTTATCACTTCATTTCAATTGTACACCACAGGATAAACTCGATTATATCAAAAACCTGCAGGCATCGGGTAAAAAGGTATTGATGATCGGCGACGGTTTGAATGATGCCGGTGCGCTCATGCAGTCGGATGCGGGCATTGCCGTTAGCGATCATGCTGCCAGGTTTACGCCGGCCTGTGATGCCATCATTGATGGTAATTCGGTACAGAAGCTATTCCGGTTCCTTCAATTTGCCAAAGCAGGAAAACACGTGGTTACCGCCAGTTTCATCTTATCCATCTTATACAATTTCGTGGGATTATCATTTGCGGTACAGGCAACCTTATCGCCGATGGTAGCTGCCATCCTGATGCCGGCAAGCAGTATCAGCATTGTATTGCTGGTAAGTTTCCTTAGTTCGTTGGTAGCCAGGCGTAAAGGCCTTTAATGATATGATTTATGTCATATTTTCTTTTGATTGACCTCATTTCTGAGGAGAAGGTCCCCGACTAATTTTGAAAATCTTTAAAAAAACACATTGAGCGCACTTTTCATCCTTATCGGCATCAGCATCTTAGTGGCAGGTAGCTTCCTTGCCGCTTTTTTATGGAGCGTTGCAAAAGGGCAGTTTGACGATGATTATACGCCTTCAGTAAGAATGCTTTTCGACAATGAACTCACGCAAGGACAATCTGAATCACCAATAAAAATAACCAAAACAAAAAAAGAGAAATGCAGGTAGAAAAATTTTATTACGACAATAGAACGGTAAAAAACTTCGCATATGCAACATTGCTATGGGGGGCCGTTGGTATGCTGGTAGGGTTGTGGGCTTCACTGCAACTTGTGTTCCCGTCATTAAATATTACCCAATATGGGTCTTTCGGGCGTTTACGTCCATTGCACACCAATGCAGTGATCTTCGCCTTTGTTGGAAACGGCATATTCATGGGTGTGTACTATTCTTTACAAAGACTTTGTAAGGCCAGGATGTTCAGTGATACGCTGAGCAAGATACATTTCTGGGGATGGCAGCTCATTATTGTAGCCGCCGCCGTAACCTTACCTCTTGGACTTACACAAGGCGCTGAGTATGCAGAATTGATCTGGCCGATCGACATTGCGATCACCATCATCTGGGTGGTTTTTGGCTGGAACATGTTCGGCACCATTATCAAAAGAAGAGAGAAGCATTTGTATGTTGCCATCTGGTTCTATATCGCCACATTTGTAACCGTTGCGGTATTGCACCTGGTACGTTCGGGCGAACTTCCTTATAGCTGGTTGAAAAGCTATAGCTTTTATGCAGGTGTTCAGGATGCATTGGTACAATGGTGGTATGGTCACAACGCGGTGGCATTCTTCTTAACCACGCCTTACCTCGGCCTGATGTATTACTTCATGCCAAAAGCGGCTAACCGTCCGGTTTATTCCTATAAACTTTCGATCATTCACTTCTGGGCATTGATCTTCCTGTATATCTGGGCTGGTCCGCATCACCTGTTGTATACTGCGCTTCCAAACTGGGCACAGTCACTCGGTGTTGTATTTTCTTTCATGCTCATCTTCCCAAGCTGGGGCGGTATGATCAATGGTTTGCTCACTTTACGTGGTGCCTGGGACAGGGTAAGAGACGATGTTGTACTTAAATTCATGGTAGTGGCAGTAACCGCTTATGGTATGGCCACATTTGAAGGACCGATGCTCTCACTGAAAAGCGTAAGCGCCGTGGCTCATTATACCGACTGGATCGTGGCACACGTACACGTTGGAGCACTTGGATGGAATGGTATGCTCACCTTTGGAGTATTGTACTGGCTGATCCCACGAATCTTCGGAACTACACTTTATTCGAAAAAACTGGCGGCAAACCATTTCTGGCTGGGCACCCTGGGTATCGTATTCTATGCCGTTCCATTGTATTGGGCTGGCTTTACCCAAAGCAGCATGTGGAAGCAATTTACAGATAGCGGCCAGCTTAAATATTCTTTCCTGGAAACGGTTACTTATTTAAAACCATTTTATGCCATGCGTTCTTTCGGTGGTGCATTATACCTGGTTGGAGTATTTATTATGGTTTATAACATGGTTAAAACCGTTAAATCGGGTAAACTCATTGCCGATGAACCTGCTGAAGCACCTGCTCTTGAAAAAGAAACTGCGGATATGCATAAAGGTGAGCACTGGCATCGCTGGATAGAACGCAAACCGGTTCAGATGCTTATACTTAGCCTGGTTGTGATCCTGATCGGTGGAGTGATAGAAATTGTTCCAACTTTCATGATAAAATCAAATGTACCCACCATCAGCAGTGTAAAACCTTATACACCACTTGAATTACAGGGAAGAGATATTTATGTGAAAGAAGGCTGTTATACCTGCCATTCCCAGATGATCAGGCCTTTCCGTAGTGAAACAGAACGCTATGGTGAATACTCCAAAGCAGGCGAGTTCGTGTATGATCGTCCGTTCCAGTGGGGTAGTAAACGTATGGGTCCCGACCTGGCTCGTGAAGGTAGTGGTAACCTTAAGAAAACCGATGGATGGCATTTCCGCCATTTAAGAGAACCATCATCTATGAGTGAAGGATCTATCATGCCGGCCTATGCCTTTATGATAGAAGAAGAGATCGATACAGCTTCTACCGGTGCTAAAATAAGGGCCATGCAATCATTGGGTGTGCCTTACGAAAAAGGATTCGATAAAATAGCCAATGCTGCATTGATGGAGCAGGCTGCAACCATTACAAATAACCTGAAATCAGACAGCATCCGCATATCACCAAATAAAGAAGTGATTGCCGTCATCGCCTACCTGCAACGCCTGGGGGTAGATATCAGTAAACCACAAAATCAATAAAACGATGTTCAAATTCATAAAACAATATGTAGAAACGATGACAGGGGTTGCCATTTACCCGATCATATCGTTATTGATCTTTTTCATCTTTTTTGTTGTACTGCTGGTATATGTAAAAAAGATGGATAAAAAACGGGTGAATATTCTATCGAACATTCCCCTCGATCAAACTGAAGAACAATAAATCAACATCTTTAAAAAACAAATTATGCGATTCAATAAAAAGCTGCTGCAAATAAGTTACTTCATCATAACACTGTTTATGCTGGGAATGACTGTTTCGGCGCAAACCACAACTGCTACTACACCAACCGTTACTTCATCCAATAACCAGGTGGCGACTCTAATGATCATTATTGCTATTGTACTGGCATTCGTGATCTGGGGTATGGGCCAGGTTTTGTTTTCAATGGGAAAACTGATCCTTCAGAAAGGAAAACATACCGATAAGATACTCCCGGTTATTATGATGATGGGTTTCTCGTTAATTGGACTTGTTACCCAGGCTCAAACTGCACCCAATACAGCTGCTGTAACAGAATTGCCCAATTACGGAGGTTTATCATCTACAACTTTCTGGATGTTATTCAGCGTGATCCTGACCGAGATGATCGTGATCTTTTTCATGATGTTCTCAATCTCCAGGTTTCAGCAGGAACTCATCGTTAAGAAAGTGGATGTAAAGGGCGGACCATTGAAGAACTGGTGGTCCAACCTCGATAAAAAATTATTTACTAAAGCGGTGCCGGTTGAAAAAGAAGCCGATGTAATGCTCGATCATAATTATGATGGCATTCGTGAACTGGATAATGCACTGCCGCCATGGTGGAAGTATGGTTTTATCATCACCGTCGTGGTCGCATTTGTTTACCTGCTTAATTTTCATGTGATGGGATATGGAAAAAATCCTACCCAGGAATATGAAGCAGAAATGACGAAAGCAAAATCAGACATGGAATTGTATGCATCCAAAGTAGCTGATAAAGTGGATGAAAGCAATATTACCATGGCGGATGCTGCAGGACTCGCTGCTGCAAAAGATATCTATAATTCTACTTGTTGGACATGCCATGGTAAATTAGGAGAAGGTGGTGCTGGTCCAAACCTTACAGATGATTATTGGATTCACAAAGGGTCACTAAATGATATTTATCTCTCCATTAAACATGGTTACCCCGATAAAGGAATGCAGGCATGGGAAAAAAATTATTCTCCTAAAGAGATCAGTAACCTGGCCGGTTATATCAAAACAATGAGAGGAACTAACCCGCCAAATGGTAAAGCAGCCCAGGGTGATTTATTTGAAGAGACCGTTACAAAAGATTCAGCTGTTGCGCCAATCAAAGCAGGTAAAGATTCTTTGGTAACGATAATAAAAGATACCGTAACAGCAGTTAAGAAATAAGAGGAGCAATAACATCATGAGCGAAAAACAGGAGATATTAACGCAGGAATCATTCAGGGATTCGGTTGCCACCATTTCTGCTGAAGGCAAGCGCAACTTTATCAATCCAAAGAAACCCAAGGGCAAGCTGTATAATTTACGCAGCATGTTCAGTGTTTTTTACCTGGTGGTTTTCTTCACCCTTCCTTTTATCAAAGTTCATGATGAGCCATTGCTCATGATCAATATCCTGCAACGCAAGTTCATCTTGTTTGGCATGATTTTCTGGCCACAGGATTTTTTTATTTTCGCCATCGGGCTTATTACGTTCATCGTTTTTGTAATTCTGTTTACGGTGGTATTCGGACGTATCTTTTGTGGCTGGGCCTGCCCGCAAACCATTTTCATGGAAATGGTATTTCGTAAAATAGAATACCTCATAGACGGAGATTCTACTCAACAGAAATTGTTGAAAAAGCAGGCCTGGAATGGAACGAAGATCAGGAAGCGGGTGTTGAAATTTGTCATCTTTTTTGTGTTGTCGTTCATCATTGCCAATTTCTTCCTTGCCTATATCATCAGCATGGATCAGCTGTTGAATTACATCACGCACCCTGCAGCTAATACAGGAACCCTCATCTCCCTGCTGGTATTTACATGCGTATTCTTTTTTGTTTACTGGTGGTTCAGGGAACAAGCCTGTATCGTGGTTTGTCCATATGGAAGGTTACAAGGCGTACTGCTCGATAAGAATTCAATTGTAGTTGCTTACGATTATAAAAGGGGAGAGCCAAGGGGTAAACTGGGCAGGGAAGCCACGCACAAGATTAAAGAAACTGAAGATGATTGTAAGTGCGTTGATTGCAAAGGGGATGGAGCCTGCAAGGATTTGGTAAAGAAATTTGAAGTAGTAGAACTCAAAGGTGATTGTATCGATTGCCATGCCTGTGTGAAAGTTTGTCCAACAGGTATCGACATCCGAAACGGTACCCAGCTGGAATGTGTGAACTGCACAGCCTGTATCGATGCATGTGATGCCATTATGACCAGCGTTCACAAGCCCGAAGGACTTATCCGGTATGCTTCAGAGAATAGTATCCAGGAAGGAGTTCAGCTTCGTTTTACGAGGCGTATAAAAGCATATACAGCTGTATTGTGCCTGCTGATTGCCTTGCTGGCATTCTTATTGGTCAGCAGAACCGATCTTGATGCTACCCTGATGCGTACTGCCGGCATGACCTATACGTCCTTACCTGATGGCAGGATCAGCAATCTCTATAACTTAAAACTTGCCAATAAAACGCATCTAGACATACCCGTTACCCTGAAACTGGAGAACGTGCCAGGCGAAATTCAGATGATCAAACAAGGAAAAACGATCGTAAAAAAAGAAGATTATACCAACTTCCAGTTTTTTGTAAAACTAGACAGGAATCAACTGAAAGGATGGAAGACCACATTGCAGATCGGGTTATACGATTCAACTAAAAAAATTAAAACCATAACGGCAAAATTCATCGGTCCGGAAAATTATAATTGATGAATCGGTCGTTCTAAAAATTAAAAATATGAACTGGGGATATAAAATCATGATGGTGTATGCGCTGTTTATAGCAGGTATTTTAATGCTGGTGTTTAAATCATCCTCGGAGAAGGAAGACCTGGTGACCAAAGATTACTATGAGCAGGAACTGGTATACCAGCAAAAGATAGATCAATCTAAAAGAGCAGCAGCGCTTTCTACTGGTATTAAGTATGAAGTAAGCAAGGGTTCGGTTGGCATTAAATTCCCGGCCGAGATGAAAGGAAAGGATCTGAAAGTATCTGTACTCCTGTATTGTCCTTCTGATGCAGGGAAAGATCAGCAAAAAGATTTTACTACCACGGAAGGATATGTAAGCATGCCCATTGCTGAAACTGCCAGGGGTATGTATGAATTAAAAATTGATTGGGAAGCCGATAAGGCAACCTATTATGCAGAACACAAATTTTTTGTACAATGATGAGCATTTTCATAACGGCTTTAATCATCGGCGGCCTTGGTAGCGTGCACTGCATTGGTATGTGTGGTCCGCTGGCATTTTCCCTGCCGGCTGTGAAAGAAAGTCCGCAATCGAAATTTGTATCATCATTATTGTATAACCTCGGCCGTATCTTCACCTATGCGTTACTGGGAGCTGTACTAGGTACCATTGGAACTGCATTCTCTTTTTTCGGGTTTCAGCAATGGCTATCCATCCTGCTTGGCGTTATCATCATTTTATTCATTCTCCTGCCAAAAAAATTAAAATCAGTTACCGTGAACATGCGGGTGGCTGGTATGTTTGACAAGATTCGTACTAAGTTGGGAAGTTTGTTCTTCAGGAAAAACTATCGTTCCATTTTTTTTATCGGGTTGCTCAATGGGCTGTTGCCTTGCGGGCTTGTTTATATGGCCATAGCTGCTGCCATTGCAACAGGTTCGGTAGTTAAGAGCAGTTTGTTTATGGCAGCATTCGGCATGGGAACCCTGCCCGTTATGTGGAGCATCAGTTTTTTCGGAAGTTATATAAACATGAATGTCAGAAGCAGGATTCGTAAAGCTTATCCGTACATGATGCTGATCATGGCTTGCCTGCTGATCATTCGTGGCATGGGCTTAGGTCTGCCGTTCCTGAGCCCCGCAACATCGGTAGATGTTCGTAACGGCGAAACAGTTATTCAATGCAATCAATAAATGAAATGAGGAGCTGCTGAAGCAGTTTATGTATGAAATACTTATTATTAAAAGACAACAAAGCGTTGGGTATGGCAGGAATAAAACTTTCAGGAGAGGATCATTTTTTACACGAAAATAATAGCTGGCTTCGTGCCCTGGAGTTTATTTTGCAGGAAAATGCTTATCTCAAAACAAGGCTTTCGCATGCGTTGGATTCCAATATAGGCATGAGTTTTGTTGAGAAGGCAGAACATTATCAAACGGTATTCATACAAAATGATGAACATATTAAGGATCTGCTTAAAGACATCAGGCAGCACCAGGAATTATTGAAAAATAACAAGCATGATGCAGAAGCCCGCAATGAAAAGAAATTGTTGAGAAAACAACATATGCTCCGGAATGAAATGGAAGCTTTTGAAAAGAATTTCTCAGAACTTAAAAACGAATTTAATAAATACCTGGTATCCCTGTTGTAAGAATTAGGTCAATTGAGCATGTCGGTCAGTTTCTTCTCATTAAGAATCGTGATCTTGCTTCCCTGGATCTCGATAAGCCTTTCCGATTTAAAATCACTCAGCGTTCGGATAAGCGATTCTGTAGCGGTGCCGGCAATATTCGCAAGATCTTCCCTCGACATTTGCATAGAAAATAACGCTTCTTCTTTACGGTATTTGTTTAATAAAGTGATGAGCGCATTGGCTACTCTTTTGCGTAAAGAGTTATAGGCTATATTCAGCAACTGCTGTTCTTTTTCCCTGATGTTCTTTGCCAGGAGCCTGATGAATTTATTGGTTGCTTCCCGGTTATTATGCAACAGGTGCTCAAATTCCTGGATCGGTATTTCTGCAATAACACAATCGTCAATGGCCTCTGCCGTCTCTTTATAAGTACCTCCTTCTAACAGTGCCGTATATCCGAAAAAATCTCCTTCAGTAAAAAGCCCGATGGTGAGATCTTTGCCTTCTTCATTGCTGATATAACTTTTAACTTTCCCGGTTTTAATATAGAATAATTTCTGAGGATGATTTCCCTGCACATAAATGACCTGTTTTTTCCGGTAATTGTTCTCAGGCCTGTTTTGTGTAATATCTTCCAACGCATTCATGCCGCCAAATTCACTCAGCATTTCCTGCATGCCTGCAGCATCAGCGGTATATTCTTTTTTGAGCAGGTTTATCTTTTTCAGCCGGCTTTCTACCGCGTTGAGTAATTCGATATCGGTAAATGGTTTGGTAATATAGTCATCAGCACCCATTTCCATTCCTTTCCTGAAATCACTCCGTTCCGATTTGGCCGTGAGGAAAATAAACGGGATGCCAGAAAGCGTTTCATTTTTATTGATGAGGTGCAACACCCCATACCCATCAAGCACAGGCATCATTACATCGCAAATGATAAGGTCGGGTTTTTCTTCCAGGGCTTTTTCGATCCCTTTTTTTCCATCTTCTGCCGTAGACACTTTATAGCTCGCCAGTTCCAGTATCTCTGCTGTGTTTTCCCTGATTTCCTCGTTATCTTCTATCAATAAAATATGATCTTTCATGCTAAGCTGTTTAGGGTTCTTTATTAAAGGTGATCGTGAAACTGGTGCCTTGCTCCAGTTCACTGGTAAAAGTTACCGTTCCATTCATTAATTCTGCATATTTGGCTACAATGTGCAACCCAAGGCCGGTTCCAGGTATATTGGTAGCATTGGCGGCCCGGAAAAAACGTTCAAACAAATGTTGCTGATCTTTTTCCGAAATGCCCATGCCATTATCCTGGATGCTGAGACTGATTGAATCATTTTCAACAACCGAAGATACCTGTATCAATCCGCCTTCACTTGTAAATTTAATGGCATTTGATAAAAGATTGATGAGAATGTTTCGCAACAGGGCCGCATCGAGGTTTGCTATATCGGGCCCTTCGTGGGAATAAACGATCTTCTGGCTCACTTTTGCCAGCGGTTGTATATCAGTGCACACCGTATTGATCATGTCCCGGATATTAAACAGGTCATAATGCGCTTCAATTTTTCCATCCTCAATTTTCCCGATCGAAAGGAATTCATCCAGGATGCCGGTGAGGTTATTTACCGAAGATTTAATGCGGTTGATATGTTTGTTTCGTTTTTCCTGTTCATCAGCTTCTATGTACTTGGCAAGCAGGGATGCCGATGAAAGGATCGTACTGAGTGGGGTTCTGAATTCGTGGGAGGCCATCGAAACAAACCTGCTTTTAAGATCGCTGAGCTCCTTTTCTTTATTTAATGCCTTTTTAAGTTCATCGCGTGAAATTTCAATTTCCTGTAACGCTTCTTTAAGTTGTACGGTACGGAGTTCTACTTTTTCTTCCAGTTCATCATTGAGATTTTCTATTTTCAGGTTTGTTTCCAGCAATTGTTCTTTTTGAAGGATCACCGCATTCTCAATTTCTTTTCTTTTGGTAATATCAATAACAAAAGCGATCACGTATAATTTCCCATCCAGGGAATAATGACTGAGGCTCACTTCTACCGGGAATTCAGATCCGTCCTGTTTTACGGCAAATAAGTCACGGCCAACACCCATGGTACGCCTGGCAGGCTTTTCATTAAATTTGGCCCTGTGATGATGGTGCGTTGATTCATAACGCCTCGGGATCAGTATTTCTACCGGGTTTCCAATGATCTCATTCTTATTTTCATAGCCGAATTGCAAAGCCAGCAAGCTGTTGGCCATTTCAATGATGCCCTGGTCATTGGCAACCAATATACCGAGTGATGCACACTCAAACAATGCTTCAAATCTTTCTTTTTCATGGATCATCATCCCTGCTTGATTTTTTGGTTACGAAATTAATCAATATTCAATGCCTTTTACCATTTAAAGAGGCTAAATATGTCATTCCGCCATATTAACATCCCCACTCCTGCAATGGAAGTTACTACCCCTGCCAATGTAAAAGGGGTAATTTTTTCTTTATAAAAAAAATGAGCAATTAATATGGCTGCCACAGGTACCAGGGTAAAGATCGTTTGCGCTACAGCAGCAGGTATATATTGAATGGAAATCAATGCACAACTTACAGCCAACAGGGGCCCGAATACCGTGCCGGCAACTGCGTTCTGAATAACAGGGCGTGGCTGTTTTAGTATATTCTTCCAGTTCGAAACCAATTTATTGCGAATCAACATCAGCAACAGAACAATCACAGTTGCTACAAAAAATCGCATAAACGACCCTGTTAGTGGGGGAAGATTTGCACCCGCAGCTTCCTGTAACAGGAATGCTTTTTTACTGAATACAATTCCGGCTCCATTGCAAATGGCTCCTATGATACCGAAGAGAATTCCGGAAGAAATATTTCCGTGCCCATGATCGGGTATGCGGCTACGTTCTGTTCTGCCAAGGCTCATGGTCAATACACCAACAATGGTAATGGCCATACCAGCAAGACCAACGAGATTAATTGTTTCATCCAGCAGCAAATTTCCTATCAACCAGGCGGCAGCAGGGGAAAAAGTACCGAGTGCAGTTCCATTCCTGGGACTTAAAATGGTATACATCCGGTAACTGAAATAATCACCGATGCCTATTGCCGTAATGCCCGAGAGGCCCATCCACGTCCATGCATCTACGTAAGCTGCGCTGAAAACTCCTGTAAAACCAACCGGGTTAGCCACTAAAGCTGTGATCAATACAAGAAAGGTCCCCGCCATCAACCGAAAAAGATTCATACTCGAAACAGACATGGCCCTGGCCGCTTTGGTAAACGGGAATGCACTGATAGCCCAACATAAAGCCGCAAAGCATGCTATGAATGAGCCGGTAATCGCCATGTTTTCAGTCAATTTTTATAGTTACAGGTAATCTGTTGTGGTTGATGAACATTTATTCAATTATCTTAACTTTATCGATTCTAAAAAAAACAGCTTGCTACGATTTATACTCAATGACACTGAACTGGAAACGTCTGTTCCGCCTGGTACTACCTTGCTCGATTTTATCCGGTACCGACAACAGCTCACCGGTACAAAGATAGGGTGCCGGGAAGGTGATTGCGGTGCCTGCACGGTTTTGGTTGGAGAAATCAAATCCGGGTCGCTGGTTTACAGCAGTGCCACCAGTTGCCTCATGGCCCTTGGAAATGCACAGGGAAAACACATTGTCACCATCGAAGGATTAAATGGTATCGGATTAAATGCCATCCAGGAAGCATTTGCTGCGGAAGGAGCTACTCAATGCGGCTTTTGTACACCTGGCTTTATTGTTTCCATGGCCGGATTTTGTTTATCTGATCATGAACCTTCCTATGACAAGGCCATCGATGCAGTGAATGGAAATATTTGCCGGTGCACAGGATATAAATCTATCGAAAGGGCGGCTGCCGTTATTAATCGAACAATGGGGTCAAGGAATGGAGCCGATCCGGTACAATTTGCAATTGATCAACAGTTAATCCCTGCCTATTTTTCAACCATTCCAGAAAAGCTTGCCCTGTTTAAGGATGCATCTCTCGGACAAACGAATTCCGAATCTGTTCCAAAGCATATGGGTGGTGGCACGGATCTGTATGTACAACAACATGAAACCATCGTTGAGGAGACATTGGATTTTTTGTTCGATAAATCTCACCTCAATGGCATACGCCAGGTGGGAGATTATTGTGAAATGGGCGGGGCAGTAACGGTTACGGATATAGCCAATTCACCGGTTTTCGGTCAATATTTTCCAAAGCTCAGTAAGTACATAAAATTGATCTCTTCCACACAGATCAGGAACATGGCCACGGTGGCAGGCAATTTTACCAATGCCTCGCCAATTGGCGACCTCACCATATTTTTCCTGGCGTTGGATGCCACGTTGGTATTGGATAACGGAAATGGTAAACGCGAAATACAATTACGAAATTTTTATAAAGGATATAAGATACTTGACAAACAACCAGGAGAGATCATTGAAGCAATTCGTTTTAAGCTGCCTGCTGTGGGTGATGCATTTAATTTTGAAAAAGTTTGCAAACGAACTCATCTCGATATTGCCAGTGTGAATTCGGCACTTTTTATTAAAACAGAAAATGGAAACATCGTGTCGGCTGGGTTGTCGGCAGGTGGCGTTGGCCCTACGCCAGCTTACCTTTCCCGGTGCAGCGAGTGGTTGATAGGGAAGTCCATTTCGTCAGAACTCGTGCATGCTCTTGTGGAAATGGCGCAGGCTGAGATCAGTCCGATCAGCGATGCCCGGGGAACAGAAGACTATAAGCGATTATTGCTATCGCAACTGATCAAAGCACATTTTATAGAATTGTATCCCAACTTACCGGTTCAAAAAATATTACATGGCTAGTATGCAGAATATAGATTCCTATACACATACCAGGGGTGAATCCATTTACCTCGACGATATTCCATTAATACAGGGAACATTGTTTGGCGCCGTGTATGGGTCACCGGTAGCACATGGGAAAATCTTGTCACTTGATATTTCAGCTGCGGCTGCTATGCCAGGCGTTGTCAGGGTTTTCAACTATCACGACATTCCTGGTGAAAACCAGATCGGCGGCATTGTACCCGATGAACCCCTGTTGGCAGAAGATGAAGTTCATTTTCACGGAATGCCGGTCGCATTTGTTGTAGCGGATTCTCCAGAAACTTCACAGGCCGCTTTAAAGAAAATTCAAATTAAAATTGATCCATTGCCGGTGGTTACCGATCCACGCATGGCCCGAGCAAATGGTTCTTTGATCGTTCCGCCACGAACTTTCAGGCTCGGAGACAGCGAATCGGCCTTTGAAAAATGTACTCATATTGTTGAGGGCATTGCCGAAACCAACGGCCAGGAACATTTATATATTGAAACCCAGGGCGCATATGCCTTGCCGGTAGAGAATAATAGTATCCGGGTGTATTCATCCACCCAGGGACCAACGGCCGTACAAAGGCATATGGCAGCGGTGCTGGGTATCCCGATGCACAGGGTAGAAATTGATGTAACCCGCCTGGGTGGCGGATTTGGAGGAAAAGAAGACCAGGCTACTTCCTGGGCAATCTTTTGTGCCCTTGCAGCCTGGCACCTGAAGAAACCTGTGAAGTACTGCCTGCACCGGATGGAAGACATGCGCATGACCGGTAAGCGTAACCCCTATTCGTCTGATTTTAAAATTGGCCTTGATGCCGATTTAAAGATAATAGCTTACGAAGCAGTGTTTCACCAGAACGCCGGAGCTGCAGCAGACCTGTCACCGGCAGTTTTGGAAAGAACACTCTTTCATTGTACCAATAGTTATTTTATTCCTAATGTAACGGCAACGGCCTATAGTTGCCGAACCAACCTGCCTCCAAATACAGCTTTCCGTGGTTTTGGCGGTCCACAGGGAATGTTCGTGATCGAAGCGGCCATTGCCAAAGCGGCCGATCAATTGGGTATACCCGCTGCCGTTATCCAGCAAAAAAATCTCATCAATAGTGGTGATGAATTTCCCTA
>JAKQKY010000493.1 GCA_029560415.1 Bacteroidota bacterium | reverse complement strand
ATTTAAGTAATTAAAAATGCCTTTGATAAGGATCCGAAGCAGAAGAGGATGTATTAACTTTTACAGGAGAAACACGTAAGAATTGAAACTGACCAGGACTGAATGTAGGAAGAACTTACCTTCATTGATTGAATGTACGACATTTTAGGCTAATACAGCCCGATTATTGCATAATTAAGCTGATTTACAAAAGATATAACATAAAAAAACCGTTATCCTCATTAAAAAGGATAACGGTCATCTATAAACGAATTATTTAAGGTAGTTTGGCCAGCCAGAGCGATGCATTCATGAACAAGGCTGTATGACTGTATAAGTTCCAGCTCGAAAACAGCAGGTTGTTCGGAGCACCACTTCCATCATCCATGGGCGAACTATCAGTTACTACAAACACCCGGCCATTACCATATGTGGCGCTGGCACACATAACCCGAGTATTGTTCTGCGCAAAACCCGATTGCCAGATGAGCCCTTGAACGGATGCATTGGCTGTGGGATTCAAAGTAAGGGTTGCGCCATTATTGAATTCCATTTTTGTTACATGGCCTTGTGAGCCATGCAGAATTGGATTGGTTGTATTGCCTGTAAGTACGTTGGTTGTAGTTTGGGTAATATTAGTGAGGTCGATGCTGAAGCCAAATGGATTGTTCACCAGGCTGTTGTTGGTCAGCAGGTCATTCCAGATTTCCGGAGAATCCCATCCATCGTTATTCCTGTCTGAAATGGTATGATCAGCGACCATGAATAAACCTCCGCCATTGCTGACAAAATTGAGGATGGCCGTTTTTTCTGCAGCAGTAAAACGGATGTTGGGTTCATCCACCACAAATACATTATACTTGGAAAGATCCTGTGCGTTAGAAGTATTGCCATACGTGATCGATCCTGATGAAGGCAATGTTTCAACTGTGTGCCCCTTTTTAACCAACGCAATTCCCCAGCTGGATATGGCGCCAGTCCAGTAAGTACCGGCAGTACCCGAAGTTACGGTTGATTGTAGCGGGGTAGGAATGCGTTGCGGGTTGCTGTTATCTTCATCGATCACCCAATCTGCATTTCCGGCCGTTTCACCTTGCGAAGCATCAAACAGAAATTTCTTTGCACCTGTTCCGCCACCACCACCGCCGGTTCCGAAATCGGTTATATTGATATCATCTATGTTGATGCGGTTGGTGCTACCATCTGTTTTACGAATTTCAAATCGGATATTGCCGCTAACATTGACAGTAAAGCTGGCCGTTGATAAACTGGCAGATGAGGTTGTAATGGTTGAACCCGCCTGGCTGTAACTGGCACCGCCGTTTGTACTGAACCAGAGTTGCCAGGTACAGGCTGCATCGGTTCCATACAATGCATGTAAAATGGTAACGTTGCCAGCGCCATTGGCATTATCGAAATTCATAGTAAGGATACCACTGTTACGCATACGTGCAGATTGAGTTCCATTTTTCCGGTCGGAAGCACTGTTGCCAATCAATGCATCATTGAAATTCCAGCTGCCCGATGCAAGTGTAACAGCAGCATTTGAATAAGCAGTTTTGGTGCCTGTTTCAAAATTTTCACTATTGGTTAGTGAGGCTGCAACGATAACCCTTCCGTTTATGGATTGATCGGAACCGGTATTTGTGGTTTGCTGATGTTCTTCGGGATTGATCTTGTTGCAGGAAAAAAATAAAATAAATGAGGATATGGCCAGAGAGGTTTTGAATAGATTCATTGGAGGTGGTTTTGTTTGGAAAAGATGAATATAGGAATATTTTTTATTTACAGAAAAAAGTTGTGTGATAATTTCTTAGATCAAAATTTCAGCTTCTGTTAATATCTGGTTGTTTTTATCATTCCTGATGGAAATCATTTTTCAACATTTTATTTTGAAGGTACTTTGATGTGTGCAGTCAATAAATACATATAGATCCGCATTATTACTTGCAATGATATTCATGCTGAGTTCCTTTGCAGGGCGTGAGTTGTGTAAATTACCCGTACTGGCAAAGCATTATGTTGATCATAAGCAACATGACCAGTCTATTGGTATGCTGCAATATTTATTCCTACATTATTATGAAGAAGATGGTAATGATCCTGATGCAGCTGAAGACAATCAATTGCCATTTAAATCAACCGACACTGTTCCATTGTCTTTTATCTCAATTGTTCCCCCGGCATTTATTAACCTGGCTGCATCAACATGTTTAATTCAACTGATACTTCTTGTAAAACGAAACTCGTTTTTTTTGCCTGCTGCATTTCTGACTAAGATATGGCAGCCCCCCCGGCATTGCAGAATTTGAAAAAACAACTTTATTAAACCTTTCAATTTTTAGCAATGAATCAAACACATTTTCATTTGCTGCTCAATCATTTCCCTATCATCGGAACATTGATCAGCACTGTCCTCTTAATGTGGGGACTTTATAAAAAACAACTCAACATACAAAAAGCGGCAGCTGTAACTTTTGTGATTATGGCCCTGATCGCTATACCTGTTTACTTAACCGGGGAGCCGGCCGAAGAATCCGTAGAACGGTTACCCGGCGTATCAGAGGCTATGATCGAATTACATGAAGAAGCTGCCAGCATTGCCATCTGGATCATGGAACTCACAGCAGCGGTATCAATCGCAGCATTATTCCTTGCCTGGAAAAAGAGTAGTCTTGTATCCGCTTTTTTCAGGTTTGTGTTGATGCTGTCCTTACTGAGTTTTGCTGCCATGGCCCGCACGGGTTATTTCGGTGGCCAGATCCGTCATACAGAATTGAATGCAGCAGGTACAGGTATTCAGCAACCTGGTCAACCTGATAACTTGAAAAAAGAAAAGGATGACGATGATTAATTAATAATTAATAATTAAGATGCCGGCAGCTCTTAACAATTGCCGGTATCTTAATCTTTAATTGATGTTTAGATCAACATGTTAGCCCAGGCATTGAAGATGAGATCATAAGCCAAATAATTGATTAAAAAGGAATTAGTTCACTTATTAACAGCTTGTTATTAACTACTTAATCCTTGACAATCAAATTTTTATTATATTTGCCGCGAATTAATTTAGTATCAATTCTTCCAACCAAAATGCGAATTAATCTTTATCGCTACAACAACTGAAAAAACCATCCATTCATGAAACATTGTTATGTAAAAAAAATCAGTAAGATCATTGGTTTACTGATGGTATGTTTTGGCATATTGCCTTCTGCATACAGCCAGTATTTCCCTGTGAGGGCAGTTAATGACCAACAGGTTGTTATTGTTCCGGGAACCGCCAATGGAAATGTAACCACCAATGACCAGCTGTTCAACCCTGGCCAGTTTACGCTTACCCAATTAAGCAGCCCGGCCAATGGCGTCCTCACATTTAATACAACTACCGGTGCTTACAGTTATGTGCCTAGTGGTTTATTCCAGGGTGCCGATAGCTGGACCTACCAGATCTGTGATGGTGGAGTTGATCAGAATTTAGCGACTACGGCCGACAATAACTGTTCGGTAGGCAGGGTTGTGTTCCGGAATATTTTCAATTGTAAGAACACGATGTTCTACATCCCGATGCCGGAAAACGAGGCACGTGATTTCCTGGAAGATATC
>JAKQKY010000118.1 GCA_029560415.1 Bacteroidota bacterium | reverse complement strand
CATCATTGTTATAAGGAGCATTGTACTCTTGCTCGTACGACTGCCATTAACACCCTTGTTGTTCATTGCACCAAGGGGATTGATCACCATCCTTCTATTCCTGGGAATTTCAACCGAACAAAGTATTGCACTGGTTAACAGGTCGCTGATCATACAGGTGATCATCATTACAGCTTTCATCATGATGCTTGGATTGATGTTCACAAAAAAAACAAAAGAGGAAGATCCTATTGAAGAAACGATCTTAGCACATCACTGATATTGTACAAACTTTTAATGAAGAAATGATGGATTCAAATTACCAAATTCCCGACAAAACCCATATTGGTCATGTACACCTGAAAGTAGCCGACCTACAACGTTCAATCGATTTTTATTGTGGCTTATTGGGCTTTCAGATCACAACACGGTATGGCACAGACGCCGTTTTTATTTCTGCAGGCGGATATCATCATCATATCGGTTTAAATACCTGGTATAGTAAGAATGGGCCTGTACCGGCAGGTAATACAACCGGCCTGTTTCATACTGCCATTCTATATCCAACCCGGAAAGATCTTGCCATCATTTACCAGCGATTATCCGGCACAGGTTATCCTTTCACAGGATTTGCCGATCACGGTGTTTCCGAAGCTTTGTACCTTGAAGATCCCGACCAGAACGGGGTTGAATTATATTGGGATAAGCCTGAAGATCAATGGCCTAAAAATGAAGATGGATCATTGCACATGTACACGAAACAGCTCGATATGATCAGCCTGTTAAGTGAAATAAAAGATCAGTGATTTCACAAAAAACTCCAATACTATGATTGGAGTTTTTTTTATAATGATTTTGATAATCGCATTTAAAATTTACCTGCAAAACTTCCTTCGGTAATGGATAAGGTAGCCGTTCCCGTTACTTCTTTCACGGTACAGCTAAATGTGCCTTCAATTTCTGTAGCAGTTAATTTAGTGATGGTAAGAGTACCGCTCTCAGATGCATACTGAGCACCGGAAGGTGAGCTGGTAAGCGCTAACGTTGGTAAAATAGTAGCCCCGTTAGGTAGAGAAAAATCAGCGGTAAGGTTACCTCCGCTGGTACTTGCATCAACTGGCAGGATGATGAGGAACTGGGCAATACGGGCTGTTCCGCTCAGGTTTACATCGGTAGCGCTGATGGATACATTGCGCAAAGAAGAACTAGACAATGTTGTTGCCGTCGTAGGCGTGGTGGTGGTGTTGCTGATGTTAAAGGTAGTGGCACCGCCAAATCCGGGATTGCTGGTGAATTTAACGATGGCTTTACCAGCATCCAGGTTTGAAGCACTTGGATTGTTGTTGGCCGGCGTGTCACTGCTTTTCTTGCAGCCACCCAGCATCAGTGTAAATGCTGCAAAAGCAGTTAAGAAGATGGTTCCTTTTTTCATATACTTTTTTTAGGTTAATAAGTACAGCAAAGGAATAAAATATGCGAGGCTGAATCAATACCCAATGGCGGGTATTTGTATGCGTGAGGATCATTTAAAGCTTCGATAGTTGTTCTATTGCTGGTTGGATCAAGAAAAAAATGGCTTATGACGAGTTAATGTACAGGCAAGGTGAAACTAATGACATTCTGTTGTGTTTTCAAACAATTAAAACCGTATTTTTAAAGAGATGAAGAAACATCGGATCAATATATTTAAAGCGATCTTTAATTACCGCTATAAAGATGCGGACATGAATAGTTATGGCAACGCCCGCCAGGTGGTTGAATTCAGGATAGAAATGAAGAAATTCATCATCGACCTGTTCATGCTTAGCGTTGGTGTTTTATCTGCCGGATTTGGCCTGAAAGGCTTCCTGTTACCCAACAATTTTTTAGATGGTGGCGCAACGGGTATCTCCCTTCTCATTGCTGAACTCACCGGGTTTAACTTGTCGCTCTTACTGATCCTCATCAACATTCCATTTATCATTTTAGGATATAATATCATTGGCCGTCAGTTTGCCATCAAAACAACATTGGCCATTGTAGGCCTGGCACTCTGCGTAGCCTTTATGCCGTATCCCCAGATCACGAATGATAAATTACTGGTAGCCGTATTCGGAGGATTTTTCCTTGGTACGGGTATAGGCATGGCCGTTAGAAGCGGCGCTGTATTGGATGGAACGGAAGTATTGGCCATTGCCCTTAGTAAAAAATCGAGCCTTACCATCGGTGATGTGATCATGCTGGTGAATGTCGTCATCTTTGCAACGGCAGCTTCCCTCCTCTCCATTGAAACAGCTTTATACGCTATGCTCACTTATTTATCAGCATCCAAAACAGTTGATTTCATCATTGAAGGTATCGAGGAATATACGGCCGTTACCATCATCTCACTCAAATCCGAGAAAATTCGTCACATGATTATCACTAAACTCGGTCGAGGCATCACGGTTTATAATGGTGAACGCGGATTTGGCAGAAGTGGTGAAAAACTATACGATATGAAAATTCTCTATACCATTGTCACCAGGCTGGAAGTGAGCAAACTTCAAGTGGAGATCGAAAAAATAGATCCCAATGCCTTCGTGGTCATGAGCAGTGTAAAAGACATGAAGGGTGGCATGATAAAAAAACGCAGGTTAAAATAATAGCTACTACCGGTATCGTATACCTGATTTATTTAAAATATATCTCCGTAGCTCCATAGCCATACGAAGCATGATACTGGTTCACAAATGATTTCACCTCATCTTTGTGTCGCAGCCTTTCATGGATCTCATCCCGCAAAGCGCCTTCACCTACCCCATGGATCACAGTTAGCTCCGGCTGCTGGTGAGAAACAGCCAACTCGTAAAATTTTTCAAAGGCACTGAGTTGCAGGGTCATTATATCGAAACTCGACATGTTCCGCCAGTCGTGGGTGAGCTTATCAATGTGAAGATCTACAACCGTTCGGGCAGGTGCCAGGTGCTCTCTTGCCTTTCCGGCATCATATACCCTGAAACCTGCATGGCCCAGCTTACTGAGATCAACCTTTTCTTCTTCTACCCGGTCGGGATAATCGGTAAATAGTATGTAAGAAAAAGACGGCTCATTCTTCAACTGCAATTCTTCTATTTTTTTAAAGACCTGCTTGCCCTTCAATTTCAATGATGTTTCAAAATATGGCGCTTTCTTTTTGTGTTCTGTTTCCAGGGAAAACTCTACATCAAAACGTGGACTTTCACTTAGGTCGTCGAACTTGATATCATGTAAATAAAAATCGCTTAGTCCGCGGATCGTATTCTTCAGATCAAAATGACTTTCACCGGCAAAGAACAGGTTATAATGAAACTGGTAAACTTCTTCGTTGTGATTGACCAGGTACACTTTCAACTTTTCCACGATATCATCATCAAATACATCCTTGTCGAATACCGGGATGAAATTCAGCCATACACCATCAGATATCTTTTGCTTTTTCACCGCCTTTTCTTTCTGCACATTATCAACATGGATCTTTTTCTTCTCTACGATCTTCTTCTGCGTAAACATTTTATAATAGGGAAAATCGATCTGGTCCATATAAGCCGGGAACTTCACGCCCCTCACTTCAATCATCACCATTTTATCGTTGATGATGTCGATTACCTTTCCTTCTTCATCCGAATGCAAAACAATGATCTTATCCCCAATCTCGTATTTCATAATGGTTCTTATTAAAAAAACAACGGCACAAAGTTAGAAAACCCGTGCCGTTGTTCAATGCATTCATTTTATTAAGCAGCTGTTGCCAGTTTGCTTTTCCTATACCCATATAAAAAATAGATCATAATACCCAGCAGCAGCCAACCAATGAACCATAGCCAGTTGCTTTTTGTCATGCCGGTAAGCAGGTACATACAGGTAATAACCCCCATCAGTGGTATGAGCGAATATTTTTTTACAAAAGATGCCATGGCCAGTAACAGCGCACAAATCCAGAAAATGATCAGGGAAATATTGGGTGTGGCCACATCCATAAAGGTCTTTTTACCCGACACATAATCCGGGTTTCCACTGAAATCGAAATTGAACATATCGGTGAAATAATTCTTCGACAGCATATAGGCGATCACCATCGAACCAATCACGATCAGGGGAAAAATGAACTGCCCGTTGATATATGGCAGGTGAAAACGACCATGTAATTTTTCCTTCGCAGGTATCAGCAATACCCCACCACAAACCAGCACAAAGGCAAATAAAGTGGCGATGCTTGTAAAATCGAGTACAAAGGTTTTATCGGTAAACAGGATGGGAACTCCTACAACCAGCCCTGTTACGATCGTAGCAAAAGAAGGTGTTTTATATTTAGGATGGATCTTTTGAAACACGGGTGGCATCAGGCCATCGCGGCTCATGCTCATCCACATACGTGGCTGTCCCATCTGGAACACGAGCAACACACTGGTCATGGCTACCACAGCTATCACGGCAACGAATAACTGCATCCAACCCACATTGAGATTCTGTTTTTCAAATATGAATGCCAGCGGATCACCCACTCCTTCAAAATTCCGGTAGTTAACAGCACCTGTAAGTACCAGGGTTAGCAGGATGTATATAACGGTACAGATTACCAGCGAAAGCATCATCCCTTTCGGCAGGTCACGTTGAGGGTTCTTGCTTTCTTCTGCCAATACACTTACTGCATCAAAACCAATGTAGGCGAAGAATACACTGGCCACGGCCATCATCACCCCGCTGAAACCGTTGGGCATAAAGGATTTCACGCCTTCGTCATTGGCCGGCATCCAGTTAGCGGTCAATCCGTTTGCGAATACCAGGTAACCACCCACCAGGATGATCAGTGCTACTACGGCCATCTTTAAGATCACCATTACATTGCTGAAATTGCGACTTTCTTTTATGCCACGGTATACAAGGTAAGTGATGAGGAAATTTATCACGAGTGCAGGAAGGTCGAGGATCATTCGGATGCCGCCAACGATCGGGGCATTGTTCCAGGCTGCGAGTTCTTCGGCGTTGCTGCTTCCGCCTTCAACCGCGTGCTTAGCCTCCATATAACTGGTAGATAAATAGGCGGGAATGTGGACATGCAGTTTTTCGAGCAGCGATGTAAAATAATCACTCCAGCTGTAGGCTACATATATATTACCAATCGAATATTCCATGATGAGCGCCCATCCGATAATCCATGCAAATAATTCCCCGAAACTGGCATACGCATACGTATAGGCACTACCGGCAACGGGTATCCTGCTGGCAAATTCTGAATAACAAAGTGCCGTAAACCCACAAGCGATGGCAGTGATCACAAAGAGGATCACCACGCCCGGGCCGCCATGAAATACTGCATACCCCAGGCTACTGAAGCTACCAGCTCCCAGGATGGCAGCAATACCAAAAAAAGTGAGATCCTTCACCGTTAGTACTCTTTTCAGGCTATGTCCCCCTCCTCCATGCGGATCGTCGCTGCCTTCGGCCATTATATTGGCAATGTTCTTTCTCCTGAATAATGAACTACTCATGGTTGTTTTGGTTTAAAAAAGGAAAATAGTGAAATATTCGGTTACGGGGAAAAAATTGTTGCAGATGGAACGCGGATTATACTGATGACGCGGATGACACGGATTGATACTGGATACTGGATACTTGATACTGAAGATGGGATACTGGATTTGTTCTAAGAAACTTCTATTCTAAACTTAGCGTTCTTTGCATTCTTTGTTGCTTTGCGTGAAACTGATTTGAACGAGAAACAGTTATCTATTAATGATCTCTTTGCAATAAATAACCCGCCAGTTTCTCCAGTTCTGTTTTGCGGCTGCTGAGTACTGCAATATCATCCAGGTTTTTCAGGGCAAGGCGATAATATTTATCTTTCAGTTCGGCAGCCCATTCATCTACTTTGCAATCGCGGAAAATATCCAGCACCTGGTTCACTTTTGATAATTGAGATTGTTCATCGGTAGTTTCCATTTTCAATAACCGGTGCAGTTCCTTTTTTTGTGTTTCAGAAGCAACATCCAATGCATGAATAAGGAGAAATGTTTTTTTATTTGCAAGGATATCACCACCTGGCTGTTTGCCAAATTTTTCCGGATCGCCGAATGCATCCAGGTAGTCGTCCTGCACCTGGAATGCTATGCCGAGGTTTTTACCGAAGGAATACATGTGTTGTTGATTGCCAAGCCCGGCACCTCCCAGGATACCACCCATCTGCAGGCTGGCCGCCAGTAATACCGAAGTTTTTAGGGTGATCATGTGCAGGTATTCATCAAAATGAACTGTGTCCTTTTTTTCAAAGTCCATATCCATTTGCTGTCCTTCACACACTTCACGGGCAGTTTTATTAAATAAGGTAATGATCTTTTGTATATGGGTCGCCTTAATTCGGTTGATATAATCATAAGCCACTACCAGCATCACATCACCGGCCAACAGCGCTGTGGCGTCACCGTAAGCAGCATGTACCGTAGGCTTACCCCGTCGGATAGGTGCTTTATCCATTATATCATCGTGTATCAGGCTGAAATTATGAAAGAGTTCAATTGCACTGGCCACTTCATATGCATCAGGATCAATGTCGTTATATAATTCATTGCCCATCAATACCATCACCGGCCTCACCCTTTTGCCACCAATGCTTAGTATATAAGAGGATGCATCGTATAAGTTAACAGGCTGTTCGGGAAAATGCCTTTTATTGAATTGCTTTTCAAAAAGCGCTGAGAGCGTAGTAAAACTCTGCATGTATAAAATCCTTTTTGGTAAGGTTGTTTGTTGATTAGGGTTTGTTGATTAGGGTTTGTTGTTTGGTGTTTAGTGTTTGTTATTTATTGTTTGTTTCTTCCAGCATCCTGCATCTCCTATCCAGTATCCAGTATCTAGTATCTAGTATCCAACATCCTGTATCCTGCATCTCCTATCCAGTATCCAGTATCTAGTATCCAGCATCCTGCCTCTCCCATCCCCATCACTTCTTCCCCTTCTTCTTCCCTCCACCCGCTTTCATCCCTTCCATTACCCACTCATAATCGAGTTGGCGTTTGGTTAAGTTGGCAGCTACTAATTTAATGCGGATCTTATCACCCATCCGAAACTTACGGGCTGTACGAACCCCTACCAGCGCATAATCCGCTTCATCGAGCCTGAAATCATCAAATTCATTCAGGTCTTTTACACTCACCAGACCTTCGCACTTATGCGCAACCGTTTCTACCCAAAATCCAAACGCAGAAACGCCACTGATGATGCCATCAAATTCTTCGCCGAGGAATTGTTTCATGAATTCTACCTGCTTGTATTTATTACCAGCCCTTTCGGCTTCCATGGCGGCTCTTTCCTTATCACTGCAATGCTTACATTTCTCTTCCATCTTCTTGTCAATCGACAGGTTCTTCTCCAGGCATTGTTGCAATACCCGGTGTACGATCACATCAGGATAACGTCGTATCGGCGAGGTAAAATGGCAGTAGTTTTCAAATCCTAACCCGTAATGTCCGATATTGGTAGAAGTGTACACAGCCTTGGCCATTGTGCGGATGCCCAGTTGTTCCAGCACATGCTGTTCTGGTTTTCCCTGCACATCGGTCAGTAATTTATTAAAGGAAGCTGCTACCTGCTTTTCATCATGAATGTCGAACGTATATCCGAATTTTTTGGCGAAAGCAGCAAACGGCTTTAGTTTCTCATCATCAGGTGTAGCATGTATGCGGTACGGAAAGGGTATCGGTTCTTTGTTGATCTTGATCTTTGAAATGTATTCAGCAACAGTGCGGTTGGCCAGCAACATAAATTCTTCCACGAGTTTGTGGGCCTCTTTACTTTCCTTGATCACAACGCCAATTGGTTTGCCGGTTTCATCGAGCTGGAACTTCACTTCCTGTGAAGAAAAGTTGATGGCACCGTTTTTGAAACGCTCTTTGCGGAATTCCTGCGCCAATGTATTCAATAATAAAATAGGCTTGTAATGCAGCCCGTCCTTTTGTTCGATCGTTTGCTGCACTTCTTCGTAAGTAAACCGGTGATTGCTATGAATGATGGTGCGGCCGATCCATTTATGTTTGATCTCGGCCCGGTTAGTTATCTGGAAAATTACGGAAAACGTATACTTGTCCTCGTTAGGTCGAAGCGAACAGAGTTCATTCGATATTCTTTCGGGTAGCATCGGGTTCACCCTGTCAGGCAGGTACACACTCGTGGCTCTTGCATAAGCCGATTTATCGAGGATGCTGTTTGGTGTAACAAAATGACTGACATCGGCAATGTGAACACCAATCTCATAATTGCCATTGTCGAGGTTTCGTATTGAGATGGCATCATCAAAATCCTTCGCATCCACCGGATCGATCGTGAATGTGAGAATGTCGCGGCAATCTTTACGTTTGCTGGTTTCTTCGCGACTGATCTTACCTGATAATTTCTCAGCTTCCAGCAATACTTCAGGTTCAAATGACAACGGAAAACCTGCATCGATCAATACTTCCTTCATGGCCATATCGGCTTCGTCGGATGCTTTGATGAGTGAAATCACTTCACCTTGCGGTTTTTTATCATTCTTATCCCATTTCACGAGTTTTGCAACTACCCTGTCGCCATCTACCGCACCCATTAATTTTTCTACCGGGATAAAAAAATCGGGAACGGGCTTTTCGCCGCTGGCGATGAAAAAAGCTATATTCTTATTCACCTGCACATTGCCGATGAATTCGGATTGTTTACGTTCGGCCACATCAATGACCTTTCCTTCGGCCCGACGGGAACCGGCATCCTTTGCCACCTGCACCCGCACAATATCTCCATGAAAGGCTTTACCAAAATCATTTGGCCTTACCATGATGTCTTTATCCTGTCCTTCTACGATCACATAGCCCATACCACTACGGCTAATATCCAGTTTGCCTTTTAATACCTGTACCTGGGAAGATTTTTTAGGAGAGCTGTTCTTCGGTTTACTCATAATTTATATATTCTGAACGGTCATTGGTTTTTATAATAGTATACCAGATTTAATGAATATGGCTGATTTTACCCGCCATTATCTTTGCAATGTACACAATCTATTTGTTTTTAACCCACTAGCCCCTTCACTGAAGGCGATTTGTTCAATTCCGAAACCACTTTACCCTGATCATTTTTGGAATATACTGGTATCACTCCGCTTAAATAAGAGGCTCATAATTTTGCTCAACGGGCATGAAAGATCATTAACTTTAAAAAAAATAACCCCCATGAACCATTACGATACCGTAGTCGACGCGGTGAACGGGCTCAAAAAAAGAGGCTTTACCATTGATTTCAACCTGGCTTTCGACCAAATTATTTGCAGTGAGAACAAGTACTGCCTCAATCCCGAACAATTTGAAATCACCGAAGTATATCGTTTTGAAGGCGACAGCAACCCTTCTGATGAAGATGTGGTGTATGCGGTAACTTCGAAAGATGGAGATTTGAAAGGAGTGATCACCAGTGCTTATGGCATGTATTCCGATAATATTTCAGCCGATATGCTTCGAAAACTAACCATCCATCAATGAACGCAATGAACCGCAAGAAGTTTCTGCAGCTCAGCAGCCTGGGACTAGCAGGATTATCATTCCGCAATCCTTCTCCACTTTCTAATAAACCCATCGTGATCTCAACCTGGGAAAGCGGTATGCAGGTGAATGCTGAAGCCTGGAAGGTTTTGTCTACTAACGGCAAAGCCATAGACGCAGTGGAGACAGGCGCCCGGCATATAGAAAATGAATTGAATTGTTGTGTAGGACTCGGCGGTTATCCCGACCGTGATGGCATTGTAACCCTTGATGCCTGTATCATGGACGAAAAATCGAACTGCGGGGCGGTTGCAGCGCTGGAGCAGATCAAACACCCTGTATCGGTGGCCCGTAAGATCATGGAAAGCACTCCACATGTTTTGCTGGCCGGTGCAGGTGCACAACAGTTTGCGCTGGAAAATGGCTTTACAAAAGAGCCGGCCACTTTATCGGAAAGCGCCGACCATGCCTATCGTGACTGGCTGAAAACGAGTCAATACAAACCCATCATCAATATCGAAAATAAAAAAGGGAATGGCCCTTTTGCTCCTGCTTTTTTTGAAGACGGTAGTGCAAACCACGACACCATGGGATTGATCGCCCTCGATACCAAAGGCGATCTTTCCGGAGCTGTAACAACCAGCGGCATGGCCTTTAAACTTCATGGCCGTGTCGGCGACTCGCCGATCATCGGGGCTGGGTTGTTTGTAGATAATGAAGCAGGTGCTGCCACCAGCAGTGGTGTAGGTGAAGAAGTGATCCGCATCTGCGGAACCCACCTGGTAGTGGAATTCATGCGTCAGGGATATAGCCCTGAGCTGGCCTGTAAAAAAGCGGTAGAGCGTATCGTGAAGAGAGATCCGGCAAAAGCAAGGGAACTACAAGTAGGATTTATTGCCGTAAACAAAAAAGGACAATACGGCGCATACGCGATACAGAAAGGTTTTGTGTATAGTGTGAAAACAGACCAGGTGAATAAGGTATTTGATTCGAAATACCTGGTGGAAGTTTGAGGATGAATGATTTATTGTTTATTATTTATTGTTTATCATTTTTGATTTCCTTTTCATGTCATTCAAATTAGAAGTCATTGCATTTAACATAGAAAGCTGTGCTGTAATAGAAGCCAGCGGTGCGCATCGTATTGAATTATGCGACAATCCCGGTGAAGGCGGCACTACCCCATCGGCTGGATTTATTCAACAGGCCAGGAAAAAATGCAGCATCGAACTATACCCGATCATCCGGCCACGTGGAGGTGATTTCCTGTATACTGAAGAAGAATTTGAGTGTATGAAAACCGATATCATTCAATGTAAAAAAGCAGGTTGCGATGGTGTGGTCATTGGCATGCTAATGGCAGATGGCAGCGTTGACACAGATCGTTGCAGCAGGCTTGTATCCATCGCTTATCCCATGGGCGTTACCTTTCATCGAGCGTTCGACCGTGTGGCAGACCCAGTGCAGGCTTTGGAAGATGTAATAAAAACCGGTTGTGAAAGAATTCTTACCAGTGGCCTGCGCCCCCAGGCTTCGGATGGTGCCGCCATGATCAAAGAGTTGATCGCACAAGCCAATGAACGTATTTGTATCATGCCCGGAAGTGGTATACGATCAAACAATATTGCATCACTGGTAACTGCTACGGGTGCGGTTGAATTTCATAGTTCGGCTCGTATATCCATTCCTGGCAAAATGGAATATAAAAATCAGTTTATGAATGAGCAGCTATTTTCTATTTCGGCCGATGAATCCGAGATCGTTGCCATGATAAACGCCTTAAAAAACTGCCCATGAGTTTCAGACGTTTCCTGTTCGTTTTCCGATTCCTGTTGATTTCCTTTTTAAGTAATGCACAACAGGCATCATCAATTTTGAAAGAAGGTTGGCAATGGCGACAAGCCGGAACCAACAACTGGTTAAGCGCAACTGTTCCGGGCAGCATTCATACCGATCTGCTGGCCCACAACATCATTCCCGACCCGTTTTTTAGTACGAACGAATCTACTTTACGATGGATCGATACTGTCGGTTGGGAATACCGGAATGAATTTTTAATAGATGCAGTAAATTTTTCCAGGAAAAAGATCGACCTCGTTTTCGACGGGTTGGATACTTACGCCGACGTATACCTGAACGATCGGCTGTTATTGAAAGCTGATAATATGTTCAGGCAATGGAAGGTTAATATTAAACCTCATCTGAATCGAAACAACAATACATTGCTCATCCGTTTTCATCCGGCCAAAAAAGTTACCGATAGCCTGGCCGTACAGGCCTTACCGTTATACCTGCCGGATAACAATCGTGTGTATGTAAGAAAGGCGCAATACCAGTTTGGGTGGGATTGGGGGCCAACATTCATTAGTTGTGGTGTCTGGAAAAAAGTTTGGATAGATGCCTATGATGAGCAAAGCGAGACAGACAGCCTTCAGGAAATCAAAGACGATCTTTATGTAAAAAAGAAGAATAATATAACACTTGTACAGCAGCCTGACAAAGACGGTATAAGTTTCTTTTTTGAAAAAGATGGCAAGCCCATTTATATAAAAGGTGCGAATTGGATACCAGCCGATGCCTTTCCAGCCCGACCCACCCGCGATGATTACCGTAAACTATTGCAGATGGCCAGGGATGCCAATATGAATATGCTCCGGGTATGGGGCGGTGGTATTTATGAGGATGATGCCTTTTATGATCTATGTGATGAAATGGGCATAATGGTTTGGCAGGACCTTATGTTTGCCGGTGGCATGTATCCCGGCGATGAGAATTTTTTCAGCAATGTAAAGGAAGAAATAAAATACCAGGTGAAGCGGCTGCGTCATCATCCCTGCATTGTACTTTGGTGTGGCAACAACGAAATAGATGAGGCATGGCATAACTGGGGATGGCAAAAGCAATACAACCTGCATGGAAATGATTCGATAAAAATCTGGCATGACTATACGAAACTATTTAAAGACTCATTACCTCAATGGATAGCCGAAGTTGATCCGGGAAAGCCTTACATCCCCTCCTCACCCCTGCATGGCTGGGGACACAAGGAAAGTTTCCGCGAAGGCGATAGTCATTACTGGGGGCTTTGGTGGGGCTTGGAAGACTGGGAACAGTTTCATACAAAAACAGGACGATTTGTAAGTGAATACGGCATGCAGGCCATGCCGGGCCGGGAACAGATTGAAAGTTTTACAAACCCATCTGAAAGGCAACTACAATCAGCAGCAATAATCTCGCACCAGAAAGCCAACCAGGGATTTCAAAAGCTGAATCATTACCTGCAACGGTATTTCATAGATTCAGCCAGGTTGCAACGGTTAAGCCTATACGATTATTCCTACCTCAGTCAGTGTCTTCAGTATTACGTGCTTAGCAACAGCATTGCGGTACACAGGAGTAAAGAACCGTTTAACATGGGTACCCTGCTCTGGCAGTTGAATGATTGCTGGCCGGTTTGCAGCTGGAGTATTCTCAACTATGATAAGAAACCTAAGGCTGGATGGTATGCGGTGAAAGAAGCTTACCGGGATGATATAAAGCCCTTTGCTGATCCCGTTGCACCGAAGCAGAGGGTATTAAACAAACCAAGTTTCACGTACAAAATAATAGACGATCATTCATTTGAGATGCAAAGTGATGTGGATGCTGAATTTGTTTTCGTAAATGCGGGAAAGGGAAATGAATATTTTTCAGATAATTATTTTTCGTTGAAGGCCGGAAAGCCTAAACGACTTTCAATTGGAAAGCAACAGATCAAAACTACGTGGTTTAAAAAAATCCGTGCAATGAGTTTGTATGATGTGTTGAAGTCAGAAAAAGCAGACTTCCCTTAAATGAAAATGTTTACTTTAACCACGGAGGACACAGAGTTATTTCACAGAGTTTCACAGTAAATATTATGAGCTATAGCACTCTGTGTAACTCTGTGACTAAACTCCACAAACTCTGTGGTTACTGAATATCGAACAAGGAATTATAAACAAGGAAGTTGTAGAACAAGAAAACAATCACTTTATCTATGAACTTACGAGAAACCATACTCGCCGAACACAGTAAAGCACAATGCAATCATATTGTTGATTGGGTAGGCTCTTCACAAGCAAGGTTTGACGAACTATTTCGCCTGTTTTTGCACGATGAGTACCGGGTGGTGCAGCGGGCTGCCTGGCCTGTTTCTTACTGCGTGATCGCACATCCTGCATTCATTAAAAAGCACTGGAACTCATTTATCCAAAAACTACAGGAACCCGGGGTGCATGATGCGGTTAAGAGGAATGGCTTAAAGCTGATGGAAAATCTCGACATTCCCGAACCATACCAGGGCCCGTTGATGGATCTCTGTTTTCAGTGGCTGGCTAGTGCAACTGAAGCGGTAGCCATCAAAGCATTTGCCCTAACGGTACTGGCTAATCTCGCTAAACTTTATCCCGAGATATTACCCGAAATCAAATTGCTTGTGACAGATCAGTTACCCCGTCAAACAGCGGCTTTCAGAAGCAGGGCGAAAAAACTTCTTCCCGGTGTATTGTAAACATTTTTTTGATAGATACACATTTACCGTTAAGCCCTATCATTATCCCGGTTCAATGTATGACGGTAAAGACTCAATCAAAAATAACTTCAACACATTTGAATTCTTTATTGTACATTTTATAGGTATTATGCTGTAAATTTCATTTGAAATGAAAATTCTCCTGCTACTGTTGTTTCCATTGGCAATAAATTGTCAAACTTTTATTGAAGGCACCATAATTAATAAAACAACAAAACAAGGAATACCCTATGCTACTGTAGGTCTTATCAATGAAAATAGGGGAACAAATGCCAACGAGGATGGAACCTTTAGATTAACAATACGAAAGAATAGTACTGATACAATCATTATATCAAGTGCAGGATACGAGACAACAAAATTCCCTGCAGATAATCTTCCAACAAAATTCCAATTCGAAATTGCGGAAAAGAAAATTCAGTTAAGCGATATTGTTTTAAAAAGTAGTTTTTCTTCTTCCTATACACTCAATGATTATGCAAATTGCGGCTTTAACAGTTATACTTCATCAGGCTCAATCACCCAGGTAGCCCAGCATCTTCAGTCACCCATTGCAAATTCTTTATTAAGCGAACTATACATTTGCAAGGAAGGAGATAATTCAATCTTCAGGATCAGGGTATATGATATGGATCCTGTAACCGGTAAACCATCCAACGAACTGGCAGATACGATCATTGAAGTACGATCAGGGAAAAGACATGTACAGGTAAACCTGGAAAAATATCATATCATTATTCCGGGTAAAGATTTTTTTGTAGGCATTGAGTGGTTGTACATTCCATCTAATGAAAGTAAGGTCAAAGTGAAAAGCAATGGTCAGAAATTCCGGCTTTCGCAGTACAGTCCATTTTTATTTTTTAAAAACAGGAAATCCAATTCAGACATGCTTGAAGCCTGGCAATTAGATTATCGAAGGAAATGGGTGAGCATGACTGGAAATTGGACATTCCTGATTTCAGCAAAGGTGAAATATTAGAAATTGAATTCAATATGTGTTTCCATTAATTGCATGTAGTATCAAAGCAATTTTCTTTGACTCCCTGTTTGAACCCGAATATGATCCAATAATAAAGAGGTCGCCTTACCAAGACAACCTCCCTATTCAATTAATAAACCTTCCCTAAACTACTCAGTTCTTAATCGCTTCCGTATTCAATGCCGTATCTGCAATCGACGTCAACAGTTCATCGCATTTCTTTTCTTCCGCAAGTGTTTTTAATAAAAGCGCTAATGCGGATTTTTGATTCAGTACTTTAGCAAATGCAGCCAGGGTACCGTAGGTAGCTATTTCATAGTGCTCTACTTTTTGTGAGGCAGCAATGATACCCGCATCTCTTACTGAACCCGGTTCTGTTTCTTCTAATATCCCCTCTCCTTCTTTTAATAACCCTGCCATAGCATCACATTTTTTTGCAACTGCCTTTTTACCTATCGCTGCAAAACATTTTTCCAAACGTGTAACATGTTCTACAGTTTGTGTAAGGTGGTCGGCAATGGCTTTTTTCAGTTCAGGTGAACTGGCATTCTTACCCATCTTGGGCAATGCTTTGGTGAGTGCCTTTTCTGCCCAATAAATATCTTTCAAACCGTCTTCAAATAGATCTTCCAATTGCTTTGCAGCACCTTTCTTGGCGGGAACTTTTGCCTTGCCTGCAGTCTTTGTTTTTGTGGCCATAATCTGTTTTTTTTAATTGTATAATGTTGTGAATCGTTAATCAATAAGACCAGTATCATGCCAGTTTATACCACCCATTTCCTTGGATGAAACAGCTTGGTCGTTATCATAATATTTCGTTTCTTTAATATATTATTGTGAAAGAATAACAAAACAATCATCCGACAGCAAGTGAATACTTTTAACTCCGTAAACTTAGGATTCAAACATCAAAAAATATATTTATGCCGACAACATTAGAAGCCCTGATTAAGAAAGCCTATGCCTCCTTCAATGAAAGAGACATTGACAAAGCCCTTTCCACCATGCAACCTGATGTGCAATGGTCAAAAGCCTGGGAAGGCGGCTATATCAGCGGTCATGATGAAATAAAAGCATACTGGACAAGACAATGGAAAGAGATCAATCCCCATGTTGAACCAACAGGATTTACAGAAAGACCAAATGGAAACCTTGAAGTGGAGGTTCATCAACATGTAAAAGATTTGGCTGGACAGGTAATGTTTGATGGTAAAGTGAAACATGTCTATTCTTTTGAGCATGACTTAATAAAAACCATGGATATTGAGTTGGTAAATAATAATTAATTCAATTCCACACAATAGCTTATTAAACCCTCAACATTGAAAAAAACTTCGCTCCTGTTCTTATTCCTCCTATTTTCTGCTTTGATACAGGCGCAAACTTCCTGGACTAAAGATCAGCAGGCCGTACAACAAATAGTAATTAACCTTTTTGAAGCCTTATCAAACAGGGATTCGGTAAGCCTGAAAAATAGCTGTACACAAGACATAACCTTATTCGAAAACGGTAGTATATGGAATGCGGATACCCTAATCCTCAAAGCAATTACGCTTAATACAGCTACTGATTTCAAGCGGAGCAACACTTTTGAATTTGTCAGCACAACTGTTGATGGGCATACCGCCTGGGCAACCTATCATCTTCATTCAGACATAATCAGAAATGGCAAACAGTCAAATGTTTATTGGTTAGAAACGGTAGTACTACAGAAAGTAAATGAAAAATGGAGAATTAACGTATTGCATTCAACCCTTATCAAAAGAACTTAAAAAGAAATACATGTATAAAATTACACGGGCCTTCATCTTTGCAATTATTATTTCTTCATCGTCCTTTGCACAAATTAAATTCAGTGATGAAACTAAAAAGTATATAGAATTCAATGATTCCATCACAGTATTTACAAACGCTCTCTTAATTGACGGTAAAGGACATGCGGCCAAACCAAAGCAGACCCTCATCATCCGCCAGGGAAAAATAAACTGGGTAGGCGATGATGCTGCTGCTATCCTTCCCAAAGGAGCAAACATTGTTGACCTGCATGGTAAAGCGATCATGCCCGGCCTGGTGATGCTGCATGAACACATGTATATCTCTGCACACTCCATTACACCCCGTTATCTTCACTTAAGGCAATTGCCTTTTAGTTTCCCCCGATTGTATTTAGCTGCAGGTGCAACAAATATCAGAACCTGTGGCAGCATTGAACCTTATTCCGATATCCGTATAAAAAAAGACATCGATCTTGGATTGACACCCGGCCCTTCTATAGAACTCACGGCCCCATATATTGAAGGGAAGATTGCTGGCTTTGCACAAATGAAGGAAAACAATACACCCGAAGAAGCTGCCGCATTTGTAAATTATTGGGCTGACCAGGGATTCCGGTCTTTCAAAGCATATATTGGTATAGATAAGCCTACGTTGAAAGCAGCCATAGACGCTGCGCATAAAAGAAAATTAAAGCTCACCGCTCATCTTGATGCCGTTACCTACCGCGAAGCTGCTACCCTTGGAATAGATAACCTGGAACATGGTTTTTTAGCCAGTTCCGATTTTGCTGAAGGTAAAAAAGAAAATGAACGTCCTGCTACTGGCATGACCATAAAATCTTTGTCGAAACTTGACATTCAAAGTGACAGTGTAAAGCAATTCATTCAATTTTTGATAGACAAAAAAGTGGGCATTACTTCATCCTTAGCTGTATTTGAAGGTTCAACCACTACCCAACCACACCCAAATGAAGATGCCATCAACTCAATGTCGCCTGACACGAGGGATTATTATTTAAAAAGACTTGTTATTGCCAAGTCGGCGAAAGCTCCAACAGACATGGACCAGGCATTTGCAAAAACGGCCCGCATGGAAAAGATGTTTTATGATATGGGTGGCTTACTAACGGTGGGGACTGACCCAACTGGAAATGGCGGCATACTTGCAGGATATGGCACCTGGCGGGCAATAGAATTATTGGTAGAGGCGGGAGGATTCACAGCTTTGGAAGCCATTAAGATCGCTACCCAAAATGGATCCATTGCATTGGGCATTGATCAACTAACCGGCACCATTGATGCAGGTAAATCGGCCGACTTGATTATCATCGATGGGGATCCATCCAAAAACATCACTGACCTGCATAAGATCCTATATGTTTTTAAAAATGGCGTTGGCTATCATTCAAAAAAATTATTTGATTCTGTTAAAGGAAAAGTTGGTTTTAATTAAGTCATTATGAAACTCGATATCTATCTCAATTATCCCGGGCATTGCGAAAAAGCTTTCCGGTTCGGAACCTCTTGGATGCTGCTGCATGAAGAATAACAGACAACAATAATAATACTATTTGTACCTTAAAATGATTCAAATGAAATACTTATTTAGTTCTATCCTTATCGGTTTCATTTTTTTTACAAGCAACGCAGCTTTACCGTTTAACGAGTTATCAAGTATTGTTTCAAGAGTATCTTTCCAGGATACCACTAAGAAATCAAATTGTGCAAGCCCAGTATTCCATTTGGGATTCGGACAAACCATTATACCAGCCCTTGAAGTGTTTTTCAACGATCCCGAAATCGTTGACTACGTTAACCACAAGATGTATGTCATCAAGCAATACAGAATTACTTTACTCATGCCTAATGGGATATATGAAACCAGTATGAATGTTGGCACTAAGTACAGTGAGCAAACCCATAAAATGCTACAGAAATCCAGGCCAGGTGATAAAGTTTTCGTGGATGAGATTGAAGCCTATGATGAAAACAAAGAAGTCGTAAAAATTCCGAGCAGGAGTATTTATTTGAGATAATTAAACCGTTTCTCGTTGTGTACTAATTGGGATTATCTGTAAAATCCGTGTATCAATATCCGTTTCTCGTCTCTGGTTTCTTGTTTGTTCGTTTCTCGTTTGTTCTAATAACATTTATCCTTGTTATCCGCGTGATCCGTTTCATCCGTGAATCTATATCTGTTTCTCGTCTCTGGTTTCTCGTTTGTTCTAATAGCATTTATCCGTATCATCCGCGATATCTGTGTCATCCGTGTTTCAAAATCCCTATATCCTGTATCCTGTTTTCATCCCTTTGTTCTACCATTCATTTTTTATATCTTGTTTTCCATTCATCCATGGTTTAAATTCAAACACATGAAATATAAACTGCTTTTCTCATTCGCATTAATGCTCTTTTACGCTCATTCAATTGCTCAATCATTTTCATTACCTGCAGGCTGTATCCAGTTTACTCCGACGGAGATGAAATGGATTGACACTCTATCTACCTTACCAAAAGGAACATCATTCTGTTTGTTATACGGTGACATAAAAAAAGAAGGTCCATTTGCGATACGCCTTAAATTGCCACCAAACCAATTCCTGAAAAGACATTTTCATGAAAAGGATGAAGTAGTAACCGTTTTGGAAGGGACGATCTCCGTTGGTTTCAGTGAGCGAACACCACCAGGTTTAAAAGCATTTAACGCCGGCAGCTTTTATGTGAATGCAGCCCATGTGGAACATTATGTGATGGTGGGCCCCGAAGGGGCTACGATACAGATCAATGCGATGGGGCCATGGACAATTACATACAAATAATCATCGATCATATGAAAATAAAAGAAGAACAAATTCAAACTCTTCACCCCCAGCCAGGTAAAACCAATAAGAAAATTTCATTGAAAAAGTACGAAACAATCAAAAAGCAATTGCTTGCAATTCTTTCCAAAAAAGAACTCACTCATACCGAACTAATGGAAGCTTTGTACCAGTCTGTAAAAGATAGTTTTGAGGGAGGTGTACAATGGTATGGTGAAACCGTAAAGCTAGACCTGGAGGCCAGGGGTACAATAGTTCGGACAAATGCTAAACCTGAAAAGTATAGCCTAAAAAAGTAAGTTTCTAAAAAGGAAAAATATTCCCGGCTAACCAGGAGCAACCGACATGCTATTTTTATCAGCAAAATCTGAATGCAGCAGATTGGCATGTGAAGCAGTCTAGATATTATATAGCATTTAGTTGTTATCTTCCCGGTTCCATACAAAGACTGCAATAATGAAAAAGAATTCTTCCCGTTTCTGCTTATATGCGTTCCTGTTATTAGCGGTTTCTTTCAGCAAAGCTCAATCTATTTTGCCTCCGGTAATTGACTGGCATGGCAAAAGCGAATCCCTCATTGCAAAAGCATCAGATCCATGGATAACCACTGCTGAAAAAACCAATTTTAATTCAACCCCGGGATATGCTGAAACCATGGACTGGTTTAAAAAACTAACGTCCGCTTCTCCTTTATTAAAAATGGTTTCGATCGGCAAAACCGTTGAGGGGCGTACGATCTACATGATCATCGCTTCAACAGAAAAAATTAAAACGGCAGTATCACTACAAAAATCGGGCAAGCCTCTTTTCCTGGCGCAGGCAGGAATTCACTCCGGCGAAATTGATGGTAAAGATGCCGGCATGATGTTGTTAAGGGATATTGCAATGGGCAACAAAAAATCACTTATTGATAAAGTGAACTTTCTTTTCATTCCCATCCTGAATGCCGATGGTCATGAACGTTCTTCACCATATAATCGCCCAAATCAACGCGGTCCGCAAAACATGGGCTGGCGAACCAATGCCCAAAACCTGAACCTCAACCGCGATTATGCCAAATTGGATACGAGGGAAATACGTTCAGTTATCAATGTGATCAATGAATACAATCCCAGCCTGTACATGGATATTCATGTAACCGATGGCGCCGATTACCAGTACGACATTACTTTTGGCGGGCTCGGCAAACAGGGCTACTCTGTAAACATCGGCGATTGGCTGGAGAATCAGTTCAAGCCTTTTGTAGACAAATCACTACAGGACAAAGGACATATCCCAGGTCCATTGTTAAATGCTTTCAATGAACGGGATTTTTCGGAAGGCAATATCATCGTCACCGGCGGTCCGAGATTTTCGGATAGTTATGGTGATCTTCGGCATATGCCTTCTATCCTGGTAGAAAATCACTCCTTAAAACCTTATAAACAAAGGGTGTTGGGCACCTATGTTTTGCTTGAATCCACGCTGCAATTTTTGGCGATCCAGGGTAAAACCATTCGGAAACTAACGGATATGGATAAATCTTTCAGGGCCGACAGTCTTCCCATGGAATGGAAGGTTCCTCAAATGAAAAACCGTATCAGCATCGACAGCAAAACAAGTGAACAAAACAACCTGGCTCCTGCCCCGGATAGCATCCGGTTCCTTGGCATTGCTTCTGCCTTACAGCAATCTTCGGTTACCCATTCAGGTTATGTTGAATGGCAGGGAAAGCCTGTTTCGATGAACATTGCCAATTACCTGTCAACAGAAGCCTTTCAATTCGTTAAAAGACCTAAAGGCTATTGGGTACCGGCTGCATGCGAGGAAGTTATTAACAGGCTTGCATTACACGGCATCCAGATGACTACCATTGCACAGCCCCGTGAAGAAAAGGTTTCTATGTATCGCATCAATGAATATCAATTTGGAAATGAAAATGGAGAAGCGAAACCTTTTGAAGGCCGCATGCAGGTAAATGCAACTACTACGGCGGAAATGCATACTCAGCTGTTTCCGGCGGGTTCAGTTTTTATCTCAACCGATCAGCCATTAGGCGACCTGGCAATGCTGTTGCTTGAACCATCGTCCAAAGATTCCTATTTCAGTTGGGGATTTTTCAATGCCGTTTTTCAACGTACAGAATATATGGAAGCCTATGTAATACAGCCGATGGCAAAGAAAATGCTGGAAGATTCGCCCGCCCTGCAAAAAGAATTTGAAGAAAAGAAAGCGAAAGACGCAAAATTTGCCAATGATCCATTTGCCATCCTGACCTGGTTTTACAGTAAAACAAAATATTATGATGAACGCTATTTGCTATACCCCGTTGGAAGAGCTATGTGAGAACTTTGAGTAGTTAGATGAGATCACAATACGTACATTCAAACCCAATATTTTCAATCAATCAATCATTACAAAAAATTTAAATCGTGCTGGAAACAAAAAGACTTATCCTGAAACCGCTTACTTATGAACAGCTGGTGAAATATACAAAAGATGATCAATCACTCGAAGCCGAACTGAATCTTAAACCTTCGTCGAGGATCATTTCTGCTGAACTAAAAGAAGCGCTGGAGCAAACCATTCTTCCCAATGTAGCAGACAAAACAAAGAACTATTTATACTCCACACTTTGGACGGCCATTTCTAAAACGGAAAATACCATGGTGGGCGATCTTTGTATCGTTGGCGAACCCAATGCAACGGGAGAAATTGAAATTGGCTACGGCATCTATCCTTCATTTCAACAGCAGGGCTATATGACTGAGATCGTAAATGGAATGATTGACTGGGCCAGGAAGCAACCCGGGGTTAAAGCCATCATTGCTTCTACTGATAAAACCAATACTGCCTCTTTCCGCGTGCTTGAAAAATGTATGTTTATCAAATCCGGGGAATCAGAAGAATTGTATCATTGGCGTTTAAATTTATGAAAAGTAATTCCGGATTCTGTTATTCCGGTTTCTTGTTTCTGGTTTCTCGTTGTTTCGTTTCTGGTTTTGTACTATTAGGCATATCCGTGAAATACGCGTCATCAGTGTATCAAAGTTCGTTTCTTGTTTCTGGTTTCTCGTTGCTTCGTTTCTGGTTTTATACCAATGAGCTATTATCTTTGACATCAGCAATATCAACAAAATAACTGCATCGAAGTATAAGTTATCATATATCCTTTATCTTGTATCCTGATCATATTTCCAGTATCCAGTATCCAGTATCCAGTATCCAGTATCCAACATCCATTATCTTGCATCTTCTACCCCTCATCCAACCCAAAAAAAAATGTTACACTTTACATCTATCGTCATCATTTTTATCTGCTTATCCGTTTTCACGAATGATTCATTTTCACAAAAAAATGATCCCATTCAAACGGCAGTCAGCAGGGACAGCCTATTTAACGATGTTGAAGTTCATCTATCGGATGTGCAAAGGAAACCCGAATTCCCCGGTGGAAAAAAAGCATGGCACGACTTTCTTCGAAATAATATAAACTTAGCACTAATTTTTTCGAATAAACCAGTCGCCGGCAGCTACCCGCTACTCGTTCGCATCATTGTAAACAGTGATGGCAAGCTTCGGGAAACAGGTGCTATTTCTAATGTTGGATACGGAATGGAAGCTGAGTTTATCCGTTGCATCAAAAAAAGTCCAGATTGGATTCCCGCCGAAACGGGCGATGGTAAAAAAGTAAGCTTTACGTTACATGTATCCGTTACATTTAAAGTGACAACAGGGAATATTGAAATGATATTTTAATGGCTGTTTGGCGGCCCTCCCACCCTGCTTTTACTGCACCCCAGGTCAACTTCCGGCGTATGTAATCTGGTTTTTAGTTATTAACTTCAAAGTTGCTAAAGCCGTTTTTTTAGTAATGAGAATAACTTTGTAATTAAATAAAATATGAAGAAAATTCCAGTCAGGCAGATCAACACAAGTCATCATGAACTGCCTTCTTCCGAAAGATTTAAAATACGGAGTGTGGAAGATATTCTTGCAGGCAAGGACCTGGTCCATGACCTTCACCGGCACGATTTCTATTTTATATTGGCCATTCAAAAAGGAAATGGACATCATGACATTGACTTCACTTCTTATAAAGTAACGGATCATACCATTTTCTTTTTACGCCCCGGCCAGGTACATCAACTTGAATTGAAATCCGGGAGCACTGGTTTCCTGGTAGAATTCAACACGGGCTTTTATCATCCAAGGGAACATTTGGCAGGTCAGCGGCTAAGAAAGGCAAGCAATAAAAACTATTGTAAGCTTCAGGTAACCCGGTTCAACAAATTGATGAATATATTAACGACGATGTTACAGGAATATAACTATCGTGAAGATGGTTACCAGGATATCATCAGGGCAAGTCTCGATATTTTCTTTATTGAATTTGTGCGGGAAAGCCCCAATCCTAAAACGGTAAAAACTACCGCTAACCCCTACACGCAGGAACGCTATGAAGAATTCCAGGCGTTGGTTGAAAAACACATCGCCACTCACAAACAAGTTTCTCAATACTGCATTTTGATGAACCTCTCCCCTTACCAGTTAAATGAGATCACAAAATCATCCATTGGAAAAACAGCATCCGACCTGATCAACGAACAAATCATACTGGAGGCTAAACGATACCTGCTGGCCACCAACAACCAGGTGAAAGAAATAGCAGACCAGCTTGGCTATGAAGACTATTCGTACTTTATCCGGTTCTTTAAAAAACACATAGGCCAATCTCCTGAAGCTTTCAGGCAACATTTTACATAAGTCCTGTACAAGTACTTATTCGTCCTGCTGTACCAGCCTTTCTCAGAAATACTTTTGTGTAATCAATCTTTTAAACATTACACAAATGAAAATTATTATTGTTGGCGCATCGGGTACGATGGGAAAATACCTGGCATCCGCCTTTACAAAAGACCATGAAGTGATCACCGCCGCTAAGCAAGGTTGTGACATATCTGTAGACATTACTTCTCCCGAATCGATTGAAGCGATGTTTAAAAAAGTGGGAAGTTTTGATGCCCTTATTTCCACGGCAGGTCCTACCTATGTGGGTCCCTGGAAAAAACTGACCGATAAGGAATTCAGGCAGGGTGTGGAAGGAAAAATGATGGGACAGATCAACCTGGTTTTGATCGGCCAGCATTACATCAACCCTAAAGGTTCCTTTACATTGATCACCGGCGCTTTATCGCATGATCCCCAAAAGAATTTCGCCAATGCATCGGCCGCCAATGGAGCGGTGGAGGGCTTTGTAAGAGCCGCTGCCATTGAATTGGAAAATGGTATCCGTATCAATGCCGTTAGTCCTACTGTCATTGAAAATTCCCCGCAATATTTTCCTTATTTCCCCGGTGATATTCCGGTAACCATGCAACAACTGGAATTTGGATTTCGCAAAAGCGTATTTGGCGCTAATACTGGGCAGGTTATAAAACCTTATTGAAATATTTCCTTGAAAACCATTCCAACCGCAGGCCATGATCGATTCTGGCCTGCGATGGTTTTTTGATGCAGTCAACCTGCCACTTCATTCTTCTGTTTACAATCAATTATAGCTAATTGGCAGACCAATAAGGCCAGTTTGCAGAATGCTTGCTGAATGAACTTCACAACTATCTACTTTTAGTTGGTAATTTTAAATCATGAAGAAATCTTTTGTGGTTTTGTTACATATAGGATTTTGGCTGTGCTACGTGATATTAGCAGCCATTATTCTTGCCGTTTATTACAGAACAATTACACATGCAACAAACCAGGATGCCCGGATCATGAACGCAGTGAAAACTTTGTTCCTCTTTGCGTTTATACCTTCAGTCATCTCCTATTTTATGTACTATTTCGTCGTGTTTCCCAAATATTTACAACAAAAAAGATATGTTCTTTCCCTGGCTGTTGGAATACTGATCTCCATGGTTGCAGCCATATTGGCGTATATTCTGCTCCGTTATTTTATTGAATCGGGTAGCGTAGCTGATATGGACAAAGGAGGTAGGAACGGTCGTTCAACCGCTGTAACGGTCATCATAGTGATGACATTTATCGGCGTCATTTGTGGTATTGTAGCATTAGTGATCAATGGATTCATCACCTGGTTCAATGAAATCAAACTGAAGGAGAGCCTGAAAGAGAAAAATCATGAAATGGAAATGGCACTGGTGAAACTCCAGCTGGATCCGCACCTGTTATTCAATACAATCAACAATATCGATGCCCTGATTCTAAAAGATGTAGTAGCTGCATCAGATTATTTGAATAAACTATCAGATATCATGCGGTTTATCTTGTATGAAACAAAGGCGGATAATATCTCTCTGTCTAAAGAAATTGAATACATTGAGAAGTACATTGCCCTGCAAAAAATACGAACGGCTAACGAAAATTATGTGCATCTTACCATAAATGGAAATATCGGGAACAAAACCATTGCCCCCATGGTGTTTATTCCTTTTATTGAAAATGCCTTCAAGCATGCCAATAATAAGAAGATTGAACATGCTATTTCTGTTCATATCTTCATCAAGGATGACACGGTGGAATTGATATGTGAAAATAAATTTGATTCAAAACTAAAAGTTCATCAAACGGTTGGCGGGTTGGGCAATGAACTTATCGAAAAACGGCTAAACCTGATCTATGCCGGCAAACACAGGCTGGAAGTTAACAGAACAGCCGATCTATACAGCATACAATTAACGATTCCCCATGGATAAACTTACCTGCATCATCATTGAAGATGAGCCACTGGCCTTAGAAAAAACAAAGGACTTTGTAAACAAAGTTCCCTTCCTTCAATTGAGCGGTACATTCGACAATGCACTAACAGGCCTGGCTTATCTCAACAATCATAAAGTTGACCTGCTATTCCTCGACATTAACATGGATGAATTATCGGGTATAGAATTATTGGAAACAACCAATATCAACAGCCAGGTGATCATTACAACCGCCTACCAGGAATATGCCTTAAAAGGTTATGAACTTAGGATCACAGACTACCTGTTAAAACCTTTTACCTTCAATCGCTTTTTACAGGCAGTGAATAAGGCACAGGAAAACCTGAGTCAACGTGCTGTTGATAAACCCGTGGATTATATTTTCGTGAAAACAGAAAATAGACTCGAAAAAATCATGATTCAGGATATCCTATACATCGAAGGCATGAGAGATTACCTGCGTATTCATACGACCACTAAAAAGATAATGACCTTGCAGGGCTTTACAGAACTGGAACAAATGCTCCCGGCTCACCTTGTATGCCGGGTACATAAATCGTACATGGTGGCCATTCAAAAGATTGATTCCATCGAACGCAGCAGGATAAAGATCGGCGATCAATTGATCCCCGTTTCAGAAACTTACAAAGAAGCTTTCCTGCAGATCATTAACAACAAGGCATAATCAGCATTCATTTGGCAGATCAAAATTCTCATTTGGCAGACAATCCCACCCACTTCGCATAGCTGAATTGCAGGCCCACCCTCAGTTATATACTTTTGTTCCAGATAAACAATTAAACAAAACTATCATGAAACAAACAGTACAAACTACCATCCTATTGGCCATGATCTTCCTATCATCTGCCTGCATTGGTCAATCCAATGTAAACGCAAACGTGCCCGTCAAAAAGGAAAAAAAGACGACCAAAACTTATTTCGACCTTATAGTGAATGTAACCAGCACAAACATTTATTACGGCGAATCCAACAGTGCCTTGTCGGATTTCAAAAAATCTTCAAAAGGGATACAAGCCGGTGCATCTTTCCAGGCAGGTATTACTCCATCATTTTCCCTTGTATCAGAATTTTACTTTGTGCGCAAAGGTGGCAAATTGAAAGCCAACAATCCATTAACAACCACCGAATCTTCTCTTCATTTTAATACGCTGGAATTACCGGTACTGGCTCGTTTTCATGCCGGCAAATTTTACTTCAATGCTGGTCCTTCCATTGCCTACAATCTTAGTGGCAAAAGGGAAATCAATGATCTATCGAGCAAACTTTCATTTGCCAATAATGCTGAAGGTTTTAGAAGATGGGAAGCTGGCATCCAGGTTGGTGGAGGATTTGAGTTCCCCTTCAAAGAAAAACGTATCGCATTGGACATCCGTTATGTGCATGGATTAACGAATCTATCGTATGACAAGGAAATTTATAACAGGGGCCTGATGATCAGTGCACATTTTTCAAAACCATGGAAAAGAAATCCACTTGGAAGAAAGTAATATGATGTTCCTTTTACAGGATCACTCATTCAACACAAACATTTCGTTTACCGATCACCGTTAAAATAATTTATGCAAACTATTAGCCAACCGGCAATCTCCGCGGATAAGATTGCAAGCATCTCAATGAGTGCTATGCGCAAATCATCCCTGGCAGCTGGATTTTTTTACCTGCTCAGTTTTGTTTCGATCCCTACCCTGGCATTGTATGCTCCGGTTCATGATACTAACTACATGCTAAGTAATGGCACAGATACGTCGCTCTTCACAGGGGTGATCCTCGAGATCATCGTGGCCCTTGCCTGCATTGGTACTGGCGTTGCTTTATACCCGGTTCTTAAAAAACAACAGGAAGCCGTTGCACTTGGGTTTGTGGGTACCAGGATACTGGAAGCGGGTACCATTTTTGTTGGAGTTGCATTTCTTTTATCTGCGGCAACCTTGCACCAGGCAGGAGCCGGATCTAATGCAATAGTCACTGGCCAGGCATTGGTGGCCATGTATGACCGGATATTCCTGGTAGGACAAAGTTTCATACCCGCAATCAACGGCATCCTACTTGGATACCTGCTTTACCGGTCTCGTCTGGTGCCCCGGATACTACCCATTATAGGGTTTGCAGGTGCAGCATTGTTAATAGCTGGTGATCTCGCTGTTTTATTCGGATATGTCGGTCAGCGTGAGCCATCAACAGGATTATTTGCCATTCCTATTGCTATATGGGAATTTTCATTGGGTATGTACCTTGTTGTAAAAGGATTCAGGCCTACTGAAATCATATCCGGCAAATAACAACATGTGAGCAATTTCTAAAACTTCAGCAGAATCCAATTCAACTATCTGATTGTCCTATCGGCTGTATCATGCAATAAATAATTTTGCTGATCATTAAATAAATTAAATAAACGCATCATGAAAGAACAAACAAATGTAAACTTCGCCAAAATGAGCAAAGACCAGTTAATTAAACTAGCTTCAACAGTAAAAGAAACGGTTGCCACCAATTTTATTCCTTCAAAGAAATTTACCGTAATTGATCTTTGGAATATTCAGCGTAGCAGTAAAACCAGGATACAAAGCAGGCACCTGGCCTGATCGCTGTTAATAGACCTCATAAGTAAAAAGAAACTACCATTTTAAAAATAAAAACCAGGCATATGAAAAGAAGATCAAACATTAATGCAGCTGTGCCGATCCAAGCCGCCAGGCAACATGCGAAATCTTTCTTCAAATACGCTATGAAAACATTTTTTTATTTTTTCGCCATGTTACTTTTCTCCTTTTGTGCCAAAGCACAGGAAAACAATCCGTTTATAACCGGATTTGAAAAGAGTTTAGCATCAAAAATATTAGGTGAACAGCGTACAGCCTGGATCCATATTCCAACCAGCAATGGAGGTACCGGAAATACCGGGAAGGGGCGTTACCCGGTAATATATTTATTAGACGGGGATGCAAATTTTAATGACATGGTTAGTATGACCGAATTCATGAGCAACGCAGGGCTTTGTCCGCCTATGATCGTAGTTGGGATCTTGCATCCAGCCCGCATGAAGGATCTTACATTTGGTACAGATAAGGAAATGCCTGGTATCACCGGCAATGGAGAAAAATTCATGCTGTACGTGGAAAATGAATTGATGCCATTCATCGAATCAAATTATCCAACAGCTTCTTTTAAGATCTTCATTGGACACTCGGTTGGCGGCCTCACTGTTGTGAACACCTTGATAAATCATCCGGATCTATTCAATGCCTATATTTCTCTGGATGGTGCTTTATGGTGGAACGATCAGCAGATTGTAAAAGAAGCCAAGACGGTTTTATCAAATAGAAATTACAAAGGGAAGACCTTGTTTATAGCTTTGGCAAACCGGATGGAAAAAGGAATGGATACTCTAAAAGTTCAAAAAGATACTACCGAGGGTACTGAACTTATCCGAAGCAATCTTGATTTCATTAAAGATATTTCCAAAAACAAAACAAACCAATTGCGTTTCAGGCACGCATATTATGAAAATGACGACCACAGTTCCGTCAGGTTAATTGGTGAGTATGATGCCCTCCGTTTTATTTTTGACTATTATAAACTTAAAATATATAATAGTGAATTAGACAACCCAAATTTTAAAATGGACTCTTTATTGGTAACGCACTATAATAATGTTTCTGAGCAAATTGGCTATCCCGTTAAACCAGCTGAAAGCCTGGTAAATGGTCTTGCTTATTATATGTTGAGACAAAAACAATTTATTAAAGCAGAAGCATTGTTTAAACTGAATATTACAAACTACCCCGAATCGGCTAATTGTTATGATGGAATGGGAGACCTGTACCTGGCGAAAGGGGAAAAAATAAAAGCTATTGAGAGTTTCAAAAAAACTTTGTCCCTTAAATTAATTCCCGAAACAAAACAAAAGCTTGAAGCATTGTTAATGGATAATAAATAAGCCGGCAAATTGCTAATTACCTGATTGCAAAATCTGCAGAATTTGAGTATATTAACATTTGACAAAATAGCTTCCATTAAAAGATAAAGAATCAATTTTTAAACCATGGAACTTTTGAATATAGAAACCGACAGGCTGATCATCCGCCATCTTACATTAAACGACCAGGCCGATTTTCATGTATACCGCTCAAACCCTGAAGTAACCAGGTACCAGGGCTTTGATGTAATGACCCTGGAAGAAGCAGGAAATTTTATCAGGGATAATGCAGCAAAGCAATTTGGTAAAGCCGGTGAATGGGTACAATACGCCATTGAAAACAAAGAGTACGGTAAGCTCGTGGGTGATTGTGCCATCAAACTGGATCAATACGATACCAGGATCGCAGAGATTGGCATCACGATCTCTCACCTGGAACAAAAAAAGGGATATGCAAAAGAAGCCATGCTTGGTATTCTAACATTTTTATTTGATCAAAAGAATATTCACCGGGTGTCGGAAATTGTTGATGCAGAAAACCTGGCTTCCATCAATCTTTTAAAAAGCATTGGTTTCCGGCAGGAAGGACATTTTATTGAAAATGTATTTTTCAAAGGCAAATGGGGAAGTGAATATCAGTATGCAATGCTGAAAAGGGAATGGAATATGCGTAAGAGTTAGTTATCCCAGGTTATCCGTTTATTCTAAAAAAGACATTCCCGATTCTAATTAGAAATCCTGTATAACTGGGCATTTGTCCTACCGCAAACACCAATACCGTAATTACTTTTGTATTCATCAATATCTACATTTTAAAAAACGATTTGTATGAACACAAAAATGAAATGGATGGCAACCCTGAAGATCTGGGTGGTCATTTATCCATCAATCACCTTGTTTCTTTACTTGTTTGGTGAACCTTTATCGGCATTGCCTTTATACCAACGAACATTCCTGTTAACGGTTTCGTTGGTGCCGTGGGTAACTTTTGCAGGCATGCCCCTGGTAGAGGTTATCATGAACAGGATCCAAACTAAAAATAATAAATCCAATAGCAGGTAACCTATGCAGCCTATACCCAGGCGGGATTTTATCAGGTTTAGCAGCCAGGCAGCTATAATGATGATCATGCCGTCTTCCCTAAAGCAATTTTCAAAAAATAACATAATGACCAGCAACAAAACGTTTGATGTAATAATCGTAGGTGGCAGCTATGCCGGACTAGCAGCGGCAATGGCACTTGGAAGAGCGATGAAGAACGTATTGATCATAGATAATGGGAAACCCTGCAACCGTCAAACTCCTCATTCGCATAATTTTCTAACCAACGATGGTAAAAAGCCTGCAGAAATTGCGGCCATTGCCAGCCTGCAAGTGAGCAGGTATGATACGGTGAAGTTTTTCACAGGCACAGCCATTGAAGGAAATAAAACAGAAACTGGTTTTCAAATTAAAGTGGCCACCGGTGAAATCTTTGAGACAAAGAAAATAATTTTTGCAACAGGCATCAAAGATCTATTGCCAGCCATTGATGGACTTCCGGAATGTTGGGGCATCTCTGTGATTCATTGCCCCTATTGTCATGGATATGAAGTCAGGCATCAGAAAACCGGCATCCTTGGAAATGGCGATACCGGTTTCGAATTCACCAGGCTTATTTCAAACTGGACAAAAGATCTCACTTTGTACAGCAACGGTAAAGCAGGTTTCACATCAATTCAAAGAGAGAAACTTCAAAAGCATGAAGTGAATATTGAAGAAAAGGAAATTCAACGCCTTGTGCACAACGAAGGACATCTCCGGGAAATTATTTTCAAAGATGGTACCAGCGCCACGCTCAATGCCCTCTATGCGCCAGGGCCATTTGAACAACATTGTAAAATTCCTCAACAAATGGGATGCGGTTTAACAGAAGAAGGCTATATCGGCATTGACCAATTTTACGAAACTAATATCAAAGGAATTTTTGCTGTCGGGGACAATGCAGCCAAAATGCGAACTGTTGCCAATGCTGTTGCTATGGGAACCAGTGCTGGCATGATGATCAGTAAGAAGATGATTATCGACTCATTCTAAATCCCAGGTAAGATAAATGGAAATATTTTTGATTTTACAAAATAATTTCACATCTTTAAGAAGAAGGCTTCGTGTATTTTTATTTTGAAAATCAATCATTCACTGCATGAAAACAATTCACTTATTAATAACAGGTTTACTCCTGGCCGGATCATTTCATTCGAAAGCACAAACTGATAACAGCCGCTCAGAGATCAGTTTAATAACCGAAACCCTAATGAGCTATATTGAAGGCACGGCAAATGGAGATCCTGAACGATTAAAAAAAGTTTTTCATCCATCTTTTAACTTATTCACCGTTACAGATAAAGACAGTTTAAGGATACGTTCCGGGGCCGAATATATTGCGAATGTGAAGAAAGGAGAAAAAACAAACAGGATCGGCCGGATCATTTCCATCGATTATGAAAAAGATGCTGCCATTGCCAAGGCCGAGATCGTCATTCCCAATTGGCGCATATTTACCGATTATTTTCTATTACTGAAATATGAAGGTTCCTGGAAGATCGTTCATAAAAGTTATACCTGGAGGGAATATCCAAAAACGGACAAGAAATAAAAATTCCTGATCAAATTTTATACTTGAGACATTTTATTGATTGATTAAATTTATTACGTGTTGTGCTATTAAAAGTGTTTTAAAATTTCATACTCTTCGTATTCAGGGAACTGAATTTGAGTTTACAGTAACACAGTGTTACATCAGGGTACCATCCCGAAATCGGGATTCGGGGCCCTTTTTGGTTATTCCGATGTATATCGGGAGGCAAGCAAAAAGTAACAACTTAAACCAGCAAAAGCTTAGCAAAACTTAAAATGCTTACAACAAATCCCATATCTTAGCCGCCCTAAAAAGAAGTTTTATGAGTGTACACATCAGCGCCAAGCCGGGAGAAATTGCTAAAGTAGTTTTGTTGCCCGGAGATCCATTGAGGGCCAAATACGTGGCGGACAATTTTTTGAAGTATGTAAAACTCGTGAGCAGCACCCGGAATATTTATTATTTCACCGGAACGTATAAAGGAAAAGAAGTGACTGTTGGTGCCAGCGGTATGGGTTGCCCATCAATCGGCATTTATAGTTATGAGTTGTATACGGAATATAGTGTAGACTGCATCATGCGTATTGGCACCTGCGGCGCATATTCTACCGACCTTAAATTATTTGACCTGATCAATGTGGATGTGGCAGCCAGCGAAAGCACGTTTGCCAAATACGCCTGGGGTATTGAAGGCTCAGCCATCCCCCACCAGGGAAATGCTTTTGATATCATTAAACAAACGGCGGTTGAAAAAGGACTGACTATAAAAAATGAAAACATACACAGCAGCGATATCTTTTACCGTGCAGCCCCCGGCACTCCCGAAGTAGCCAAAGAACACCATTGCAATGCGGTAGAGATGGAAGCTTTTTCTTTGTTTGCCAATGCCAAACACCTGGGAAAGAACGCTGCCACCCTGCTCACCGTAAGTGACATTATTCCCACACACGAATTCATCAGCGCCGACCAGCGGGAAAAAGCCCTGCTGCCCATGATGGAACTGGCATTGGAAAGTGCTGTCAAAATTGTCTGAACATACTGTTATAAAATGACCCCGGAAAACGCTTCAAGTACATGAAGCATTTTTTTTACCCCGGCTAATCAGCGGCTTTACAAAATTAAATGCTCTAAAGTCCCCCTTTAGATGCGGAGCGGTTTACCTTTGCCACATGACAACATTATCGGTAAACATCAACAAAATTGCCACTTTACGCAACAGCCGCGGAGGTAACAACCCTGACCTGGTAAAAACAGCACTGGATATTGAACGCTTTGGTGCTGATGGCATCACGGTGCATCCAAGACCGGATGAAAGACATATCCGTTACCGTGATGTGCCGGATTTAAAAAAAGTGATAACAACAGAACTGAACATTGAAGGCAACTGCACAGAAGAAAAATTTGTACAACTGGTGCTGGAAACAAAACCGGCGCAGGTAACCCTGGTGCCGGATGCATTGGGTCAGATTACCAGTAACCATGGCTGGAATACGGTGGAACATAAAGATTACCTGATCAGGATGATTGCGGTATTTAAAAATGCAGGTATACGTACTTCCATTTTTGTAGATCCCTTGATTGAAATGGTGGAAGGTGCCGCAGCTACGGGAACAGACCGTATTGAATTATACACAGAAGAATATGCCCGGGAATATGCCGCCGGAAACAGGGATGCGGTACAGGTGTATACCGCCGCTGCTCATAAGGCGACCGAACTCAAACTGGGCATCAATGCAGGGCATGATCTTGACCTGCACAACCTGAAATATTTTGCAGAGGAAGTACCCGGTTTACTGGAAGTATCTATCGGGCATGCGTTGATCTGTGATGCTTTGTATTATGGATTGGAAAACACGGTGCAGTTGTATAAAAGGCAATTGAAGTAATGGATAGAAACACGGATCGGGCGGCTAGAACGGAGCCGTGCGGATTTTTTTTGTTCGATACGTTTCATCGGTTTTATCAGCGTTTCAATAAATGATTTGCAATATGAAAAGAGGAATGAAAATTTTATTGTTCTGTATAAGTTCTCTTACACTTATCAGTTGGGACAGGGCAAGTAAAGAACTGGCAAAGGAACATTTAAAAGATAAAGCACCGCTTACCTATTTAAACGATACAGTACGCTTTCAATATGCCGAAAATACGGGCGCTGCACTCAGCATGGGTGACAGCCTGCCACAAGCTGCCAGTTTTTGGCTGCTGGGTATGTTGCCACTTGCTATCATTTTATTGATGGCAGGATATGCTATCAAACATTCAGGAGAGATGAGCAATGCAAAGCTGGTTTCGTTTAACCTGATGGTGGCGGGCGGATTGGGAAATATCTATGACCGGATTGTTTTCGACCGGCATGTTACCGACTTTATGAATATTGGTATCGGCGATCTGCGTACCGGCATTTTCAATTTTGCCGATGTATGCATTACAGCCGGAGCTATTTTCCTGTTGCTAAGTGCCAGTAAAGACAAAAACCTACAAAGTCAGTCTTCCTAAACAAAATCTCTGGACCATAGTAACGGGCTGCAGGTACATTACTTTACAAGTGGTTCTATTATTGTACAGGCTGTAGTTGATTTCGTCGCATCGCCACTCTTATGGAGTAGCTTTGCAGTTCTATTCAATAACTGCAATTTCTGCAGCTAAAGGTACTTTATGAAAATACTCTATATTATAGTTTTAATGCAGTTTCCTTTGATCGCTTTGCAGGCACAAACAGAGATGGAGCCTCCTGTTGGAGCTGTTGACATGCCATCGATCAAAACCAATATCAGCAGGATATATGGCAAGATACTCGATAGCCGCACCGGAAAGGGTTTAACAGCTGCTTCGGTACAATTGCTGGTTTTGCCTGCGGACAGCTCACAGCCAATGGAAAAAGATTCGATCCTGAGAGGAATGCTTACAAAGGACAATGGTGACTTTAGTTTTGAAAAC